>NZ_JBMKJN010000036.1:0-32564 GCF_049236805.1 Enterobacter cloacae complex sp. XAL002
TATCGAACCCAGACCTATGTGCCTCGTGTTTAACTGTCCAACTTTTTGGGGTCAGTACAGGTAAATGCAAATTTCCCGGGGCTTTCCACTTTCTGTCCCTCAACAATGCTCAAGACAGAAAGTCTTAAGCACCCGCCGCATATCTTATCCCTCTGAATTAAAATGCAAAGATGTAATTAATTTTCGCGCAAATTACATTTTTCTGCGAGACGTCTTCAGAGAAATATATTGATATTATTAATAGCGATGCCAGAAATAATAATGGGGTGAATATCTCACCCCATTTAGTCAGCGATTAATTAACAGCTTCATCCCATTGCGCTTTCACGCAGGCGGGCTTTCAGCTTGTTATATTCGTCGATCACGTACTGTTCCGCTGCGCGCTGATCCGCTATGGGCTCCACGTTTACGGCGCAGTATTTATACTCCGGCGTTTTGGTTATCGGGCTTAAGTTCTCCGTCACCAGCTCGTTACAGGCGCCAATCCACCACTGGTAGGTCATATAGACCGCGCCTTTGTTCGGACGGTCGCTGACCTGCGCGCGGGTAATGATGCGGCCTTTACGCGAGTTCACCCACACCAGCGCTTCATCTTCAATACCGAGCCGTTCGGCATCGGCGGTGTTGATCTGCGCGTAGCCCGGTTCATCCGCCAGCGCCGCCAGCGCGGCGCAGTTGCCGGTCATGGAACGGCAGGAGTAATGGCCCACTTCACGCACGGTGGAGAGCACCATCGGATACTCGTCGGTGAGTTTATCGATCGGCGCGACCCAGTCGCAGGTGAAGAATTGCGCCAGCCCGTTCGGGGTGTCGAATTTTTCTTTAAAGAGGTACGACGTTCCCTGATCCGCCTCTGACTCATCCCGGCATGGCCACTGGATGTAGCCTAGCTCACCCATTTTTTCATAGGTTGCCCCATAAAAGTCCGGGCACAGATGCCGCAACTCGTCCCAGATCTCCTGGGTGTTGTTGTAGTGCATCGGGTAGCCCATGCGGGTGGCGATTTCGCTGATGATCTGCCAGTCCGTTTTCAGATCCCACTTCGGCTCGACAGCCTTGAAGAAGCGCTGGAAGCCGCGGTCTGCCGCCGTATAGACACCTTCATGCTCTCCCCAGGAGGTCGACGGTAAAATCACATCCGCCGCCGCCGCGGTTTTGGTCATAAAGATATCCTGAACAATCACCAGCTCCAGATCCTCAAAGCCCTTACGCACCGCAGACAACTCGGCGTCGGTCTGGAGCGGATCTTCACCCATGATGTAGGCCGCACGCACTTCACCGTGCGCCGCGCGGTGCGGCAGCTCGCTGATGCGATACCCCGTGTGCTCAGGCAGGCTCTCCACGCCCCAGGCCTTCGCGAATTTCTCGCGATTTTCCGGGAATTTGACGTACTGGTAGCCCGGATAGGTGTCCGGCAGCGCGCCCATGTCGCACGCGCCCTGCACGTTATTCTGACCACGTACCGGGTTCACGCCCACATGCGCTTTACCCAGATTGCCGGTCAACATGGCGAGGCTGGTGAGCGAGCGCACGGTTTCCACGCCCTGGTAGAACTGGGTCACGCCCATACCCCACAGAATGGCGGCGGTTTTCGCTCCGGCGTACATCCGCGCCGCCTGGCGGATCTCCTGTGCGCTGACGCCGGTTATCGCCTCTACGGACTCCGGCGTATAGCCTTCGACAATCTTGCGATACTCTTCAAACCCTTCCGTACGGCTCGCGACAAACGCCTGGTCGTAGAGGTTCTCCTCAATAATGACGTGCCCCATTGCATTTAACAGCGCGATGTTTGAGCCGTTTTTCAGTGCGATGTGCATATCGGCAATGCGCGCGGTTTCAATTTTGCGCGGATCGCAGACGATGATTTTCGCCCCGTTCTGTTTGGCGCGAATCACGTGATTCGCGACGATAGGGTGAGAATCCGCCGGGTTATAGCCGAAGATGAACACCAGATCGGTGTTATCTATCTCATTGATGGCATTACTCATTGCGCCGTTACCGACCGACTGGTGCAGACCTGCAACCGATGGGCCGTGTCAGACGCGAGCGCAGCAGTCGACGTTATTGGTACCAATAACGGCGCGCGCGAATTTTTGCATCACATAGTTGGTTTCATTCCCGGTTCCGCGTGAGGAGCCGGTGGTCTGAATCGCATCCGGGCCATACTTGGCCTTGATGGCGCTAAGGCGCGTGGCAACATAATCCAGCGCTTCATTCCAGGAGACGGCTTCCAGCTTGCCGCCGCGCTCGCGGCGGATCATAGGGGTTTTCAGGCGCGGGGTGAGGATTTGGGTATCGTTAATAAAATCCCAGCCGTAGTACCCTTTCAGGCACAGCGTGCCCTGATTGGTTTTACCCTGCGCCGCTTCCGCCCGGACGATTTTGCCGTTATTGACCACCAGGTGGATCTTGCAACCTGAGGCACAATAAGGGCAAACCGTGACGACTTTTTTCATCACTTTGCTCCAGTTAAACAGTTCTTACCTGCCCAATATGCAGCTTCTATGCCATGTTTTTACTATGGGTATTTCCTGACTTTACGACCCTTTGCGGGGCAAAACCCTGACGAAAAACAGCCAATCGTCAAAATTGACGTGTCGAAAGGGCAGGGGATGTGACATGGATTGAATTTCCGTCACGTAAAAAACAATTCGGCTGGAGCCGGCGGCAGAATGGTTCAGACTTAACATAATTCCCTGACGGAAGCATGCGATGAAACCGGCGATTCTGGTGGTTGATGATGATGTCGCAGTCTGCGAACTGCTACAGGATGTGCTCAGCGAGCACGTCTTTACCGTGCTGACGTGTCACACCGGTCAGGAAGCGGTGAACCGTGTCCAGCAGGACTCCGGCATTGCGCTGGTTCTGCTGGACATGATGCTGCCGGATATCAACGGATTACAGGTTTTGCTGCAGATGCAAAAGCGGCGACCGTCGCTACCGGTGGTGATGCTGACGGGGCTGGGAAGTGAATCAGATGTGGTCGTTGGGCTGGAAATGGGCGCTGATGATTACATCGGAAAACCGTTCAATCCGCGCGTGGTGGTCGCCCGCGTTAAGGCGGTGCTGCGTCGTACCGGTGCGCTGGCCGCGGAGCCTGCCACGCCGCGCGTTGAAGGTATTGCCTTTAACGGCTGGACGCTGGACACCACCCGCTGCGAGCTGAGCGATCCGCAGCGTAATACCGTGCCGTTAACCCAGGGCGAATATGGCCTGCTGCTGGCATTAACGCAAAACGCCCGCCGGGTACTGAGCCGTGAACAGCTGCTTGAACTGACCCACAGCGAAAGCGCCGAGGTCTTTGACCGCACTATCGACGTGTTGATCATGCGGTTACGGCGAAAAATTGAGGTTAATCCGCACCAACCTCTGCTGATCAAAACCATTCGCGGTCTGGGCTATGTTTTTGCCACGGACGTTTCCCATCATGAGAAAGCCGCCTGACCGTTCTCCTGAATAAACGTCTGAAGCTCGGCCAGCGTTTTCGCGCCGTCAATTGCATTAGCCGCCAGCAGGCTGGCCCGCGCGCAGGCGTGCGCCAGATAAATACTCTCCGTCAGCGGCAGGGATTCATGGCAGCCGTATAAAAAGCCCGCGCAAAACGCGTCGCCCGCGCCGACGCTGCCGATAATCTCGTCCTGCGTCAGCTTCCACGACGGAACCCATTGCCCTTTTTCACCCGGCGATTCACCCCATGCCCCTTCCGGACAGTGGATCACCACCCGCTGTCGCACGCCTGCCGCCAGCAGCAGTGCGGCAGCGTCGGCGATATGGGACATGTTCAGCGCATCATGGCTGTCGCGGATCTCAAGCCCGCTAAACTCACCGGCTTCCAGCTCGTTAATCACCAGATAATCAAGATGGCGCAGGGCAGGGAGCACCAGCGGCTGATAGCGCGGGTCGCCCTTGCGGGACACCAGATCGAGCGAGGTTTCATACCCCTGATCGTGCATCTGTGCCAGTAACCGCGCGCTGCGGGTGCCAAATTCCTCGTCCGGCATATCCAGGCTGTCGAGCAGCAGCAGATAGCCGAGATGGAAGATCTTCAGCGATCCGTCTAAACGATCGAAGGCGGGAAGATCCAGCAGGCGGTTGGCGCCCGGCGAGTGGAAAAAGGTGCGCTGTCCGCTGGGGTCGGTCATCACCTGCGACATCGACGTTGGGGAGAACGTCGTGCGCTGCACGCGCTGGCGATTGACGTGATACTGGTCGAGCATCGCCAGAATATAGTCTCCGTCGCTGTCTTCCCCAATCAGCCCCACCGCCTGTAACGGCAGGCCGACGTGCATTTTCGCCAGCGTCAGCAGAACGTTGAGTGGCGCACCGCCGGTTGAGCGTTCGCTGTGGGTGATTTCTGCCAGCCAGCCGCGCTCCGGCCACTGTACGATCTGGTGGACGTGATCCACCAGCATATTGCCTGCGGCGACGATCCCTTTGCGTTCCATTAGGCCTGCCCCGCACTGCCGAAGATGCGCATCTGTTCCGCAACCGTATCGGTAATGGCCTCTTCAATGCCCAGCAGCAGCTCGGCAAACTCATCGTAAAGCGGTTGGCGGTTCGCCATGCGTTGCTCAACGGCGGCAAGTGCGGCCTGCGACATGCCGGTATAGAAATTGATTTTATGAATACCGAGTTCAATGGCGCGGCGGAAATCAGTGTCGCTTATGCCAGAGCCACCGTGTAAAACCAGCGGCAGGCCCGTCTGCTGGCGAATGGCGTCCAGACGCGGAAAATCAAGCTTCGGCTCGCCCTTGTATTTGCCGTGCGCGTTGCCAATGGCAACCGCCAGCGCATCGATGCCGGTTGAATCAACAAATTCGCGCGCCAGTTGCGGGTCGGTAAAGAAGGCTTCATCCGCATGACCGTACAGCGCGCCACCTTCATCCCCGCCTACCGCGCCCAGCTCCGCCTCTACCGAGACGCCCACCGCGTGGCACATCTTCACCACTTCCCGGGTCTGGCGGATATTTTCCTCATAGCTCAGCGTGGAGCCGTCGAACATCACCGAGCTGAACCCTAAACGCAGGGCGCGCACCACCGCCTCAAAATGCAGGCCGTGGTCGAGGTTCAACACCACGGGAATATCGTGGCGGGCAGCTTCGAATTTCACCGCTTCCACCAGCGACTCCAGAGACACGTACTTAAAATGCACTTCGGCGATGTTGATGATAAACGGCGAGCGTTCCTGCTTCGCGGCGGCAAACAGCGCGCGCAGGAAATGGGAGTCGAGCACGTTGAACGCGCCCAGGGCGTAGCGGTGTTCCCTGGCGTGGGCCAGACCGTCGGCAAGAGAAATCAATGGCATCATTCACTCCTTATATCCGAAAGAGGGTGTACTCGTTGCACAGCACCAGCACCGCCGGTTCGTCTTCTTCAATGGTGTTGTAGCGGTCAATGGGCTGTAAAAAGTGGTTGTCGTGTTCATCGTCATTGACCGACGACACTTCGCCCACCAGCACGTCACCAAAGCCGCGTTCACCCCAGAAACTGTGGTACAGGCCGGGCGTCAGGCAGATGCTCTCCCCAGGCGTGAGGCGCAGCTGGCTGCCGGGCGCGTGCGTCTGCCGACAGCCGTCTATCGTGACGGTCACGTCGGTGTTTTCGGTCTCTTCATGCGCGCCCGCATTCCATAACTCAATAATCAGATTCCCGCCGCCGCGGTTAATAATGTCCTCCCGCTTGCGCCAGTGAAAATGCATCGGCGTCACCTGGCCGTCGCGGACATGCATGATTTTTTCGGCATAGCACTTTTCATAGGGCACGCCGTTGGGGGAGCCGTTGCGCAGGGTGAAAAGCGTTAACCCCTGTGCAGCGAAGTTGTTGCCACCAAATGCCGTCACGTCCCAGCCGAGCCTGAGGTCAAACACCTCCTGCCAGGCGGCCTGGTCAAGCTGCTGCCATTTTGTCGGCGGAAAGCTGGCAAAAGGGGGGAGATGCACGTCGTGCATGGAGAAGAACTGCCGTGTGTGGCCGAGGATCGCGTTGATGTCGGAGCGTTTCATGGGGACTCCTTACTTTTTTTGCCGCCCCCTCACCCTAACCCTCTCCCCTTTGGGGAGAGGGCCGGGGTGAGGGGCTTACTTAACCGTCCACCCCTTATACGTGCCGACGTTCTTTTTATCGATCATCGTCACCGGGATCAGCACGGGCTCTTTCGGCGCAGGTTTGCCCTGAAGAATGTCATAGCCGATCTCCACCGCCTTCACCGCCATCACCTGCGGATCCTGCGCCGGGGTAGCAACAAACAGCGAGTTTTCACGCTTCAGGGCTTCTTCACCGTCCGGGCTGCCATCCACGCCAACGATAAAGAATTCGTTGCGTTGAGCCTGTTTAGCCGCCAGATCGGCGCCGATCGCGGTCGGATCGTTAATCGCGAATACGCCGTCGATCTTCGGATTGGCCGCCAGCAGGGAGGTCATGACCTCCAGGCCGCCTTCGCGGCTGCCTTTGGCGTTCTGATTATCCGAGAGCACTTTGATATCCGGGTGGCGCCTGAACTCGGTCTGGCAGCCCTCCACGCGGTTTTGTACCGCAGAAACCGGCGGTCCGTTGATGATCACCACGTTGCCTTTACCTTTCAGGCGGTCGGTAATGTACTTACAGGCCATTTCTCCCGCCTGAGTGTTATCGGAGGTGATGGTCGCATCGGCCCCTTCCGCCGCCACGTCCACCGCCACGACCACGATCCCCGCCTCTTTAGCGCGTTTTACCGCGGGGCCGATCCCTTTGGAATCCGCGGCATTAAGGATGATCATGTCTACTTTCGCCGCAATGAAGTTATCGATCTGCGACACCTGCTGGCCCAGATCGTACCCGCTGGAGACCAGCGTCACCTTGACGTTATCTCCCGCCAGCTTGCGCGCTTCCAGCTCGGCACCTTTGGTGATCTGCACGAAGAACGGGTTAGCCAGGTCACCCACCGTCACGCCGATGGATTTCAGATCTTTTGCCTGCGCAAACGGGGTTGCGGCCAGCAGCGCGCCAGCACAGAGCGCGGTCACTAAGGGCTTCAATCTCATGCTGTATTCCTCACGTAGGGTATTGTTGTTATGCACTTTGATGGTGTCGGGTACGGTATTTGTCGATCAGCACCGCTATGATGATCACCGCCCCTTTGATCACCAGCTGCCAGAAATAGGAGACGCCCATCAGCGTCATGCCGTTGTTGAGGGTGGCGATGATCAGCGCGCCCACCAGGGTGCCGGTGATCGTGCCGATCCCGCCGACGAAGCTGGTGCCGCCGAGGATCACCGCCGCAATCGCATCCAGCTCGTACCCCGTGCCGAGGTTGCCGTTGGCGCTGTAGAGACGTGAAGCGCTCATCACGCCGCCTAAGCCCGAGAGCAGGCCACTCATGCCGTAGACAAACAGCAGCACCAGCCAGACCTTAATGCCGGTTAAGCGTGCCGCCTGCATGTTGCCACCAACCGCATAGATGTGAACGCCGAGGGTGGTGCGGCGCAGGATGAACCAGCACACCACAATCACCGCCAGGGCGATCACCACCAGCCACGGAATCGGGCCGAGGTAGTTATTGCCGATCCACTCGAAGTTAATGTTGGAGTTAATAACCGTCGTGCCGTCCGCCAGCAGATAGGCCGCGCCGCGCAGCGCCGTATAGGTGCCGAGCGTAACGATAAACGGCGGAAGTCCGGCGAAGGCCACCAGCGCACCGTTGAACAGCCCCAGCACCATACCGAGCATCAGCGCCGCCGGAATGGAGAGCATCGCAAATTCAGGGATAAGCGAGACCACCATCGCCGCCACTGCCGTGGTGCCCAGAATCGAGCCCACGGAGAGGTCAATCCCGCCGGTCAGGATGATGAAGGTCATCCCGGCCGCCAGGACAATGTTGATCGACGCCTGCCGGGTAATGTTGAGCAGGTTGCTCTCGGTGAAAAAGTTCGGGGCGATAAAGCCAAATACCGCCACAATCAGGATTAAAATCGGCAAAATGCCGATCGTTTGCATCAGATCGCTCATCAGCATTTTTTTGGCGGAGGCGGATTTCGCCACCTGCTGCGGATGGGTTGGAGTTGTCATAATTACACCGCCTGATGATGTGTGTCGTTTACGCCGGTTGCCAGCGTCATGATGTTTTCCTGAGAGATGTCGCGCCCGTGCAGTTCACCCGCAATGCTGCCTTCCCGCATCACGTACACCCGGTCGCTCATCCCTACTACTTCCGGCAGCTCGCTGGAGATCATCAGAATCGCAACGCCTTTGCGCGCCATCTGGTTCATGATGCGGTAGATCTCGCTTTTTGCGCCGACGTCTACGCCGCGCGTGGGCTCGTCCAGAATCAGAATGCGCGGGCCTATCGCCACCCAGCGGGAGATCAGCAGTTTTTGCTGGTTGCCGCCGGAGAGCCCGCCCGCGCGCACCTGTGAATGGGGCACGCGGATATTGAGCAGGGCGATGGCGTCATCGGAAATCGACTGCGCTTTTTTGCGGTTCAGCCAGCCGAAGGTGGCGTCGCGCTCCAGCGTCGCCATGGTGATGTTCTCCTGCGCCGCCAGCTCCAGAAACAGACCTTGCTCCTTGCGGTTCTCGGTAAGAAAACCGATGCCGTTCTCAATGGCCGCGCGCGGGGAGTGGATCACCACCGGTTCGCCGTCCACCTCAATCATGCCGCCGGTGGCTTTGCGCACGCCGAAGATCAGCTGCGCCAGCTCGGAACGCCCGGCCCCGACCAGCCCTGCCAGCCCGACGATTTCACCGGAGCGCACCTGCAAACTGCACGGCTGTACTTTTTTGCCGTCGGTGAGGTGGTGGACGTTAAGACGCGGGCTGCCGAGGGGAATATCGCGCTCTTTGTTAAACAGATCGCTGAGCGGACGGCCCACCATCATGCGCACAAGCTCGGAGGCGTTGAGCCTGTCGCGCGTCAGGCTGCCGACGTATTGCCCGTCGCGCAGCACGCTGACGCGGTCCGAGAGTTCATACACTTCCGCCATCCGGTGGCTGATGTAAATAATCGCCATGCCTTCATCGCGCAGGCGCAAAATCAGTTCGAACAGACGGTGGGTTTCGCGTGAGGAGAGGGCGGCGGTAGGTTCGTCCATCACCAGAATGCGGCTGTTGCGGTGCAGGGCGCGGGCGATCTCCACCTGCTGCTGCTCGGCGATCGTCAGCTTCATGACCAGGTCGGTGGCGCTGAACTGCGCACCGAGGCGGTCAATGACCGCCTGCGCCTGGGCAGCCATCTCTTTGCGCTGGACCAGCCCGCCGCGCGACAGCTCGCTGCCGAGAAAAATGTTTTCCGCCACGGTCAGGTTAGGAGCAAGCTGCATCTCCTGATAAATCAGGGTAATGCCTGCGGCCAGCGCATCCTTCGGCCCTTTGATATGAAACGGCTTACCGTCGATGAGGATGTCGCCGCTGCTGGCGGTATAGGCACCTGCGAGGATCTTCATCAGCGTGCTTTTTCCGGCGCCGTTTTCCCCCATCAGCGCGTGGATCTCTCCGGGGAAAACCGTCAAATCCACGCCCTTGAGCGCGTGGAAATTGCCAAACGTCTTGGCAATATTGCGCATCTCTAAAACCGGGGTTCTGCTCATGGCGGATCTCCTGTGAATGTCGATATCTGCACTTCATCACAGGCGCGTAAATGCAAAATGTCAGAAGCTGTTCATATTTGTCATAGTTATGAATAGCTAATCGCCATCACATTTTCCTTTTCCCTCTCCCTGTGGGAGAGGGCCAGGGTGAAGGCACCAATCCGCAGAGGAGCCCAAACCCATGTCTTCACGCCCCCCGTTCTTCACCAGCGCCCGCGGACGCCTGCTGATTTTTAATCTGCTGGTGGTCGCCGTCACGCTGATGGTCAGCGGTGTGGCGGTGCTCGGCTTTCGTCACGCCAGCCAGATCCAGGAGCAGGTCCAACAGCAAACGCTGGATGACATGACCGGCAGCATGAACCTCGCCCGTGATACCGCAAATGTGGCAACGGCGGCGGTGCGGCTGTCGCAGGTGGTCGGTGCGCTGGAGTACAAAGGCGAAGCCGAGCGGCTGAAACAGACGCAGATGGCGCTGCGCCACTCGCTGGATCAACTTGCCGATGCGCCGCTGGCGCAGCAGGAGCCGGCGCTGGTGGCGCGAATTATTCGCAGGAGTAATGAATTACAGCAGAGCGTGACGGGAATGCTGGAGCGCGGGCAAAAGCGGCATCTGGAGCGTAACGCGCTGCTCAGCTCGCTCTATCAAAGCCAAAGCTACCTGCGTCATTTGCAGGATATCAACCGCCGTTACGCGAGCAATGTGCCAGACGCCCGACAGCTTGCAGAGATGGACAGGTTGATCGTTGCCGCCATTGATACCCCTTCACCGCGCGCCACGGTGCAGCAGCTGGATGCAGTAACCGCGGGGTTACCCGCGAGCGCCCTGCAACCGGTGGCCAACCTGGTGCTCCCGGATTTTAATGATGAGCTGCGCAAGCTCGCACCACTGTCGACGCAGCTGGAGGAGAGCGATCTGTCCATCAGTTGGTACATGTTCCACATCAAGGCGCTGGTGGCGATATTAAACAGCGACATTAATCAGTACGTTGAACAGGTGGCGCAGGCTTCCCGGCTTCGCACGGCCCAGAGCCATCACGAGCTGCAATCCATCAGCGTGTTTATCAGCATCTTCGCGGTGCTGGCGCTGATCATCACCGGCTGTGCCTGCTGGTATATTTACCGCAATCTGGGCTCCAACCTGACGGCTATCTCAAGGGCGATGTCGCGTCTCGCTCATGGGGAGCAGGATGTGTCGGTGCCCGCGCTACAGCGGCGTGATGAGCTGGGGGAACTGGCGCGCGCGTTTAACGTTTTCGCCCGCAATACCGCTTCGCTGGAGCACACCACGAGGCTGCTGAATGAGAAGACCTCACAGATGGAGGTTGACCGCATCGAACGTCAGGGGCTGGAGGAGGCGCTGCTGCACAGCCAGAAAATGAAGGCGGTCGGGCAACTGACGGGTGGCCTGGCGCATGATTTTAATAACCTGCTGGCGGTGATTATCGGCAGTCTGGAGCTGACCGATTCGGCATCACCGGACGCGCCGCGCATCACCCGTGCGCTTAAAGCCGCGGAACGCGGAGCCATGCTCACCCAGCGTCTGCTGGCCTTCTCGCGCAAGCAATCCCTGCAACCCCATGCGGTAGAGATGAAGCCGCTGCTGGAGAACCTGAGCGAGCTGATGCGGCACTCGCTTCCCGCCACGCTGACGCTGGATATTGAAGCGCAAACCCCGGCGTGGCCCGCATGGATTGACGTCAGCCAGCTGGAAAACGCCATTATCAACCTGGTGATGAACGCCCGTGATGCAATGGAGGGGCAAAACGGTGTGATTAAAATTCGCACCTGGAACCAGCGTGTGACCCGCAGCGACGGGCGCAGGCAGGATATGGTCGCGCTGGAGGTGATTGACCACGGCTGCGGGATGTCGCAGGAGGTGAAATCGCAGGTCTTTGAACCGTTCTTCACCACCAAACAGACCGGCAGCGGCAGCGGGTTAGGGCTGTCGATGGTGTACGGCTTTGTGCGCCAGTCGGGGGGGCGCGTTGAGATCGAAAGCGCGCCGGGGCAGGGAACCACCGTGCGGCTCCAGCTGCTGCGCTCGACGCTGCCCGCGTTCTCCGGTGATGTCGTGCTGGCAACCACGGCCCCGGCAGAAAGTGAGCTGCTTGTGCTGGTCCTGGAAGATGAGGCGGGCGTGCGGCAGACCCTGTGCGAGCAACTGCACCAGCTTGGCTACCTGACACTTGAAGCCGAAAACGGCGAGCAGGCGTTGAACATGCTGGACGCATCACCGGATATCGGCATGTTTATCAGCGACCTGATGTTGCCGGGCGGCCTGAGCGGTGCGGAGGTGATCGGCCATGTACGCAGCCACTATCCGCAGTTGCCGGTTCTGCTGATCAGCGGGCAGGATTTGCGCCCGGCGCATAACCCGCAGCTGCCGGACGTTCCGTTACTGCGAAAACCGTTCACCCGCGCACAGCTGGCGCAGGCGCTGCGCAAGGTGATGGTAATTTGAGATTCCTCCGCTACTCCCGCTAACAGCCAGTCATTACCTTAAGGCCAGTTCACCTGCGAGTCTGGCCTTATGAAACGTTACTCTACCGCTCTGTTATTGGGTCTGCTGACTTTAACCAGCCAACTGGCGCATGCCGATGTGATTGATGATGCTATTGGCAATATTCAGCAGGCGATCAACGACGCCTATAACCCCGGCAGCAGCCGTAATGACGATGACGACGATCGTTACGATCGCAGCCGTCAAACTGACAGCCGCCAGTACGACGATCGTCGCCGGCAGTTAGAAGACCGACGCCAGCGCTTAGACGAGCGTCAGCGGCAGCTGGATGACGACCGGCGTCGGTTAGAGGAGGATGAGCGCCGGTTAGAGGATGATTACGATCGGTGGTAAACCCCGGTATCGCAACGCGTAGGCCGGGTAAGGCGCAGCCGCCACCCGGCAAAACCTAATCCAGCACCAGTACCATCCCGTCATACCCCGCTTCAATGCCGGACGGCAGCGGGTTATCCATCATCCAGACGTCAAACTGATGACTGATATGCGTCAGGATCACCTGCGGACAGCCAATCACCTCGTTCAGCGCAATCACCGTATTCAAATCACAGTGGTTGCGCGGCGTCTCCTGGCGCGGTTCATGGCTACAGTCAATAATCATCGCCTGCGGCTGATTATTTAGCAGAAACGTCACCGTTTTATCCGGTAGCCCGGCGGTATCAGAAAGCCACGCCACGCGGCTGTGGGCGGACTCCAGCAGATAGCCAAATGTGAGTTTTGAATGGTTGAGCGGCAGCGGCGTGACCCGCAAGCCCTGAAGTTCAAACGTTACAAACGGCTCTACCGTGTGGCTGAAATCGAGAAGGCCCGGATGCTTGAACAGGTCGTCACAGCCTGCGTCGTCCGGCGGACCGTAAACCGGAATGGTCGCTCCCACGCCCCAGCGCAGAGGAAACAGCCCCTGAACGTGATCCATATGATAGTGGGTAAGCAAAAACTGCCTGAAACTCCCTGCGGGCCAGTCGTCCATCAGGTGTGGAATACCTGCGTCCAGCAAGGTGACCGCATCGTTGAATTTCACCGCCGCGCTACAGGGGCGACGGCGATGGTTTTCCTGCAAACGCGCCCGTCGGCACGCCGCGCAGTCGCAGCCAAACACCGGCACCAGCTGCGCCCCTCCCGTTCCTGTCAGCGTGATCGTCAGACTCATAACGCACCTCTACAGCGGTTTGGTGAAGCGGAAATGGCTTTGCGTATATCCTTCACGAACATAAAAACGGTGCGCGTCCACGCGCTTCACGCTGGTGGAAAGCTCGGTCAGCTCGGCGCCTGCCTGGCGTGCGATCTCCTCTGCCCAGGCCAGCAGCTGGCTGCCCACTTTCAATCCGCGCGCCTGCGGCATCACCACCAGCTCCTGGATCTCGCCGATCCAGCGGGCGTGGTGCAGGTGAAACTGCATGTGCAGGCCGATCATCCCGATGATCTTCCCGTCCAGCTCGGCCAGCTGGTAGCGCATATTGTGATCCTGCAAGTTGGCCAGATACCCGGCGTGAAACGCCTGATGATCGAACTCGGCCTGCTTAAGTTCGCAGATCAGAGCGTAAACGATCGGCGCATCGTCGGCGGTGGCGGGGCGAAGCTGGCAGTCAGGCATGCTGTTTCTCCTTCTGGCGAATAAGCGATAGAAAGGTCTCGACTGACTGTAGCAAACTTCCGTCGTTATTGAGGAGATGGCAACCCGACGGGGTGTAGCGCGCCGCCCGTTCCAGCCGCTGGTCGATCTCGCGTGCGTTTTCGCGCCCCCGCTTTTGCAGCCGGCTACGCAGAACCTCCGGGGAAACCTGCAAACAGACCGGGAGCAGCGCCGCTTCGTACCGGGCGTGAGCCTGCGGGAGATGCGCCCGTGAGCCGTTAACCAGCACGTCGAACCCCGCGTGCAGCCAGAGGTCGATCTCAATGCCGACGCCATAGTAGTAACCGTTGGCATGCCAGCTTAGCGCCAGCAAGTTTTGTCCGGCGCGGGTAAAAAACTCCTGCTCGCTCAGGGCGATATGGTTTTCGCTTCCGGCGTTGGCATCGCGCGTGATATAGCGGTGCGCCACCAGCAGCTGTGAGTGTTCCCGCTGCCGTAACGCCGACAGCAGGCTGTCCTTCCCGGAGCCGGACGGGCCCATTAACCAGATGAGTCTTCCCATCAGAACACCCTTTTTCCCTGACGCCAGACGTGGTCGATATGAATGTGCTCGCCCTTACGGTGCGCCAGCACCAGATCGGCCCGTTTCCCCTCGGCGATTTCCCCGCGATCGTGAAGATTAAGCGCCGAGGCCGGGTTTTTCGTCACCAGGCGAATCGCCTGCGGCAGCGTGAAGCTATTGCCTTCGTCGTCCGCGACGCGGAAGGCCGCGTCCAGCAGGCTGGCGGGGTAATAGTCAGATGAGAGGATATCCAGCAGGCCGAGGGAGGCGAGCTTGCTTGCCGCCACGTTTCCGGAGTGCGACCCGCCGCGCACGATGTTCGGCGCACCCATTAGCACGTTCATGCCATGCTTACGCGATGCCTCTGCCGCCTCGAACGTGGTGGGAAATTCGGCGATCACGCTCCCAAGCTGGTGGGATTCACGGACATGGTCGTGCGTGGCATCATCATGGCTGGCCAGGGCAATATGACGGTCACGGCACATCGCGGCAATGGAGAGACGATTCGGCTGCGACCACCGCGCCGCAAGCTGGAGCTGCTCTTCTTCATAGCGCGCCATCTCGGCATCATTGAGCGCGTATTTGCCCTGATAGTATTCGCGATACTTTTCAATGTTGGCGAACTGGCGCTGCCCCGGCGAGTGATCCATCAGGGAAACCAGCGAGACTGGCTCGCGGCCCACCAGCTTTTCAAACAGCGGCAGGGTGGTGTGGTGCGGCAGCTCGCAGCGCAGGTGCAGGCGGTGCTCGGCGCGGTTGAGGCCGCGCTTTTGCGTCTCCTCCACGGCGTTGATCATCTTCTCCAGGTTCTCCAGCCGATCGCCGCCGTCGCGCACGTCGCCGATCGCCACCGCGTCCAGCACCGTGGTGATGCCGCTGGCGACCATCAGCGCGTCGTGGCTGCTCATCGCTGAATGCGCGGGCCAGTCGACCTTCGGGCGGGGCGTGAAAAATTTATCAAGATTATCGGTATGCAGCTCAATCAGCCCCGGCAGCAGCCAGCCGCCTTCGCCATCCATCGCGTCCGGTGAGCGGCTCTGGGTTTCAGCAAAGGCGCGGATGACACCGTCCCGGACCTCAACCGAGCCGTTCACGACTTCATTTTCCAGTACCAGCCTGACGTTATTGATAATCATACGTTTGTCCCCATCGGGTGCAGTCTGTCCGCCACGCGATGGCGTACGGCGTCGTCGTGGAAGATCCCGACGATCGCCGCGCCGCGCGCTTTGGCCTGTTCGATCAGTTCCATCACCGCTGCGCTGTTTTTACTGTCGAGCGAGGCGGTGGGTTCATCCAGGAGTAAAATCGGGTAATCGACGATAAAGCCGCGGGCGATGTTCACGCGCTGCTGTTCGCCGCCGGAAAAGGTCGACGGGGCGAGGTGCCACAGACGCTCCGGTACGTTGAGACGCGTCAGCAGGCTGGCGGCTTTAGCGGCGCAGGTTTCGCGCGGCACGCCGAGATCCAGCAGGGGCTGCATGACCACGTCCAGGGCGGAGATCCGCGGGATCACCCGCAGGAACTGGCTGACCCAGCCGATCGTCGAGCGGCGTACTTCCAGCACCTTGCGCGCGGGAGCCTGGACCAGATCGACCCATTCATTGTTATGGCGGATATGGATATGGCCTTCGTCCGGCAGGTAGTTGGCATACAGGGAGCGCAGCAGGGTGGATTTTCCGCTGCCGGAATGGCCATGCAGCACCACGCATTCGCCGTTGCTGACCTCTAATGAGGCATTTTGCAGTACCGGCAGGCGGACACCGTTTTGCTGGTGGAGCACAAAGGTTTTACTGACATTTTCAACGTGGATCATTTTTGCCTCGCGATTCGTTTTGCCGGGTGGCGGCTTCGCCTTACCCGGCCTACGGGTGCGGTGTTCGTTTTGCCGGGTGGCGGCTTCGCCTTACCCGGCCTACGGGTGCGGTGTTCGTTTTGCCGGGTGGCGGCTTCGCCTTACCCGGCCTACAGGTGCGCTGTTCGTAGGCCGGGTAAGCGCAGCGCCACCCGGCAACAGCGCCCTCAGTTCTGCAACACCGACGACACCAGCAGCTGGGTGTACGGATGATGGGGATCGTCGAGCACCCGGTCGGTCAGCCCACTTTCCACCACCTGACCCTGCTTCATCACCAGAAGACGGTCCGCCAGCAGGCGCGCGACGCCTAAATCATGGGTGACAATCACCACCGCCAGGTTCAGCTCCACCACCAGGCCGCGCAGCAGGTCGAGCAGGCGAGCCTGCACGGATACGTCCAGCCCGCCGGTCGGTTCGTCCATAAACACCAGCTTCGGATGGGTGACGAGATTGCGGGCAATCTGTAAACGCTGCTGCATGCCGCCGGAGAAGGTGGTCGGCAGGTCGTCGATGCGCGAGGCGGGGATTTCAACTTCCTCCAGCCAGTGCTGCGCCGTGGCGCGGATATTGCCGTAGTGGCGTGCGCCGGTGGCCATCAGCCGTTCACCGATGTTGCCCCCCGCTGACACCTGACGGCGCAGGCCGTCCATCGGGTGCTGATGCACCACGCCCCACTCGGTGCGCAGCAGGCGGCGGCGCTCGGCTTCGCTCATGCCGTACAGCGACACGCCCTCATACAAAATGTCGCCATTCTGCGGCGTCAGGCGCGCGGAGATGGACTTCAGCAGGGTGGTTTTACCGGAGCCGGACTCGCCGACGATGCCCAGCACTTCGCCCGGCCACAGCTCAAACGACACGTCGCTAAAGCCTTTGCCCGGCGCATAAAGGTGAGTCAGGTTGTTAACCGAAAGCAGCGGTTTCATTGGCTGTTCGCCTCGCTCTGTTGGCGGCAGTAATCGGTGTCGGAGCAGACAAACATCCGTTTGCCCGTGTCGTCCAGCACCACTTCATCCAGATAGCTGTGTTTGGATCCGCAGATGGCGCACGGCTCGTCCCACTCCTGCACCGTAAACGGGTGATCGTCGAAATCCAGGCTCTCTACGCGGGTAAACGGCGGTACGGCGTAGATGCGTTTTTCACGTCCGGCACCAAAAAGTTGCAGGGCGGGCATCATGTCCATCTTCGGGTTATCGAATTTCGGGATCGGCGACGGGTCCATCACGTAGCGGCCGTTCACCTTCACCGGGTAGGCGTAGGTGGTGGCGATATGGCCGAAGCGGGCGATGTCCTCATACAGTTTGACCTGCATGATCCCGTACTCTTCCAGGGCGTGCATGGTGCGGGTTTCGGTTTCCCGCGGCTCGATAAAGCGCAGCGGCTCCGGGATCGGCACCTGGAAAATCAAAATCTGATCTTCCGTCAGCGGGGTTTCCGGGATGCGGTGACGGGTCTGGATCAGCGTCGCGTCTTCGGTTTTTTCAGTGGTGTTGACGCCCGTTACGCGCTTAAAGAAGTTGCGGATCGACACGGCATTGGTGGTGTCGTCTGCCCCCTGGTCGATGACCTTCAGCACGTCCGCTTCGCCAATCACGCTGGCGGTGATTTGAATACCGCCGGTGCCCCAGCCGTAGGGCATCGGCATTTCGCGGCCGCCGAACGGCACCTGGTAGCCGGGGATCGCCACAGCCTTAAGGATGGCGCGGCGGATCATGCGTTTAGTTTGCTCGTCCAGATAGGCAAAGTTGTAGCCGCTTAAGTTAGCCATTGGCGCGCTCCCGTTGCAGGCGTTTCAGCAGTTCCAGTTCGGCCTGGAAATCGACGTAGTGCGGCAGCTTGAGGTGCGAGACAAAGCCCGCGGCCTCAACGTTATCCGCGTGGGCCAGCACGAACTCTTCGTCCTGTGCCGGCCCTGCAATATGCTCGCCGTAGTCCGGCGCCTGGAGCGCACGGTCAACCAGCGCCATCGCCATCGCCTTGCGCTCGCTCAGGCCATACACCAGCCCGTAGCCGCGGGTAAAGTGTGGATCTTCATTTTCTGGCGCGACAAAACCGTTGACCATTTCGCACTCGGTCATCAGCAGTTCGCCGATGTTCACCGCAAACCCCAGCTCTTCTGGCACAATTTCGACATCGAGATAGCCGCTGCGGATCTCTGCCGCGAAGGGGTGGTTGCGCCCGTAGCCGCGCTGCGTGGAGTAGGCCAGCGCCAGCAGATAGCCTTCGTCGCCGCGCATCAGCTGTTGCAGACGGGACGAGCGCGAACAGGGATAGACCGGCGGCGTGCGGGTGATGTCATCCGGTGTGCTGCCGGTGTCTTCTTCCGCCTTCGCCAGCCCCTGGTTTGCCAGCAGGCTAAAGACGTGCGGGGAGGCGTCTTGTTCAGCGTCAGAGGCGCTGAGCTGCGGTGTTTCACCGTTTGCCAGCAGAGCGAAGTCCATCAGACGATGGGTGTAGTCGTAGGTGGGGCCAAGCAGCTGGCCGCCAGGAATATCTTTATACACCGCAGAAATACGGCGCTCTAAACGCATTTCCGCCGTATTTACCGGCTCGCTCACCGCCAGCTTCGCAAGCGTTGTGCGGTAAGCGCGCAGCAGGAAGATGGCTTCCACGTTATCGCCGCTGGCCTGTTTCAGCGCCAGCGCCGCCAGCTCACGGTCCGCGATGCCGCCTTCGGTCATCACGCGGTCGACGGCCAGGTTTAACTGCTGTTCAATCTGTGCGACGCTCAGCTCGGGAAGAGCGTCATCCCCCCGGCGTCTGTGCGCCTGCAAGGCATGGGCGGCGGCGATCGCCTTCTCGCCCCCTTTGACGGCAACGTACATCAGCACACCTCCACGTGAGTGGTTCGCGGGATCGCCAGCAGGCGCTCGCCGCAGGTCAGGATCAGGTCGATACCGAGCGGGAACGGATGCGGGCGCTCGGTCAGCTCATGGATGATGCACTCCGGCAGCTGGGGGGCGACCATCCGCTCGTCGGCGATGCCTGCACCCGTCAGGCGAAGCATGCGACCACCGCTCAGGCTGGAGACCTGCAAAATCAGCGTGGCGCTGGTTTCCGGGGCGACGGCGCTGCCTTCGCTCAGGGCGTTAAGCTGCTCGTGGCTGATTTGCTCGTCTGCCACGGCGAAGACCGCCTGCTGGGGCTGCTCGACCAGCGGCGCGTTGGTGTGAAAGCGCAGGTTCTGGCTGGCGATATCGTTCAGCAATGCCCCTGACAGCCATACCGGCGTGTCGTTGTCCGCCAGCGTCAGCAGCACGCTGGTAGAGGCGAGATTCAGCGGCAGCCAGCCCTGCGAAAGCTGGTGCAGCGAGACGATCACGCCGGGCTCGCTCATGGCTTTCAGCAGGCGACGGAAACTCTGTTGGGCATCCTGGACGGCCAGGGTAAAGGCAGGTTGAAGCGTCATGCGTTGTCTCCGCGAACGAGCGTAAAGAAGTCTACCCGGCTGGTATTCACTTCGGCCTGACGCGCGGCAAGGCGTGCGGCGCGGTCAGCTTCCAGCGGGGCAATAAGGGTTTCCATTAAGGTCTGAAAATGCGGCTGTTCCTGTAAAAGCGCGTCGATAACCGCGCAGCGCTCGGCGTGCGTTTTGTCGCGTCCAAGTACGTAGCCGTAGCCCAGCGTGCCGCTGCTCAGGCGGATCACCGCGCGGGTGAGGGTGGCATCGCCGGCGAAGAAGCGCTCGCCGGTGCCGCCCATGCGTGCCTGGATCTGCACCAGGCCGATCTCCGGCGCGCGGATCGTGTCGTAGTCCGGCGTCAGGCCGAGCGCGTTCATGCGGGCAGCCAGCGCAGCAGGCTGGCTGTGGGCCAGCACGCGCATCCAGCGCTGACGAGTGGAGGTGTCGAAGTGCATTCAGTGCTCCATGGTAAATTCAATCATGTCGGCGCGGGTCAGGCTGACGGAGTATTCCGTTGCGTTGACGTCGCCGTCACGGTGGTTGAGGGTGCGCACGCAGAGCAGCGGGGCCATGTTGGGGATCTCCAGCACCTTGCTCTCTTTAGCCTGCGCGCGGCGGGCGCTGATGCGCGTCTGGGTGCGTTTGAGCGCGATACCCGTCGCCTCCTGAAGAAAATCATGCAGGGAACCGCTGGCGAAATGTTGCAGCACGGGCCAGAGGGAGAGGTCCGCGAAGTAGTGGTCGATCTGACAGACCGCCACGCCGTTCACCCGGCGCAACGTGCGCAGGTGAACGACGTTGTCGCCCTCCTGAATCCCCAGCGCGTCCGCTACGTGGCGGGAGGCCGGGCGCAGGACAGACAGCAGCTTTTCGCTGGTGGGGTGGCTGCCCTGATCGAGCAGGTTCTGGCTAAAACGCGCCTGAGCATTGAGCGGGTAGTCAAACGGACGCATCAGCACCAGCACGCCGACGCCCTGACGACGCTGGACCCAGCCGCGTTCCACCAGCTGATCGATGGCGCGACGCAGGGTGTGGCGATTCACTTCGTAGCGGTCGGCAAGCTGCTGCTCGGCAGGCAGGTAGTCGCCGCACCGATAGTGCGTGCGCAGCTCCACTTCGAGCTTTGCCGCAATCTCTTGCCAGCGGGTAGGGTAACTGGTCGGATGTCTGGATAAGTGCATACCAATCAAAGCCTCGCTTCTCAGATGAAGTGCTTACGCAAGCGTTGAGAGAGGAAATCCAGCAGACTGACGGTGACGATGATGAGCACCATCAATGCGCAGGTTTGCTGGAACTGGAAACCGCGAATCGCTTCCCACAGGGTGACGCCAATACCGCCTGCGCCCACCATGCCGACCACGGTGGCGGAGCGAACGTTGGACTCGAAGCGGTATAGCGAATAGGAGATGAGCAGCGGCATGACCTGCGGCAGGACGCCGTAGAGGATCTCTTCGATTTTGTTCGCGCCGGTTGCGCGGATGCCTTCCACCGGGCCGGGCTCGATGGCTTCAACCGCTTCGGAGAGCAGCTTGGAGAGTACGCCGGTGGTGTGGATGAACAGCGCCATCACGCCAGCGAACGGACCCAGGCCGACGGCGACCACGAACAGCATCGCAAAGACCATTTCGTTGATGGCGCGACAGGCGTCCATCAGGCGACGCATCGGCTGGTAGATCCACCACGGCACGATGTTTTCGGCGCTCATCAGGCCAAACGGAATGGAGAGGATCACGGCGAGGGCGGTGCCCCAGACGGCGATTTGCAGGGTGGTGGCCATTTCACTGAGGTAGTCCTGCCACTGGCTGAAGTCCGGCGGGAAGAAGTCGGCGGCGAAGGTCGCCATGTTGCCCGAGTCCCTGAAGAGCAGCAGCGGATCCATCTCCGCGCCCTTCCAGGAGATAACGAGCACCGCCAGCAGAACGGCCCAGCTTATGAGCGAGAACCAGCTGCGCTTTGGCGGCGGGAGGGTGATGGTTTGCATGTTGGCTCCTTAATCTGTTCTCCCTCTCCCTGTGGGAGAGGGGACTTGAGTTACTGCACCGCTTTATTCACGCTGGTCATCGCCCCGAGCGCGGCGGTCAGGCGGTCGAGATCGTCCAGCTGCGCCTGAATTTCCGACACTTTGCTGGTTTTCTCTTCTTCCTTCAGACCTTTGTTGTCCTTCACGCCCTGCATCTGTTTAAACAGCGCCAGCTGGCGAATCGGCACCAGCTGCAAATCGCTGGACGCGCGGAACGGTGCCCAGCCCAGGTGCGCCAGCACCGCTTTCTCTTCCGGCGTTTTGCCGTAGTTCATAAAGAAGTCGTAGACCTTGTCTTTGGTGCTTTCGGAGAGGTTTTTACGCCACACAATCGGGTCGCCCGGGATCAATGGCGATTTCCAGATCACCTTCAGCGCTTTCAGCTTGTCCGGCGCGGAGGTCTTCAGCTTGTCGAGGTTTTCAGTGTTGTTGGTGGCAACGTCTACCTGCTTGTTCGCTACGGCCAGGGCGTTGGTTTCGTGGCTGGCGTTGACCGTGCGCTTGAAGTCGCTGGCGGAGATGTTGTTTTTCGCGAAGACGTAGTAACCCGGGACGAGGAAGCCGGACGTAGAATTCGGGTCGCCGTTACCAAAGGTCAGCTCTTTGCGTTTGGCGAGCATATCGTTGAGGTTGTTGATCGGGCTGTCTTTGTTAACGATCAGCACGCTCCAGTAGCCCGGGGAGCCGTCTGCTGCAACGGTCTGGGCAAAGACCTGGCCGTTGGCGCGATCTACCGCTTCCATGGCAGAGAGGTTGCCGTACCAGGCGATGTCGACTTTGTTGAAGCGCATTCCCTGGATAATGCCCGCGTAGTCCGGGGCGAAGAAGGCGTTCACTTTGATCCCCAGTTTGGTTTCCATATCTTTCAGGAACGGTTCCCACTGCGGCTTCAGGTTTTGCTGTGATTCCGTTGAAATGATGCCAAAGTTCAACGCTTTTTCCTGTTCCTCTGCCCAGGCCGGGCTTAACAGGGTGCTGATGCTGAACATGCTGGTGAAGGCCAGCGCGGCAACGGCTTTGTAGTTCATTTCCATTCCTCGTTATCGGGGCGTTAAGCAGCCTGCGCGCGTTCTTCGACGCGGTTTACGCTGCGGTAGAGATGATCAAAACGTTCGTTATCAAACTGATGGCTGGCGCCATCGAAGAACACGTGGCCCTGACGCAGGGCGACGATGCGCTCGCAGTAGCGCAGGGCGTAATCCACCTGATGCAGCGTCACCACCACGGTGATGCCGTCGTTCTGGTTGATGTCGCGCAGGGTTTCCATCACGATGCGGGCCGATTCCGGATCCAGCGAGGCGATAGGCTCATCGGCCAGAATGATTTTGGCTTTCTGCATCAGGGCGCGGGCGATGGCGACGCGCTGCTGCTGTCCGCCGGAGAGCGTTGAGACGCGCTGGTGGGCAAAATGCGCCATGCCGACGCGGGTCAGCGCCTGTAAGGCTTCTTGTTTCTGGGAAGGGGAGAACCAGCGCAGGCAGGTGCGCCAGAACGGGGTGCTGCCGAGCGCGCCAATCAGCACGTTCTCGAGCACCGTCAGGCGGTTCACCAGGTTGAACTGCTGAAAGATATAGCCCGTCTGCGCGCGGCTTTTGCGAATATCGCTCGCCAGACGCCCCGCATGTTGCACGGTGTTACCCAGCAGCTCGACGCGGCTTTCCGGCGTTTTGTCACAGGTAATGAGGCCGCTTAAGTGACGAAGAAGGGTGGATTTTCCTGAACCGGATGGCCCCAGCAGCGCCACCATTTCGCCCTGCTGGACGGTCAGATCAACGGCATGCAGCGCCTTGTTGTGATGGAAGGTTTTGCTCAGTTTCTCGACGCGAATGACAGTTTGCATGTGCTGGGCCTCACGATAAATGTGGCCTCATGCTGGCGCATCAATATGACATTCAGGTTAAGTGTTGGTTGCGGGAGTTTGAAGAGTTGAGGGGGATTTGATGACAATCACCGTAGGCCCGGCCAGCGCAGCGCCACCGGACGCTGTTGCCGGATGCGCTGCGCTTATCCAGCCTACGATTTAACGACGTTAATCATCCACGGCACGCCGTATTTGTCGGTCACAGTGCCGAATCCGTGCGCCCAGAAGGTCTCCTGCCAGGCCATTTCAATATTGCCGCCATCGGCGAGGTTGTCGAACCAGCGCTTGCCTTCCGACACATCCTGGGTGTCGAGCACCAGTGTGAAACCCGCGTATTGCGCGCTGCTGCCAGGCGGTATCCCGTCGCTCATCATAATGTCGCTGCCCGCGATGCGGACGTTAGAGTGGGCGATGGCGGTATCCGGGAAGTTCATGCCGGACGGACAGCCTTCTTCGCTGTTTTCGTCTTTAGGCATTTCGCCGAAGGTGATTTTGTAGAGGAGTTCTGCGCCGACGGCCTGCTGATAGAAGGCGGTGGCCTCCGCACAGTTGCCGGCGAAAGAGATGTAGGGACTTAACGGCATAATCTTTACCTCACGTAAGAAAAGCCCGTTAAGTGTAGTTCCCGAACGCCCGGTAAGCGAAGCGTCACCGGGCGGGTCAATCAGTTCTTTTTCACGAACTCAGATTTCAGTTTCATCGGACCGAAGCCGTCAATTTTGCAATCGATATTATGATCGCCTTCAACAAGACGGATGTTTTTCACTTTGGTACCAATCTTCAGCATGGAAGAACTGCCTTTTACCTTCAGATCTTTCACAACGGTAACGCTGTCGCCGTCTGACAGCAGGTTGCCGTTCGCGTCTTTCACAATCAGCGTATCGCTGTCCTGCGCAGGCTCCGCATCGTTCCATTCATGGGCGCATTCCGGGCAAACGAACACGCCATTGTCTTCATAGGTGTATTCAGAATTGCATTTCGGGCAGTGTGGAAGTTGCATGTTGGTATCCTCAAAAGTGTTAACACGCTGGAAAACGCCAGCTAAATGACGGCAGTGTGCCGAAAAAGGCAGCGAGTATAACGCAAATCCCCACTTTTGTCGGTGATATTGTTTTAGAAAAATAGCGCAAAAATGCGTAAAAGATGACACGAACTGTCAGTGAATTAAGGGAAGCTTATGCCCTGCACGGCAGTGATCGTTATGATGATAAATATATCGAATATTTTATTACAGCAAATTGCTACGCTGTGCCATTTCGGATAAGGTGAAGGAACAAGCCGTTATTTATCTATCCTTTCTGATGCTATACATCTTTTGGTGTCAGGGAATACCTCTCTTTTTTGGTGGGTAAATAACGATGATATCTCCTGATGTTTCCTGAAAATGCGTTTTGTCTATTTACTTTTGGTCTTCTGACCAGAGGGATGTTTTACACGTATTAGAAGGGTGAGATTTAAATTCTCATTATCTTCAGTTACTTGTATTAAATGAACATGTTTTCCATACGTGATCATATAAGCCTGAACAGTATAATTAAAAAAACGTGGCTTAATAAAAGTAATAAATTTGCGTTAAGGGAAGGCTTTTATCATGCACACACAGACCATATTTGAATTAAGCCAGGAAGCCGAACGTTTGTTACAGCTGGCTCTGAACAATCTTGATTCATTAAAATCAATGCCGATTGCAAAGCTGGATAGCACAGCCGCTGCCATGAGCGGCGTTAATAACAACGTTTTGCCATTACATTTTAGCGCGCGGGGTGTCGACGCTCAGCAGGCGTTGCTGAATAACGAATTACGCAAAATAACCCGCCTCGAAATGGTGCTGGCGATTGTGGGTACCATGAAAGCGGGAAAATCGACCACCATTAATGCGATTGTGGGCACGGAAGTGCTGCCGAACCGCAATCGTCCGATGACGGCGCTGCCCACGCTGATCCGCCATACGCCGGGCCAGAAGGAGCCGGTGCTGCATTTTTTGCACGTTGCGCCCATTGATACCCTGATTTCCCAGTTGCAGACGAAATTGTGCGATAAAGATCGCGGCAAGCTGGCGCGGCGTCTGGAAATCGACAAGGACATGAATACGCTGCTGGAGCGCATCGAAAGAGGTGAGGCGTTCGGAAAACATCACCTGGGCGCGGAGCCCATCTTTCATTGTCTGAAAAGCCTGAACGATCTGGTGCGGCTTTCTCAGGCGCTGGGCGTGGAGTTTCCTTTTTCTGAGTACGCCGCGATTGAACATATTCCGGTGATTGAGGTGGAATTTGTGCACCTCGCCGGTCTGGATGCGCACCTGGGGCAACTGACGCTGCTCGACACGCCGGGGCCGAACGAGGCCGGTCAGCCGCACCTGCAAAAAATGCTCAGCGAGCAGCTGGCGCGCGCCTCCGCCGTGCTGGCGGTGATGGATTATACCCAGCTTAAATCCATTTCTGATGCTGAGGTTCGTCAGGCAATTTCGGCGGCGGGGAAATCCGTGCCGCTTTACGCCCTGGTCAATAAATTCGATCAGAAAGATCGTAACAGCGACGATGAAGAGCAGGTACGGGCGATGATTTCCGGCACGCTGATGAAAGGGAATATTTCTCCGGGACAAATTTACCCGGTCTCTTCCATGTGGGCCTACCTGGCAAACCGCGCCCGCTATGAGATGAACACCCATGGGCGGCTTCCCGATCATCAGGATCAGCGTTGGGTGCAGGATTTTGCCGAGGCCGCGCTGGGCCGCCGCTGGCGTACGGCCGATCTCGACGATAGTGACCATATTCGCCATGCGGCGGATCTGCTGTGGGAGGATTCGCTGTTCGAACAGCCCATCCGCAAGCTGATTTACGCGGCTTACGCCAACGCCTCGCTGTTCGCCCTGCGGTCGGCATCGCATAAGCTGCTGAACTATGCGCAAAATGCCAGAGAATACCTGGATTTTCGCCATCAGGGACTGACGGTCGCCTTTGATGAGCTGGAGCGGAATATTAAGCGCCTGGAAGAGGACATGGCGATGCTGCGTCAGCGGCAGAGCGTAGTGAGCGATGAGGTCCAGCATGAAGTTGAAGAGGCGCTCAACGCAGCGGATACATTTCTGCTTAGTCAGAAAGGTGAACTTCACCAGGCGCTGGACGACATGTTTAGCCGCCCGTTAATTCTTGATTTAGCCGGGCGCGAGCCATCCAGCATGCGTACAGACGACACGGATGAGCACCAGCAGCTGGTGCTTGACGATGAAGGGCAGGCACAGATTGTCCTGAGCAAGATCCGATCGTCATGCGAGCAGATTTTGCTGAATGCGCAGAGCAGAATTAGCCGGGAGCTGGCGTTACGCTTCGATCAGCTGGAGTCTACGCTCGCCCGATCGTTGAATGAGGCGATGCGCCCCATCGAGATGCAAATTAAGGAACAGCTCAGTCATGCCGGCTTTCGGGCGCGGATTAGCTTTCCGGCGTTTCAGGCAAACCAGCTTAACTTCAATACGCGCGGCTTATTTAATGATGCCATTGTGCAGGACACCCCTCCCGCCAGTCAGCCTGCAGGGGCGGGCAGCGTACGTAATACCGTCTCGCGCTGGCTCAATCATCCCGGCTGGGGCTGGGAAGCGTATGTGGAGACGCGCACCCGATATGTCATCGATATCGCTCAGCTTCATGGCAAATTTACGCAGCATACCGATCAGTTTTGCGATCAAATACGTAAAGCTTTGGCCGCGCAGGTCGATGTCTCTGTTACGGCAGGTATGGCAACGTTCTTTGCAGAGTTTTCGTTGTGCCTGACCGGGTTACAGGAAAGCTTGCGTGATAGCCTTGCCGTGCGGCAGCAGAATGAGCATTCAACCCGGGCGCTTAGCCAGTTGTTGAAGCAAAGTATGACCACAGCGGCGTGGATTCAGGAAGATACCCGACTGTTACGCGATGATATTCAAACCTTATTCGCGGCAGAGCAACCATGACAACACAGCTACTGGACGGTCCCGGGCGGACGCTGGAGTGTATTCATCCAAAATTTATGGTCGATTTGGTCCAGGGGGCGGATGCTGCTCGTCACACCCTCCTGGGGCCACAGCAACTGCAATTTCGTGAGCGTTTGACGCAGGAGATCGTTACGCAGACCCGGTTGCGGCCATGGGCAATGGCGGGAATGCTCAACGAAAATGCAGCACTGCGGCTGGGTCTGGCGGAGAAACTGGCCGGTATGCTCGACCCCGGACACCTGGCGCTGACCCGCATGTCCGACAAGCTGGTAGCCCTGCGCCAGCAGGTTAATCCACGCCTCCCTCAACCTTCCGGATTGTTGCAACAGTACGAGGCGCTCTCCGCACATTTCAACCAGCGTGCCGCCTATAAAGAGAAAGCGCTCGCGCAGCGCGGCCTTACGGTTCAGGCGGGTGAGCACAGCGAGCAAATTTTTACCCGCTGGCGAGCCGGGCAGTATGACGGCTGGTCGCTGGCTGGCCGCTGCTTTATCGTGCTGGAAGAGTTGCGCTGGGGCGCGTTTGGCGATGCCTGTCGTCTGGCGAATAGTGATGTGGCGGCCATGCTGAAAGATAACCTGCGCAGCATGGCCGCAAACTATCTGGCACAGGGGATTAACGCTTCTCCCACCACCCGGCATTTTTACCATCAGTGGCTGACGACGCCCGCTTCTCCTGGTCTGATGGATTATAAAGATATGCTTGGCTGGCTGGGGGACTGGTGTCAGGCGGATAAACATCCGGTGAGCTGGTCAGTGACGCAGAGCTGGCAAACGGTCGCGCTGGGTATGCCGAGACTCTGTTCGGCAAAACGGCTGGTGGATGGCATGGTGGAAGAGATATTTAGTGCGTGATTGCCCCCTCTTTTTAAGGAGGGGGCGAACGGCTTAGTGGTGCATTTCTACCGCTTTCGGCTCTGCCTGGGTCTCCGGAACCTGTCCAAAACGTCTGGCGTACAGCGCCGTGATGATCGGGACCAGAATCGCCGTCACAATCACGCTGGCGGCAACCAGGGCCGTGGCGGAAGCCGCCACCGGTTCAAAGGCCGGGTTAATCTGGGCGATAATCACCGGGTTAGCTACCGCAGCGCCTGCGGCCGACGAGGCGGCCACACCTGCGGTTCCGTTACCGCCCCCAATGACGCGGTCTGCAATAATTAGCGGGATACCCGTGATGACGATGACGGCAACACCCAGCACAATACCCAGCAGGCCGGTTTCCAGAATCACGTTCAGATTGATGGTATTGCCCAACGCGAAGCCGAAGAACGGGATCAGTACCGGGGTGGCTTTGCTGAAGAAATCGCGCAGATCGTGATCGAGGTTGCCTAGCGCAAAACCAATCAGGAACGGCAGGATCGCCCCGACAAAATGGTGGGGTTCAAAGGAGGCAAGGCCGGCAGAACCCAGAATCAGCATGGTCATCAGCGGACCCGACTCCAGGGACATCAGCACGAACGCGCCTGATTCTTCTTTGGTGCCATATTGATTCATCAGGCTGGCATAGAGACCGCCGTTGGTCATATCCATTGCTGAAACAATGGCCAGAACGGATAATCCGGCGAAGAATCCGGTCTGTATGCCATTCTCCGGAATGAACATCGCGCAGATCATGGCAACGACCCAGGCGACCGCAATTTTAGTAATGACCAGCGTCCCTGATTTACGTAATACCGTACCAGTTGCACGTAAATTAATAGATGCGCCGATGCAAAAGAACCAGACTGCCAGAATCGGCACCGTTCCGGTGATCATACCTTTTGTAAAACCGCCAAAATAAGCACCGGTATTCGGGGCCAGCGTATTTAATATCGCGCCAAGTACCAGCGGGACCAGCATCATCCCGCCCGGGATGCGTTCTATTGTTGCTTTAATCTTCATCATTAACCCTCACATCTCGCCCGCGTGGCTGGCGGAAATCTCAAAAAATAGATCAACAAATTCAAATGATTGCCTTTTTTGAAGACCAATCGATTCGTTACTTATGCTGTAAAGCGAAATTCAGGTGCTTAGCATTCCTTCATTTGAAAGCCGCTGGGATATTGTGTTCGGGTTTATCATGCGATCTTTGGAATTGCGATTCAATGAAAATAAAACACTGTTTTAGTTATCTGCGTCACATATTGAATGTAAACAGGAATGCCCGCTGTTAATAATTAAATTTTGTGTAAATTCGATGTGAAGAAATGTGATTGTTTTTTGTTTTAAGAGGAATAATAACGGGTGTTAAGATGTGCTTGATAAAGGGGGTGAGAATGACCTTATTTATCGTGAATTGACAAAACCTGAAGCCAACTTACGAACCGGAAAAATATATGTGAAGTTGATCACATATATAAACGCTGGTAGGGTAAAAAGGTCTTTAACTGCCCAGACAGGCGTCAACAGGTTCGGTTGTATTGAGGTAAAACGTCAATGTAAGTAAACCTGCTACGCTTGAATAAGGAGATTCGCATGGAGCGGATCTCTGGTTCACAGCTTGCAAATGCGCTGTGAAACGGACGGGGCTGAGTCTACGAGGAAAGCTATGCTTAGAAGGAAAAAAGTAAAACCCATCACGCTGCGCGATGTCACCATTATTGATGATGCGAAACTGCGCAAAGCGATTACGGCGGCCTCGCTCGGTAATGCGATGGAGTGGTTCGATTTTGGTGTCTACGGCTTTGTTGCCTATGCGCTTGGTAAAGTGTTCTTCCCCGGTGCCGATCCCAGCTTGCAGATGATTGCCGCGCTGGGTACGTTCTCTGTTCCCTTCCTTATTCGCCCTCTCGGTGGCCTGTTCTTCGGCATGCTGGGTGATAAATATGGTCGCCAGAAGATCCTGGCCATTACTATTGTCATCATGTCGATAAGTACATTCTGTATCGGCCTTATTCCGTCCTATGCGACCATTGGTATATGGGCGCCGATCCTGCTGTTGATCTGTAAGATGGCGCAGGGCTTCTCCGTTGGCGGCGAATATACCGGTGCATCGATTTTTGTCGCCGAGTATTCTCCGGACCGAAAACGCGGCTTTATGGGCAGCTGGCTCGACTTTGGTTCGATTGCCGGGTTTGTCATGGGCGCGGGAGTTGTGGTTCTGATTTCAACCGTAGTGGGTGAAGAGAACTTCCTCGACTGGGGCTGGCGTATTCCGTTCTTCCTGGCGCTGCCGCTTGGCATCATCGGTCTTTACCTGCGTCACGCCCTGGAAGAGACGCCTGCGTTCCAGCAGCACGTTGAAAAGCTGGAGCAGGGCGACCGTGAAGGGTTGCAGGATGGCCCAAAAGTGTCGTTCAAGGAGATTGCGACCAAACACTGGCGCAGCCTGCTGACCTGTATCGGTCTGGTGATTTCCACCAACGTGACCTATTACATGCTGCTGACCTACATGCCGAGCTATCTGTCGCATAACCTGCACTACTCGGAAGACCACGGTGTGCTGATTATTATCGCCATCATGGTAGGCATGCTGTTCGTGCAGCCGATTATGGGTCTGCTGAGCGACCGCTTTGGCCGTAAGCCATTCATTATTCTCGGTAGCGTCGCGCTGTTCGCGCTGGCAATCCCGGCCTTTATTCTGATTAACAGCAATGTGCTGGGGCTGATTTTCGCCGGTCTGCTGATGCTGGCGGTGATCCTCAACTGCTTTATCGGGGTGATGGCTTCTACGCTACCGGCAATGTTCCCGACGCATATTCGCTACAGTGCGCTGGCGGCAGCCTTTAATATCTCCGTTCTGATTGCGGGCCTGACGCCGACGCTTGCTGCTTCACTGGTGGAGAGCACGCAGAACCTGATGATGCCTGCTTACTATCTGATGGTTATTGCGGTGATTGGCCTGATTACCGGTATTACTATGAAGGAGACGGCGAACCGTCCACTGAAAGGGGCAACGCCTGCGGCGTCCGATATTCAGGAAGCGAAGGAGATCCTGCGCGAGCACTACGATAACGTAGAGCAGAAGATTGAAGATATTGACGCAGAGATTGAAGAGCTTCAGAAAAAACGTTCTCGCCTGGTTGACCAGCATCCGCGAATTAACGAGTGATAAAAAACCCGCCGCTGGCGGGTTTTCTTTTATTAGCATCCTGCGGCGATATAGTCGCCGCTGACGCTGACGGGGATCACCGTCAGGAAGAGGATAGTTGCGAACAGTATCAGAACAACTCCTCCGGCTATTTTGACCATCGGCATTACCCAGTTCAGGGAAGTGCCGCCACTAAACCAGGCTACTGTGCGTTCACGCGCGTAACGTACTGCCAGCGACAGCCCCATAATCGACAGCGCCGTGCCCAGCGACATTGTCATCACAGCAGTAATTCCCCAGCTAATAATGCCGAGCGCATTCGAGAACATCAGGATCATAATTGCTCCGCTGCACGGGCGTGCGCCAATGGCCAGCACCACGCCCAGACGGGTTTTCCAGTCGCTTTTAGCCAGATCCACCCCTACGCCGTGATGGCCGCAGCCACAGTGTTCATTATGCTGATGATGCGGCTTGATGGCGCTAATCGCCATTTTGCGCGGACGCAGGCTGCTGAGCGCCTGATAAATGATAAACGCACCGAAGGCGGCAATCAGTAAGGCGCTGATTTTCTCGACGTACCAACGGCTGGTACTGATATCTCCTGACGCGAGGTTCAATCCAACCGCCAGGATAAACACAAAGAGGATCGCGCTGACGCCCTGCATCAGGCTACCGATAAACGGTACGACGCGCGCCGCGAGCTGGCTCTCTTTATTGGTGCTGAGATACGTGGCGACGATAAATTTGCCGTGTCCTGGTCCAACGGCATGGAGTACACCATAAAGAAACGCACCGGTTAACAACCACAGCCCACCGCTGTACTGATGATTATTAAGTTGCAGCAAATACATTACCAGATAACGGTGCAGTGTGATCTGAGCGGCGAGGCACCACTGAATAAAAGCATTCCAGTGCGTATGCAGTGCGAAACCTGCTATAAGTAACACCAGCACGGCGAGCCCGGCGGTTGGGATACGCCAGTCACGTTGAAGTCGTTGTGTCGTCATCAGGTTGGTCTGCGAGAGGAATATTTGCCGCTAGTATAGTGTTCAATTAGCGGGATCGCACCGGGATCGTCAATGGATTGTGGATAACTCTGTGCGTAAAAGGGTATAAGGCGGGGTTTTGCTGGGGAATACAGCAGTCAGTCATTTTTTTGCAACTTTTCTGTTGCGGTCGCTCGGGAACTCCCTATAATGCGCCTCCATCGACACGGCGGATGTGAATCACTTCACAGACAACC
>NZ_JBMKJN010000037.1:0-29001 GCF_049236805.1 Enterobacter cloacae complex sp. XAL002
GGTTGTCTGTGAAGTGATTCACATCCGCCGTGTCGATGGAGGCGCATTATAGGGAGTTCTCCGCAGGCCGCAACCGCTAAATGACAGAAAAATGACTGACTGCTGCATTCCCCAGCAAAACCCCGCCTTATACCCTTTTACGCACAGAGTTATCCACAGCGCTTCGAAAAAGTGAAAATATGCGAGCGTTGCGCAAACGTTTTCGTTAAAATGCTCGCGCTTAACAAGGAGGCCTCGTCAGGTGTGTTAGATGAGTTTTTCGCTGGAAAATTCATCTAACGCTCTCTGTAATCGTGAAATCCAGGGGATTTACCATGCAACAACGTCGTCCAGTCCGCCGCGCTCTGCTCAGTGTTTCTGATAAAGCCGGTATCATCGAATTCGCTCAGGCACTTTCCGCACGTGGTGTGGAGCTGCTTTCTACAGGCGGTACCGCTCGCCTGTTAGCAGAGAAAGGTCTGCCGGTAACCGAAGTGTCCGACTACACCGGTTTCCCGGAAATGATGGATGGACGCGTCAAAACCCTGCACCCGAAAGTGCACGGCGGCATTCTGGGTCGTCGCGGTCAGGACGACGGCATTATGGAGCAGCACAATATTGCCCCCATCGACATGGTTGTCGTTAACCTCTATCCCTTCGCCCAGACCGTCGCCCGCGAAGGCTGTTCTCTGGAAGATGCCGTAGAGAACATTGATATCGGCGGCCCGACCATGGTGCGCTCCGCAGCCAAGAACCATAAAGATGTGGCCATCGTAGTGAAGAGCAGCGACTACAGCGCCATTATTAATGAGATGGACGCCAACGAAGGGTCCCTGACGCTTGATACGCGTTTCGACCTCGCCATCAAAGCCTTCGAACACACCGCCGCGTACGACAGCATGATCGCCAACTACTTCGGTAGCCTGGTTCCTGCCTACCACGGTGAAAGCAAAGATCCATCTGGTCGCTTCCCGCGCACCCTGAACCTGAACTTCATTAAGAAGCAGGATATGCGCTACGGCGAGAACAGCCACCAGCAGGCAGCCTTCTATATAGAAGAAGAGGTGAAAGAAGCCTCTGTTGCGACTGCTCAGCAGGTACAGGGCAAAGCCCTCTCTTATAACAACATTGCCGATACCGACGCCGCGCTGGAATGCGTGAAAGAGTTCAGCGAGCCGGCCTGCGTTATCGTCAAGCACGCCAACCCATGCGGCGTCGCAGTAAGCACCTCCATTATGGATGCCTACGATCGCGCCTACAAAACCGACCCGACCTCCGCGTTCGGCGGCATTATCGCCTTCAACCGCGAGCTGGATGCGGAAACCGCGCAGGCCATCATCTCCCGTCAGTTTGTCGAAGTGATCATCGCGCCATCCGCATCCGAAGAAGCGCTGAAAATCACCGCGGCGAAACAGAACGTGCGCGTGCTGGTTTGCGGCCAGTGGGCAGAGCGCGTTCCAGGTCTGGACTTCAAGCGCGTGAACGGCGGTCTGCTGGTTCAGGATCGCGATTTGGGTATGGTGACAGAAGCCGACCTGCGCGTGGTGACCAAACGTCAGCCGACCGAACAGGAGCTGCGCGACGCGCTGTTCTGCTGGAAAGTGGCGAAGTTCGTGAAGTCTAACGCCATTGTTTACGCCAAAGAGAACATGACCATCGGGATAGGCGCAGGCCAGATGAGCCGCGTTTACTCTGCGAAAATCGCGGGTATTAAAGCAGGTGACGAAGGTCTGGAAGTCAAAGGTTCCGCCATGGCCTCTGACGCCTTCTTCCCTTTCCGCGACGGTATCGATGCGGCCGCTGCTGTGGGCATCACCTGTGTGATCCAGCCTGGCGGTTCAATCCGTGATGACGAAGTGATTGCCGCTGCCGACGAACATGGCATCGCAATGATCTTTACCGACATGCGCCACTTCCGCCATTAATTTCCGGAGCAGAAAATGAAAGTATTAGTGATTGGTAATGGCGGGCGCGAGCACGCCCTGGCGTGGAAAGCAGCGCAGTCTCCGCAGGTTGAAACCGTCTTTGTGGCACCGGGTAACGCCGGTACCGCACTGGAGCCCGCGCTACAGAACGTCGCCATCGGCGTAACCGATATCCCGGCGCTGCTGAGCTTTGCCCGGAACGAGAATATCGATCTGACGATTGTGGGCCCGGAAGCGCCGCTGGTGATCGGCGTTGTAGATGCCTTCCGCGCCGCGGGCCTGAAAATTTTCGGCCCAACGGAAGGTGCCGCACAGCTGGAAGGTTCAAAAGCCTTCACCAAAGATTTCCTCGCGCGTCATAACATCCCGACGGCGGAATATCAGAACTTCACCGAGGTTGAGCCTGCTCTGGCTTACCTGCGTGAAAAAGGCGCGCCGATTGTGATTAAAGCCGACGGTCTGGCTGCCGGGAAAGGCGTTATCGTGGCGATGACCCTTGAAGAAGCGGAAGCCGCTGTGCAGGATATGCTGGCGGGTAACGCCTTTGGCGATGCGGGCCACCGCATCGTGATTGAAGAGTTCCTCGACGGCGAAGAAGCGAGCTTTATCGTGATGGTTGACGGCGAGCACGTCCTGCCGATGGCCACCAGCCAGGATCACAAGCGCGTAGGCAATGCCGACACGGGTCCAAACACCGGCGGGATGGGTGCTTACTCCCCTGCTCCGGTGGTCACTGACGAAGTACACCAGCGCACCATGGACCGCATCATCTGGCCAACCGTAAAAGGGATGGCGGCGGAAGGCAATACCTACACCGGTTTCCTCTACGCAGGCCTGATGATCGACAAGCAGGGTAACCCGAAGGTGATTGAATTCAACTGCCGCTTCGGCGATCCGGAAACTCAGCCGATCATGCTGCGCATGAAGTCCGATCTGGTTGATCTGTGTCTGGCGGCGTGCGAAGGCAAGCTGAATGAGAAAACTTCCGAGTGGGACGAGCGTGCCTCTTTAGGTGTGGTGATTGCTGCGGGTGGCTATCCGGGTAGCTACAACACCGGGGATGAGATCCACGGTCTGCCGCTGGAAGAGATTGACGGTGCGAAGGTGTTCCACGCCGGTACAAATCTCTCTGACGATGACCGCGTGCTCACTAATGGTGGACGCGTGCTGTGTGCGACCGCACTGGGTCATACCGTGGCAGAGGCGCAGAAGCGCGCCTATGCGTTGATGGCGGATATTCACTGGAACGGCAGCTTCAGCCGCCAGGATATCGGCTATCGTGCCATTGCGCGGGAGCAGGGGGAGTAATTTCCCCCTCACCCTAACCCTCTCCCTCAAGGGAGAGGGGACTTAAATCAAAAACTCTTTTCTGTCGGCTGCCAGGTGCAGAAATCTTCGTTCGCCACCAGCAACAGCTGAGAGCCTTCCGGCGCTTCTAGCCATGCCACACTCACCTCCACAGATGAATGCCGCTGACGACGCTGAATGTGTTCGGTTGCCCAGGATTCAAGCTCAGGCTTCACTGTCTGCCCTTCGCAGGTGGTCACCGTGCCGTCGGCATGCCAGCGCCCCTGGCGCAGCACCACGCGGCCCTGACGCAGCGCATCGCTGGTCTGGCGAAGTTGTTCAGCACGGTAGCGGTAGAGCGCGACCTGATCGCTGGAAAGCTGCTGTTTCAGTCCACTGACCTCATGCTGCATAAAGCTCAGCTCGCCGTGGTCGTCAAAACGCACCTTCACGTGTTCGGGAGTCTTACTGTAGATATTCAGTTCAATGAGCGACAGCGCATCGCCCTGCCAGCGGTATTCTGCGGTCGAGGTATTGCCGTTATGCCACGGACTGAACGCGGTAAGCATATGCACTTCATCGCTGGAATCTTTGCGCCAGATCCTGACCGCACCCTGGTTGTCAGCGTAGCCGCTGGCGGTAAACGGGGGGAGTGAGGAATCATGACTACAGGCAGACAGCAACAGTACGCCTGCCAGCGCGAGCGGTCCACGCCAGAATGACAAAAGGGGCGTTGCCGCCCCTTCGTTAAAACTGTTCACTGCCACGCGTCTTACTTAACTGCGTCTTTCAGTGCTTTACCAGAAACAAATGCCGGCACGTTAGCTGCGGCGATTTTGATTTCTTTACCGGTCTGCGGGTTGCGGCCAGTACGCTCAGCGCGGTGGTTCACTTTGAAGGTACCGAAACCAACCAGTTGTACAGCATCGCCTTCTTTCAGAGACTCAGTAATAGCAGCCAGGGTAGATTCCAGAGCAGCTTTAGCCTGCACTTTAGACAGATCAGCCTTGTCCGCAATTACATCAATCAGTTGAGTCTTGTTCATAAGTTATCCTTTCAATGTGTTTATCGCTTGCTAAGCATCGAGTGCGACGAAAATGCCAAAAAAGCACTCTCCTGCATACACGCACCGATAGCCACTTTTTTTCGCCCCCCAAATGTAGACCAGACGGGGGGCGAAAGGGAAGAGTCGAGGAGTGACAAAACAGGCGTTAAATCACGTTTTGTTGTCTCATTGGTTAAAAATTATACCAATATTGCTCTCGCCGGCCTCGCGCAGGTCCGCGCGCAGCCCTTTGATCAGCTCAATATCACGTTCTTCACACTCCGCCAGCAGACGGAAAATTTCCCACTGAATATCCCATTCCTGTTCAACCGCCGGGTTAGCACGCAGCTCTTCGTCGGTCATTTCACGGCCTTCCTGGGTCATTTCCAGCATCGCGACGGTGGTGATGGATGCCTTACTGACTTCAATGGCGTGCTCCAGGGTTTCACCGCTCAGACGGGAGTGGATCAGCTCGCTCAACGCCACACAGGCATCGATAGCCGGGTAGACGCCATACAGGTCGTAATCGTCCGCCGCAGGAATTGCCTCTTCCAGCTTTTCAAGCTGAGAGTCGAAGTTTACCTTTGCGTCTTTGACCGTCAGCGTCTCCCAGATCAAATCCAGAATACGTCGATAAATCTGGCCTTCGCCAAACTCCGTTTGCTTACAGAACGCGGCATAGTTGGGGTACATGCGCTCGCACAGGCAAGCCATAAACGTCACGTGCTGCCAGCTTTCCAGCTTCTCAAGGCGCAGATGAATCGGGTTTTGTAACATGATGATGTCTCGAATCGAAAATTAGCCGCAGTTTACCTGAATCACGGCTGAATTTCCTGCCAACGAATGAATGCCGGACGTGAAGAGGCAACGGCGTCAGCCCAGCGGGTAGGCTCAGGTAAGCGGTAGCCCTTCATACAGCGTTGCACCCACGCCAGGGCGCTGTCCATGCTGACCCGATGCCCGGTTGCGATAAACAGCGGATTGCAGCGCGCTTTACTGCGCCAGACCCACGCCAGCTGCTCGCCTTTATGGATAAGCGGCGCCAGCGCGCCCGGTTCGGCAGAGAGCGGCTCAAACGCGCCGCACAGGCGTTTTTTCGCCACGCCGATGGTCGGCACGTCTACCAGCAGACCAAAGTGGCTGGCAACGCCCAGGCGACGCGGATGGGAGATGCCGTGCCCATCCACAAACAGCAGATCGGGTTTTTGCGAGAGTTGCTCCCACGCGGCCAGCAGCGCGGGATATTCGCGGAAGGAGAGAAAGCCGGGGATATAGGGCATGGTGGTGGCGATACGCGCCACCTTGTACTCCACCAGCTCCAGCGACGGGTATTTCAGCACCACCATCGCCGCTCGCGTCACTTCACCGCCTTGCTCAAACCCGACATCCGCCCCGCCAATGTATCGCGGAGGGTCCGTATCCAGACGATCCTCGCGGATCACCGATGAAGCCAGTTCGATTTGCTGAGCGCGTAGCGACGCGAGATCCATAACCACTCCTTACTTGTGATACTGGGCAGAAAGCCGATGCACCGCCTCCACAAATACGCCAGCGTGTTCTGGCGGTACATCCTGATGAATACCGTGACCGAGGTTGAAGACGTGGCCTTCGCCCTGGCCGAAACCAGACAGTATAGTCGAGACTTCTTCTTCGATACGGGCAGGCTGCGCATAGAGCATGGACGGGTCCATGTTGCCCTGGAGCGCCACTTTATCCCCCACGCGACGACGCGCATCGGCAATATCAGTGGTCCAGTCGAGGCCCAGCGCATCACAGCCGGTGGCCGCCATCGCTTCCAGCCACTGACCGCCGCCTTTCGTAAACAGCGTTACCGGCACGCGACGGCCTTCGTTTTCACGCAGCAGACCATCGACAATTTTGTGCATGTAGTACAGGGAGAACTGCTGATAATCACGCCCGGTCAGCACGCCGCCCCAGGTGTCGAAAATCATCACCGACTGCGCGCCCGCTTTAATCTGCGCGTTGAGATAGAGCGTGACGCTCTTCGCCAGCTTGTCGAGCAGGGCATGCAGGGCCTGCGGCTCTGCGTACATCATCTTTTTGATGACGGTAAAGGCTTTGCTGCTGCCACCTTCCACCATGTAGGTTGCCAGCGTCCACGGACTACCGGAGAAGCCAATCAGCGGCACGTCGCCTTTGAGCTCGCGGCGGATGGTGCGCACGGCGTTCATCACATAGCCCAGCTCGCCTTCCGGATCGGGGATCGGCAGCTTATCAACGTCGGCTTTGCTTTTGATCGGTGAGGTAAAACGCGGCCCCTCGCCGGTTTCGAAATAGAGCCCAAGGCCCATCGCGTCCGGAATGGTAAGAATGTCCGAAAAAAGAATGGCGGCATCGAGCGGGAAGCGGCGCAGCGGCTGGAGCGTCACCTCACAGGCCAGTTCGGCGTTTTTGCACAGCGACATAAAATCGCCCGCCTGCGCACGCGTGGCTTTGTACTCTGGCAGATAGCGTCCCGCCTGGCGCATCATCCACACCGGGGTGACATCAACGGGCTGGCGCAGCAGCGCACGCAGATAACGATCGTTCTTCAGTTCGGTCATTTTGCAGTTCCTTATTGCGTCAGTCCGTCAGTGTAACACTACTCATACTCGGCCCGACACATTGCCACGGTATCTTCTATCAGGCGACGCGCCACCGTTCCCGGCGGGGGCAGCAGCGGTAAATCGTCGTAGCGATACCAGTTCGCCTCCAGCAGCTCTTTCTGATCGATAACAATCTCGCCGCTGTCGTATTCCGCCATAAACGCGGTCATCAGGGACATCGGGAACGGCCACGGCTGCGACGTCACATAGCGCAGGTTTTTCACCTTAATGCCGCTCTCCTCCATCACCTCGCGCGCCACCGCCTGTTCCAGCGTTTCGCCGACTTCCACGAACCCGGCGAGGACGGTGTGAATGCCGTTGCGATGGCGGGTATGCTGCGCCAGCAGGATGGAATCATCACGGCGGATGGCGACAATGATGCACGGTGCGATTTGCGGGTAGTAACGTTCACGGCAGTGGCCGCAGAGCAGCGCCCATTCGGTTTTGCTCGGGTGCATGGTGTGGCCGCAGTAACCGCAGTATTTGTGCGAGCGGTAAAACTCCGCCAGCTGTACGCCGCGCCCCGCCAGCTGGAACAGGCCGACGTCCAGATCCAGCACCTGACGTACGGATCCCATATCCTGACGGCGCGCCTGTTGGATCAACCACACGGGATCGCCCTGCCACTCGCCGATCTTCAGCGCGGACTGGCCCACCAGATCGAACGTTTCCGCGGCACCGTAGGGCAACTCTCCTGAGGGCAGCCATAATTTTTGTTCGTGGCTGACGATCCACCAACCCAGATCTGATTTTTCAATAATACGATCCATATCTATTGCACTACCTTCGCTTCACTGACATGTTGTTAGCATTGTGGTTACATTTTGGATAAGCAGATCCCATTTTAAACCTTATGGAGTCGACCATGTTAAACCAGCTGGAAAGCCTGACTGAGCGCGTTGGAGGAAGTAACACCCTGGTGGATCGCTGGCTACATGTGCGCAAGCATCTCCTTGTGGCGTATTACAATCTGGTTGGTCTTAAGCCTGGCAAAGAATCCTTTATGCGACTCAATGAAAAAGCGCTGGACGACTTTTGTCAGAGCCTGGTCGACTACCTCTCCGACGGCCATTTCAACCTTTATGAACGCATTATCCGCGAAATGGAAGGGACAACGCCGTATTTAGCGGCCAGTAAACTCTGTCCGTTGCTTGAAGCCAACACCCAGCAGATCATGGACTACTACGATTCCACGCTGGAGAACGCTATCGATCACGATAACTATCTTGAGTTTCAGCAGGCGCTTTCCGACCTTGGCGAAGCACTGGAAGAGCGATTCACGCTGGAAGACAAGCTCATCGCCCTCGTGCTGGACAACAACCTGACTATCAGCACCAGCGATAACGTTGCGCGCCCTGCTTGAGTTCTTAATCGTTAACGAGTAATTTACAACCATTCGCCCCTCTGCGGAGGGGGATTTTTCTTGTCGGAGTGCCCAGTGTGAAAGCACGGGCTGAGACCGTTAATTCGGGATCCGCGGAACCTGATCAGGTTAATACCTGCGAAGGGAACAAGAGTCACACTGCTGTTGTATCGCCTTCGGGCGATCTTCTCTTGCTTCATCCGTCGTCTGACAAGCCATGTCCTTCACATCTGGAATGAGCTATGTCTACAACAAAACTGACCCGCCGCGAACAGCGCGAACACGCACAACGCTTCATCGACACCCTGGAAGGCACCGCTTTCCCGAACTCAACGCGCATCTACATTACCGGTTCACAGGCCGATATCCGCGTGCCGATGCGCGAAATCCAGCTCAGCCCGACGCTTATCGGCGGCAGCAAAGAGCACCCGCAATTTGAAGACAACGAAGCCGTGCCGGTGTATGACACCTCCGGCCCGTACGGCGATCCTGATGTTGCTATCAACGTGCAGCAGGGTCTGGCAAAGCTTCGCCAGCCGTGGGTTGATGCCCGTAACGACTGCGAAGAACTGAGCGTGCGCAGCTCGGCGTACACCAACGCGCGCCTGGCCGACGACGGTCTGGACGAGCTGCGCTTTACTGGCCTGCTGACGCCGAAACGCGCTAAAGCGGGCAAATGCGTAACCCAACTGCACTACGCGCGACAGGGTATCGTCACGCCGGAGATGGAGTTCATCGCCATCCGCGAAAACATGGGCCGCGAGCGCATTCGCAGCGAAGTGCTGCGCCACCAGCATCCGGGTGAAGGGTTTGGCGCTCGCCTGCCGGAGAACATCACGCCGGAATTCGTGCGTGATGAAGTAGCCGCCGGGCGCGCGATTATTCCCGCCAACATCAACCACCCGGAATCCGAGCCGATGATTATCGGCCGCAACTTCCTGGTGAAGGTCAACGCCAACATCGGCAACTCTGCCGTCACCTCTTCCATCGAAGAAGAGGTGGAAAAGCTGGTCTGGTCAACGCGCTGGGGCGCGGACACGGTGATGGACCTCTCCACCGGCCGTTACATTCACGAAACCCGCGAATGGATCCTGCGTAACAGCCCGGTGCCGATTGGCACCGTCCCGATTTATCAGGCGCTGGAGAAGGTCAACGGCATCGCCGAAAACCTCACCTGGGAAGCGTTCCGCGACACGCTGCTGGAGCAAGCGGAACAGGGCGTGGACTACTTCACCATTCACGCGGGCGTACTGCTGCGCTACGTGCCGATGACCGCGAAGCGTCTGACCGGTATCGTCTCACGCGGCGGTTCGATTATGGCGAAATGGTGCCTTTCCCATCATCAGGAAAACTTCCTCTACGAGCACTTCCGCGAAATCTGCGAGATCTGCGCCGCTTATGACGTTTCTCTGTCGCTGGGCGACGGCCTGCGTCCTGGCTCCATCCGTGACGCGAACGACGAGGCGCAGTTTGCCGAGCTGCACACGCTGGGCGAGCTGACCAAAATCGCCTGGGAGTACGATGTGCAGGTGATGATTGAAGGCCCGGGCCATGTACCGATGCAGATGATCCGCCGCAACATGACCGAGGAGCTGGAGCACTGCCACGAAGCACCGTTCTACACCCTGGGGCCGTTGACCACCGATATTGCGCCGGGCTATGACCACTTCACTTCCGGGATCGGCGCGGCGATGATCGGCTGGTTCGGCTGCGCCATGCTCTGCTACGTGACGCCGAAAGAGCACCTCGGGCTGCCAAACAAAGAGGACGTGAAGCAGGGGCTGATCACCTATAAAATTGCCGCCCACGCGGCGGATCTGGCGAAAGGCCATCCGGGCGCGCAAATTCGCGACAACGCCATGTCCAAAGCGCGCTTTGAATTCCGCTGGGAAGACCAGTTCAACCTGGCGCTGGATCCGTTCACCGCCCGCGCCTACCACGACGAAACCCTGCCGCAGGAATCGGGCAAAGTCGCGCACTTCTGCTCCATGTGTGGGCCGAAGTTCTGCTCGATGAAAATCAGCCAGGAGGTGCGCGACTACGCCGCCGCGCAGACCATTGAAGTCGGCATGGCAGACATGTCCGAAACCTTCCGCGCCAAAGGCGGCGAAATCTACCTCAAAAAGGAGGAGGCGTAATGTACCAGCCCGATTTCCCACCTGTCTCCTTCCACTTAGGGCTTTACCCGGTGGTGGACAGCGTGGCGTGGATAGAGCGCTTGCTGGAGGCAGGCGTTCGCACCATCCAGCTGCGCATCAAGGATAAACGCGACGAAGAGGTGGAGGCCGATGTGGCCGCCGCTATCGCGCTGGGACGTCGCTACCACGCCCGCCTGTTTATCAACGACTACTGGCGGCTGGCGGTTAAACACCAGGCGTACGGCGTGCATCTGGGACAGGAAGATCTGGAAACGACCGATCTCAACGCAATCCGTGACGCCGGTCTGCGGCTGGGCGTTTCCACCCACGATGATATGGAGATCGACGTGGCGCTGGCGGCCCGCCCCTCCTACATCGCCCTCGGCCACGTTTTCCCGACGCAAACCAAACAGATGCCGTCTGCCCCACAGGGTTTGGCTCAGCTGGCAGCCCACGTTAAGCGCCTTGCCGATTACCCCACCGTCGCCATCGGCGGAATCAGCCTTGAACGTGCGCCCGCCGTGCTGGAAACCGGCGTCGGCAGTATCGCCGTCGTCAGCGCTATCACCCAGGCCGCAGACTGGCAGACCGCCACCGCACGGCTTTTACAACTGGCAGGAGCAGGCGATGAAAGATCGTGATTTTATGCGCTACAGCCGCCAGATCCTGCTGGAGGATATCGCCATTGACGGGCAGCAAAAGCTGCTCGCCAGCCGGGTACTGATTGTCGGTTTGGGTGGCTTGGGCGCGCCCGCCGCGCTGTATCTGGCCGGGGCGGGCGCGGGAACGCTGGTACTGGCCGATGACGATGAGGTACACCTCAGCAACCTGCAACGGCAAATCCTCTTCACGACAGAAGATGTTAACCAGCCTAAAGCACAGGTTACGCGCAAGCGGCTGAACCAGCTTAACCCCGATATTGAACTGGTGGCGCTCCAGACGCGGCTGAGCGGAGAAGATCTGCAACGCGAAGTTGCCCTTGCCGACGTGGTGCTGGACTGCACGGACAATATGGCAACGCGTCAGGCCATTAATGCGGCCTGTGTTGCACAGAACACGCCGCTGATCACCGCCAGCGCGGTCGGTTTCGGCGGGCAGATAATGGTGCTTACGCCGCCGTGGGCGCAGGGCTGCTACCGCTGCCTGTGGCCGGACGAGGCTGAACCGGAGCGTAACTGCCGCACGGCTGGCATTCTTGGGCCGGTGGTGGGCGTGATGGGTACCCTTCAGGCGCTGGAAGCCATCAAGTTGCTCAGCGGCATGGAAACAGAGCGCAACACGCTCCGGCTGTTCGACGCCCGTTCCAGCGGCTGGCGCCATCTGGCGTTAAACCGCGCCAACCGCTGCCCGGTATGCGGAGGCCGCGATGCGCATTCTGTTTAACGATGAGCCGATGACGTGCGACGACGATCTCACCGTTGCCGCCCTGCTCGACACGCTGCGCCAGCTGAAGCCGGGAACGGCGCTGGCGCTCAATCAACAGATCCTGCCGCGCGAGCGGTGGGAACATCAGCAGGTCATTGAAGGCGACCAGATCCTGCTGTTTCAGGTTATCGCAGGGGGCTGAGATGTTACGTATTGCCGACAAAGTCTTTGATTCACATCTGTTTACCGGAACCGGAAAATTCGCCTCCCCGCAGCTAATGGTGGATGCTATTCGTGAAAGCGGCAGCCAGCTGGTGACGCTGGCGATGAAGCGCGTGGATCTGCGTCAGCACAACGATGCCATACTTGCGCCGTTACTGGAGGCAGGCGTGACGCTCTTACCCAATACCTCCGGTGCGAAAACGGCCGAGGAAGCAATTTTCGCTGCGCATCTGGCCCGGGAAGCGCTCGGCACCTGCTGGCTGAAGCTGGAAATTCATCCGGACGCCCGCTGGCTGTTGCCCGATCCGATCGAAACCCTGAAAGCGGCAGAGACGCTGGTGCAGCAGGGATTCACCGTTCTGCCCTACTGTGGTGCCGATCCCGTGCTGTGTAAGCGTCTGGAAGAGGTCGGCTGCGCGGCCGTGATGCCGTTAGGGGCGCCCATTGGCTCCAACCAGGGACTGGAGACCCGCGCGATGCTGGAGATCATCATCGAGCAGGCGACCGTGCCCGTGGTGGTGGATGCGGGCATCGGCGTACCCAGTCACGCCGCGCAGGCGCTGGAGATGGGGGCCGATGCGGTGCTGGTCAATACCGCGATTGCGGTGGCCGACGACCCGGTGATGATGGCGCGTGCGTTCCGCCTTGCCGTGGAGTCCGGTCTGCTGGCACGACAGTCCGGCCCCGGCTCGCGCAGCTTTCAGGCGCAGGCCACCAGCCCGCTGACCGGTTTTCTGGAGGCACTCTGATGGCTACCTTTACCGATCGCTGGCGTCAGCTTAACTGGGACGATATTGCCTTACGTATCAACAGTAAAACCTCTGCGGACGTAGAGCGGGCATTAACAGCCCGGCATGTGACCCGCGAGGATTTGATGGCCCTGCTTTCTCCGGCAGCCAGCGCATACCTTGAACCGATGGCGCAGCGCGCGCAACGCCTTACCCGCCAGCGCTTTGGCAACACGGTGAGCTTTTACGTGCCGCTTTATCTCTCTAACCTGTGCGCCAACGACTGCACCTACTGTGGCTTCTCAATGAGCAACCGCATTAAGCGTAAAACGCTGGATGAGCATGAGATCGCCCGCGAGTGTGCGGCTATTCGTGAGATGGGTTTTGAACATCTCTTACTGGTGACGGGTGAACATCAGGGCAAAGTGGGGATGGACTATTTTCGCCAGCATCTTCCGGCCATCCGCCGCGAATTTGCCTCATTGCAAATGGAAGTGCAGCCTCTGTCGCAAGAGGAATATGCGGAACTGAAAACCCTTGGGCTGGACGGCGTAATGGTTTATCAGGAAACCTACCACGAGGCGACCTATGCCCGGCATCACCTGAAAGGGAAGAAGCAGGATTTCATCTTCCGGCTGGAAACGCCGGACAGGCTGGGGCGCGCCGGTATCGATAAAATTGGGCTGGGCGCGCTTATCGGTCTGTCCGACAGCTGGCGGGTTGACTGCTATATGGTGGCAGAGCATCTGCTGTGGCTACAGCAGTACTACTGGCAAAGCCGCTATTCCATCTCATTCCCACGGCTGCGTCCGTGTACGGGAGGCATTGAACCCGCCTCGCTGATGGATGAGCGCCAGCTGGTGCAAACCCTGTGCGCATTTCGCCTGTTCGCGCCGGAAGTGGAATTGTCGCTCTCCACGCGTGAATCCCCCGCGTTTCGCGACCGCGCGATCCCTCTGGCGATCAACAACGTCAGCGCCTTTTCCAAAACGCAGCCGGGCGGTTACGCGGACAATCGCCCGGAACTGGAACAGTTTGCACCGCACGACGGACGACGGCCCGACGCGGTGGCGGAAGCCCTGACTGCACAGGGGCTACAGCCCGTGTGGAAAGACTGGGACAGCTGGCTGGGAAGAGCTTCGCATTTGCGCTGAAACCGCCTGCAACAACGCGGAAAGGTTACGAGACGGCTCGTAAGATCAACGCCGGGCGATTGAGGAGATCTGCCCGGTTTTATTAGGATTAACCACGTCAGCAACGGACGCTGACCAGGGTGAAAATGCTTCTTCCTCGTTTCGCCCTGCCCTCCGCCCCTTAAACAAAATTTCAATTGATAAAATAAATACGTCGTTTCTTATCTACTCTTAAGATAAATCAACCCGTCGGAAATCGCTTTCTGTATAATTTACTACCAGCAATCTGACAGCGACTATGCTGAGGATATCGACAGACGCAACGCGTCTACCATCTGGATTGATGCACAACTCATGGCACTCCACAGTAAAAAGCTCTCTTTTACCCGACCAATTATGGTCAGCTTCGCGGGGATTCTGTTCAGTTTCGCGATAATCGCGATCCTGGTCATCCTTTCACAACGGAAGGATTTTATTGAGGATTATCATAAAATTAATGGTAACTTCACCCATAATCTGGCGGTGAACTATACCGAATCCATCCTGCGAGAAAATGACTATATTCTTGGTCGCGCTGCGATGTACTACGCCCGTGAAGACAGAGTGAATCAGACGATAAATATCGATCCAGCACAGGGTTTGCAGATGTTAATGCATTTGCAGAATCTGATGCCGACGGTGTCGTCTATCTCTCTGGCGGACACCGAAGGGCACCATCTGCGCGCGCCGGAAGTACTGCCAACGGAGAAGAGTAGGTCGTTCGACGCACGAACACGCCCATGGTTTATCGGGCAAGCGGAAGCCAGCAACTTTCCTCACTACACCCGCCCCTATCTGGACTATTTCACCCAACATCCTACGGTCACCCTCTATAAACCGGTCATTTCACCGGAAGGCCGTCTGAAGGGCACGCTCGCTTTCCATCTTGATTTACCCTCCATGGGGTATACCCTGCGCCAGATGGTGGCACCGGTTCAGGGTGAGTTTTTTGTCGTGGAACGTGACGGCGCCGTTGTGCTGCATCCGGACACGGGTGCGCTCTTTAAGCAGTACGTAAGCGAAGCGCTGATGGACAAAATGACCAGCGGCGAAGGGCATCTTTTCGACCCCAAAAGTAAAACCTGGTATTACTACTACTCTTTCACCAATCCGGACTGGTTTGTGATTTATCGGGTCTCCGATGCCACGCTTTCCGTCATCACCCGGCATGAAACCACCGTCGTCGGCTGGGGATTTGCGCTGGCGGCAATCATCATCATTCTGTTCGGGCTCTACCTGCGCCATGCCTCGCGTTCTGTGCTGATGAACATTATCAACGCCATCAAAACCGGAGACGTCAATCAGGCGCCACGTCTTGAGGCGATGCTCAGCCATACCATTCGAACCAATAAGGAACGTGAGATGGCCTATGTCCGTCAGGCCACCCATGATGCGCTGACAGGCTGCAAGAACCGCCGTGCTTTCGACAACGATGTGGATGAGCTGCTGACCGCTCATCAACCCTTCGTTCTGGCGCTGGTCGATATCGATAACTTCAAATCTATTAACGACACCTGGGGCCACCTGAGCGGGGATATTGTTCTGCGCAGCGTGGCGCGCGAAGGTATTCAGATCATGCAGCCGCACCACGTTTCCGTTTACCGCTACGGTGGGGAAGAGTTCGGGGTGATTTTCCCGGCCGAGCTGATGAACTCCGCACGCGCGCTACTGGAAGCCTGGCGCACCGCCGTGGAAAAACGGACCTGGCGGGAAGAGAACCTGCGAGTAACCTTCAGCGCGGGGGTGGGAGAGTGGCACTTCGAACCGCTGGAACAATTTATCGGCAGCGTAGATGAAGCGCTGTATACCGCTAAACAACAGGGTAAAAACCGCATCGTAAGCACGGCCAGCCGATAATACCCTTCCTGAAATTCCGCCCGTTAAGACGGGCAGAATGCTTTCATGTATAAAATTGTAACCGGTTTCAGAAAAATGCCGATTTCTTTGTGATGCCTGACACACAATCGCGGTAAAGCGGTTGTTGAAGCGGTCTGCGCGGGATAATTATCAATAAACACATGTAGATCGAGGCTGACTATGAAGAACATCGTTTTATGCTGTGCAGCGGGAATGTCAACCAGCATGCTGGTTCAACGTATGAAAGATGCCGCGCAGAAAAAAGGAGTCGAAGTAACCATTAAAGCCGTTCCGGTCGCGGAGTTTAAAGATAACATCGCGACGGCTGATATCGTATTACTGGGGCCACAGGTTAAATACGAACAGGCAAAACTCCAGGCGCAGGCCGATCCGCTCGGAAAAAAGGTCGCGGTTATCGACATGATGGATTACGGCATGATGAAAGGTGATGCCGTACTGGAAAAAGCGCTCAAGCTGCTGGAGTCATAATGGAAGACTTAGAAACCACAATCATGGAGCTACTGGTCAATGCAGGTGCGGCGCGCAGTGCGGCCCTGACAGCGTTGCAGATGGCGCGAAAAGGTGACTTTGACGAAGCCGAGAAAGCGATGGAAGAGTCGCGTGAATATGTGAAACATGCGCATACGATCCAGACGCAGCTCATCGGTCTTGATGAAGGGACAGGTAAACTTCCGGTTAACCTGATCACCGTTCACTCTCAGGATCACCTGATGAACGCGATGGTCATTCAGGATCTGGCGGGCGATATGATTGAGCTTTATCGACGCATCCCGTTAGTGAATTGAAGACATACAGACGTAAAAAAACCCGCCGAGGCGGGTTTTTTATTGTCGGGTGGCGCTGCGCTTACCCGACCTGTGATTCATATGCCCGGTAATTTTACCTACCGGGCATCAACGATTACTCGTTGTCGGAACCGCCCAGACCTGCGTTCAGCAGTTCTGCAAGGCTCGCGGATGCATCTTCGGCAGTCACCTGCGGTGCAGCTGGCAGTTCACCCGCTGCACGACGACGCATACGATCCTGGTGGTACGCATAACCGGTACCGGCCGGGATCAGACGACCCACGATAACGTTCTCTTTCAGACCGCGCAGTTCATCACGTTTACCTGCAACAGCCGCTTCGGTCAGGACACGAGTGGTTTCCTGGAACGATGCAGCAGAGATGAAGGACTCGGTTGCCAGAGACGCTTTGGTGATACCCAGCAGATCGCGTGCAAAGGTCGCACCGATTTTGCCGTTCGCTTCCAGATCGCGGTTAGCGATCTTAACGCGTGAGTATTCAACCTGCTCGCCTTCCAGGAAGTCGGAGCTGCCCGCGTTTTCGATAGTTGCTTTACGCAGCATCTGACGAACGATAACTTCGATGTGCTTATCGTTAATCTTAACGCCCTGCAGACGGTATACGTCCTGTACTTCGTTAACAATGTAACGAGTAACAGCATGCACACCACGCAGACGCAGGATGTCGTGCGGCGCTTCTGGACCATCGGAGACCACGTCACCACGTTCCACGCGTTCACCTTCGAACACGTTGAGCTGACGCCACTTAGGAATCATCTCTTCGTACGGCTCGCTGCCATCTACTGGCGTGATAACCAGACGGCGCTTACCTTTGGTCTCTTTACCGAAGGAGATGATACCGCTGATTTCAGCCAGGATAGCAGGCTCTTTCGGACGACGTGCTTCGAACAGGTCCGCAACGCGTGGCAGACCACCGGTGATGTCCTTGGTACCGCCGGATTCCTGAGGAATACGCGCCAGGGTGTCACCAGAGCTGATCTGTACGCCATCTTCCAGCTGTACAATCGCTTTACCCGGCAGGAAGTACTGCGCAGGCATATCGGTGCCAGGGATCAGAACGTCGTTACCCTGAGCATCAACGATTTTCAGTGCAGGACGCAGATCTTTACCACCGGTAGTACGTTCAGCAGAATCCAGAACCACCAGAGAAGACAGACCGGTCAGCTCGTCGGTCTGACGAGTAATGGTCTGGCCGTCGATCATGTCAGTGAAGCGGATGAAACCACTTACTTCGGTGATAACCGGCATGGTGTGTGGATCCCAGTTTGCTACGGTTTCGCCGCCGGCAACCTGCTCGCCATCACCTTTCGCCATAACCGCACCGTAAGGCACTTTATAGCTCTCTTTGGTACGACCGAATTCGTCGATCAGCTTCAGCTCGGTGTTACGAGAAGTCACAACCAGCTTGCCTGCGGAGTTAACAACAGACTTCGCGTTGCTGAGCTTGATGCTACCTTTGTTTTTCACCTGGATGCTGGATTCAGCAGCCGCACGAGATGCCGCACCACCGATGTGGAACGTACGCATCGTCAGCTGTGTACCCGGCTCACCGATGGACTGTGCTGCGATAACGCCGATAGCCTCACCTTTGTTGATGATGTGGCCACGCGCCAGGTCACGACCGTAGCAGTGCGCACACACACCAAAGTCGGTGTCACAGGATACAACGGAACGCACTTTCACAGAGTCAACAGAGTTCGCTTCCAGCAGGTCACACCACTGTTCGTGCAGCAGAGTGTTGCGTGGAACCAGAATGTCTGCGGTGCCCGGCTTCAGGATGTCTTCCGCGGTCACACGACCCAGTACGCGATCGCGCAGCGGCTCTTTAACATCACCACCCTCGATAACCGGGGTCATGGTGATACCTTCGAGGGTGCCACAATCGTCTTCGGTGACGACCAGATCCTGCGCAACGTCAACCAGACGACGCGTCAGATAACCGGAGTTCGCCGTTTTCAGTGCGGTATCCGCCAGACCTTTACGCGCACCGTGCGTGGAGATGAAGTACTGGAGTACGTTCAGACCTTCACGGAAGTTCGCGGTGATTGGCGTTTCGATGATGGAGCCATCTGGCTTCGCCATCAGACCACGCATACCTGCCAGCTGACGAATCTGTGCCGCAGAACCACGCGCACCGGAGTCGGCCATCATGTAGATGCTGTTGAAGGAGACCTGCTGCTCTTCTACGCCGTCACGGTTAATCACGGTTTCGGTTTGCAGGTTATCCATCATCGCTTTGGATACACGATCGTTCGCCGCAGCCCAGATATCGATAACTTTGTTGTAACGTTCGCCTGCGGTTACCAGACCAGACTGGAACTGCTCCTGGATCTCAGCAACTTCAGCTTCCGCTTCAGAGATGATCTCGTGTTTCTTCTCTGGGATGACCATGTCATCGATACCAACAGATGCACCTGAACGCGCTGCATAAGCAAAGCCGGTATACATTGTCTGGTCAGCGAAGATAACGGTCGGCTTCAGGCCCAGAATGCGGTAACAGGTGTTCAGCATTTTGGAGATCGCTTTCTTGCCCAGCGCCTGGTTGACGATGGAGAAAGGCAGACCTTTCGGTACGATCATCCACAGAATCGCACGGCCAACGGTCGTGTCTTTCAGGCTGGTTTTCGCCACGAATTCGCCGTTTTCATCTTTTTCGTATTCGGTGATACGCACTTTAACGCGCGCATGCAGAGAGGCCAGGCCAGCGCGATAAATACGCTCAGCTTCTTTCGGGCCAGTCAGCACCATGCCTTCGCCTTTGGCGTTAACACAGTCACGGGTCATATAGTACAGACCCAATACAACGTCCTGAGAAGGAACGATGATAGGTTCACCGTTCGCTGGAGACAGGATGTTGTTGGTAGACATCATCAGCGCACGCGCTTCGAGCTGGGCTTCCAGCGTCAGCGGTACGTGAACAGCCATCTGGTCACCATCGAAGTCGGCGTTATAGGCCGCACAAACCAGCGGGTGCAGCTGGATCGCTTTACCTTCGATCAGGACTGGCTCAAATGCCTGGATACCCAAACGGTGCAGAGTTGGTGCACGGTTCAGCAGTACCGGGTGTTCGCGGATCACTTCGTCCAGGATATCCCAAACGACAGCTTCTTCACGCTCAACCATTTTCTTAGCGGCTTTGATGGTGGTGGCCAGGCCACGCAGTTCCAGCTTGCCGTAGATGAACGGTTTGAACAGCTCCAGAGCCATTTTCTTCGGCAGACCGCACTGATGCAGACGCAGGTATGGACCTACGGTGATTACAGAACGACCGGAGTAGTCAACACGCTTACCGAGCAGGTTCTGACGGAAACGACCCTGCTTACCTTTGATCATGTCGGCCAAAGATTTCAGAGGACGTTTGTTAGAACCGGTGATCGCACGACCGCGACGACCGTTATCCAGCAGGGCATCTACCGCTTCCTGCAGCATACGTTTTTCGTTGCGTACGATGATGTCCGGCGCAGCCAGATCCAGCAGACGTTTCAGACGGTTGTTACGGTTGATCACGCGACGGTACAGATCGTTCAGATCCGACGTTGCGAAACGACCACCATCCAGCGGAACCAGCGGACGCAGATCTGGCGGCAGAACCGGCAGAACGGTGAGGATCATCCACTCTGGTTTGTTACCAGACTGTACGAACGCTTCCAGCAGTTTGATACGCTTGGTCAGCTTTTTACGCTTGGTTTCGGAGTTGGTTTCGTTCAGCTCTTCGCGCAGAGTTTCACACTCTTGCTCCAGATCCATGCTCTTCAGCAGGGCCTGGATAGCTTCCGCACCCATCTTCGCGTCGAATTCGTCACCGAACTCTTCCAGCGCGTCCAGATACTGTTCTTCGGTCAGGATCTGGTTACGTTCCAGATTCGTCATCCCGCCTTCGATCACAACATAAGATTCGAAGTACAGAACACGTTCGATATCGCGCAGCGGCATATCCAGCAGCAGGCCGATACGGGACGGCAGAGATTTCAGGAACCAGATGTGAGCAGTTGGAGACGCCAGCTCAATGTGGCCCATACGCTCACGGCGTACTTTGGTCTGGGTCACTTCAACGCCGCACTTCTCACAGATCACACCACGGTGTTTCAGGCGCTTGTACTTACCGCACAGGCACTCGTAGTCTTTTACTGGCCCGAAAATACGCGCACAGAAAAGGCCGTCACGCTCAGGTTTGAACGTACGGTAGTTGATGGTTTCCGGCTTTTTAACTTCACCAAAAGACCATGAACGGATCATGTCTGGCGAAGCCAGAGCAATTTTGATCGCATCAAACTCTTCGGTTTTAGTCTGCGCTTTCAGAAACTTTAATAAATCTTTCACGGATTTGCTCCCGTCGGAGTTAGCACAATCTGGTGTCGGGGGTTAACCCGACACCAGTGACCTGTTTGAGCGAGAATTACTCGTCTTCCAGTTCGATGTTGATACCCAGCGAACGAATCTCTTTCAACAGTACGTTGAAGGATTCTGGCATGCCCGGTTCCATCTGATGGTTGCCGTCTACGATGTTCTTATACATCTTAGTACGACCATTCACGTCATCAGACTTAACGGTGAGCATTTCCTGCAGGGTGTATGCTGCGCCGTATGCTTCCAGCGCCCACACTTCCATCTCCCCGAAGCGCTGACCACCGAACTGAGCCTTACCACCCAGCGGCTGCTGAGTAACCAGGCTGTAAGAACCGGTAGAACGAGCGTGCATCTTGTCGTCGACCAGGTGGTTCAGTTTCAGCATGTACATGTAACCTACGGTTACCGGACGCTCGAACTGTTCACCGGTACGGCCGTCAAACAGCGTAATCTGACCAGACGTTGGCAGACCACCCAGTTGCAGCAGCTCTTTAATTTCAGCTTCTTTTGCACCGTCGAATACCGGCGTTGCAATTGGCATACCCTTACGCAGGTTTTCCGCCAGACGCAGAACTTCATCATCGCTGAAGGTGTTCAGGTCGACTTTCTGACGCACGTCGGTACCCAGATCGTAGGCACGCTGGATGAACTCGCGCAGTTTCGCGACTTCTTCCTGCTGCTTCAGCATGGCGTTAATCTTGTCGCCGATACCTTTCGCAGCCATACCCAGGTGGGTTTCCAGGATCTGACCGATGTTCATACGAGACGGTACACCCAGTGGGTTCAGTACGATATCTACCGGCGTACCGTTAGCATCGTGCGGCATATCTTCGATCGGGTTGATCTTAGAGATAACACCCTTGTTACCGTGACGACCTGCCATCTTGTCACCAGGTTGGATCTGACGTTTAACAGCCAGATACACCTTAACAATCTTCAGCACGCCTGGTGCCAGATCGTCGCCCTGAGTGATTTTGCGGCGTTTCGCTTCGAGTTTTTTCTCGAACTCGTGTTTCAGTTCGTCATACTGCTCAGCCAGCTGTTCCAGCTGATTCTGTTTCTCTTCGTCGGTCAGGCCCAGCTCCAGCCAGCGATCGCGTGGCAGTTTGTCGAGCTTCTCAGCTTCAACGCCACCGGCAACCAGCACCGCATAGATACGGCTGAACAGACCCGCTTCGAGGATTTGCAGTTCTTCAGACAGGTCTTTCTTAGCCTGTTTGAGCTGCATCTCTTCGATTTCCAGCGCACGCTTATCTTTCTCAACGCCGTCACGAGTGAAGACCTGAACGTCGATAACCGTACCGGAAACACCGTTTGGTACGCGCAGAGAAGAGTCTTTAACGTCAGACGCTTTCTCACCGAAGATAGCACGCAGCAGTTTCTCTTCTGGCGTCAGCTGGGTTTCGCCTTTCGGTGTAACCTTACCAACCAGAATGTCGCCGCCGGTCACTTCCGCACCGATGTAAACAATACCGGATTCATCCAGTTTGGAGAGCGCAGCTTCACCCACGTTAGGGATGTCGGCAGTGATCTCTTCTGGCCCCAGCTTGGTGTCACGGGACACACAGGCCAGTTCCTGAATGTGGATGGTGGTGAAACGATCTTCCTGAACCACACGCTCGGAGACGAGGATGGAGTCTTCGAAGTTGTAACCGTTCCACGGCATGAACGCTACGCGCATGTTCTGACCGAGCGCCAGTTCACCGAGGTCGGTGGACGGACCGTCTGCCAGCACGTCGCCGCGCTCAACTGGCTCACCCAGAGATACGCAAGGCATCTGGTTGATACAGGTGTTCTGGTTAGAACGGGTGTATTTGGTCAGGTTGTAGATGTCGATGCCCGCTTCGCCCGGATACATCTCGTCTTCGTTAACTTTGATAACGATACGGGATGCGTCAACGTACTGAACGGTACCGCCACGCTTAGCAACTGCTGTAACACCGGAGTCAACGGCAACAGCACGTTCCATACCGGTACCAACCAGCGGCTTATCAGCACGCAGAGTTGGAACGGCCTGACGTTGCATGTTCGCACCCATCAATGCACGGTTGGCGTCATCGTGTTCCAGGAACGGGATCAGGGACGCACCGACGGATACCACCTGTTGGGTGGATACGTCCATGTAGTCAACCTGGTCGCGGCTGAACAGGCTGGATTCGCCTTTGCTACGGCAGGTAACCAGATCTTCTACAAAGTGGCCTTCGTCATCCAGGTTGGAGTTCGCCTGAGCGATAACGTAGTTGCCTTCTTCGATAGCAGACAGGTAATGAATTTCGTCGGTAACCACACCGTCGGTCACTTTACGATACGGGGTCTCAAGGAAACCGTATTCGTTTGTCTGTGCGTACACGGACAGGGAGTTGATCAGACCGATGTTTGGACCTTCAGGCGTTTCGATTGGACATACGCGACCGTAGTGAGTCGGGTGTACGTCTCGAACTTCAAAGCCTGCACGTTCACGGGTCAGACCGCCTGGGCCGAGTGCAGAGATACGACGTTTGTGCGTGATCTCAGACAGCGGGTTGTTCTGGTCCATGAACTGAGACAGCTGGCTGGAACCGAAGAACTCTTTCACTGCCGCAGAAATCGGCTTGGCGTTGATCATATCCTGAGGCATCAGGGTATCCAGATCGCCCAGAGACAGACGCTCTTTCACCGCACGCTCTACACGAACCAGGCCAACGCGGAACTGGTTTTCCGCCATTTCGCCTACGGAACGGATACGACGGTTGCCAAGGTGGTCGATATCGTCCACTTCGCCTTTACCGTTACGGATATCGATGAGCTTCTTCATCACTTCAATGATGTCGTCTTTGCTCAGGATACCGGAACCTTCGATTTCGTCGCGCAGCAGAGAACGGTTGAACTTCATACGACCTACCGCGGACAGATCGTAGCGGTCTTCGGAGAAGAACAGGTTCTCGAACAGGCTTTCAGCCGCTTCGCGAGTTGGTGGCTCACCAGGACGCATCATGCGGTAGATTTCAACCAGCGCGCTCAGACGATCGTTGGTTGGGTCGACGCGTACAGTCTCAGAGATGTACGGACCGTGGTCCAGATCGTTGGTGAACAGCGTTTCGATACGTTTGTGGCCAGACTGGCTCAGCTTAGCCAGCAGATCCAGGCTCAGCTCCATGTTCGCCGGGCAGATCAGCTCGCCAGTTGATTCATCAACGTAATCTTTCGCGGCTACTTTTCCTGCAATGTATTCAACTGGAACTTCGATGTGTTTGATATCATCTTTTTCCAGCTGGCGGATGTGGCGCGCGGTGATACGGCGACCTTTTTCCACATACACTTTGCCGTCGGCTTCGATGTCGAACGACGCGGTCTCACCACGCAGACGTTCCGGCACCAACTCCATCTGCAACTTGTTGTCGCGGATTTCAAAGATCACTTTCTCAAAGAACAGGTCCAGGATCTGCTCAGTGGTATAGTTCAGTGCACGCAGAATGATGGTTGCAGGCAGCTTACGACGACGGTCGATACGGACAAACAGGTTGTCTTTTGGATCGAATTCGAAATCCAGCCATGAACCACGGTAAGGAATGATGCGTGCGTTATACAGTACTTTACCGGAAGAGTGCGTTTTACCTTTATCGCTGTCGAAGAAGACACCCGGGCTACGGTGCAGCTGGGAAACGATAACACGCTCAGTACCGTTGATAACGAAAGTACCGTTGTCCGTCATGAGTGGAATTTCACCCATGTAGACTTCTTGTTCTTTAATGTCTTTTACGGTGCCTTCCGGCGCTTCGCGCTCGTAGATCACCAGACGCAGTTTTACGCGCAGCGGTGCGGAATAGGTCACGCCACGGATCTGACATTCCTGAACGTCAAACACCGGTTCGCCAAGGCGGTAGCTGACGTACTGCAGCTCGGAATTACCGCTGTAGCTCTGAATCGGGAACACGGAACGGAAGGCTGCTTCCAGGCCGTACTGCCCTTCAGGATCTTGCTCGATAAACTTCTGGAACGAGTCAAGCTGGATAGAAAGGAGATATGGAATGTCCAGAACTTGTGGACGTTTACCAAAATCCTTACGAATACGTTTTTTCTCGGTATAGGAGTAAACCATAGGGTTCCTCAGCTCGCTGACAAGTCGACCCATCTGTCCGACGAAGGGACAGTTTGTGCAACACCATTTTGTGGACCGGAAAATTGAATACTTTCCGCAATACCTGTTGCTATCACGCTTAAACCATTTCATTGCGATTTACACAGAGCGAGCACCCTGTCGCAGTATATTAAGTCGTCGATAGAAACAAGCATTGTCAGGACAACCAGCAGTCAAACAGTGTGAAATGCTGCTGATGCCTTACAGCGCAAAAAGGCTGGTGACTAAAAAGTCACCAGCCATCAGCCTAATTACTTAGGCTGCAACCAGAAAAGTTGGCTTATTTAACTTCAACTTCAGCGCCAGCTTCTTCCAGAGATTTTTTCAGTGCTTCTGCGTCGTCTTTGCTCACGCCTTCTTTCAGCGCAGCTGGAGCAGATTCTACCAGGTCTTTAGCTTCTTTCAGACCCAGGCCAGTTGCGCCACGTACTGCTTTGATTACAGCAACTTTGTTCGCGCCAGCAGCTTTCAGAATTACGTCGAATTCAGTTTTTTCTTCAGCAGCTTCAGCCGGGCCCGCAGCTACAGCTACAGCAGCAGCAGCAGAAACACCGAATTTTTCTTCCATTGCAGAAACCAGCTCTACAACGTCCATTACGGACATAGCTGCTACTGCTTCAATGATTTGATCTTTAGTGATAGACATTTAAATTGTTCCTGAAAATCAGAATAAGTTTATACGTAAGCAAATGCTTTATAAAGATAACTGCGATTAAGCAGCTTCTTTCGCATCGCGTACAGCAGCCAGAGTGCGAACCAGTTTGCCAGCCGCAGCTTCTTTCATGGTTGCCATCAGGCGTGCAATTGCTTCTTCGTAGGTCGGCAGGGTGGCCAGGCGATCGATTTGCGATGCCGGGATCAACTCACCTTCAAAGGCTGCAGCTTTGACCTCAAATTTTGCATTCGCTTTCGCGAACTCTTTGAACAGACGAGCAGCAGCGCCCGGGTGTTCCATAGAGTATGCAATCAGGGTCGGACCAACAAACGTGTCTTTCAGGCACTCGAACTGAGTACCTTCAACTACGCGACGCAGCAGGGTGTTACGAACAACACGCATGTATACGCCAGCTTCACGACCTGCTTTACGCAGTTCAGTCATTTTGTCTACAGTAACGCCACGGGAATCCGCAACTACTGCAGACAGCGCGCCTTTGGCTACTTCGCTGACTTCAGCAACAATCGCTTGTTTGTCTTGAAGATTTAAAGCCATTAGCTTTGCTCCTGGATGTTTGCCGGAACTCATGTTCCGGAACTCACTTCACTCGACCCAACGGGAAGAGCGTCTTAATACGGTGAGCAGAAACAAGCCAGAGTATTTAAAATAATCTTAGCGTTCTGTCACCGTCTACGCAGGGGATTAAGTTTCTTGCGAAACACCTGCGGTCTTCGACGGAGGCCTGGATAGGCCAGGCTCCAACGAACAATTCTTTTAGCCGCTAACTTTTGTTAGCAAACGTGGGGGTAAGATTGTAGACAAAATCACCGCCCACGTAAAGGCATTAGTTTGCAGCAGCGCTCAGGCCAGCCTGGTCAACTGCAACACCTGCACCCATGGTGGTGGAGATGCTAACTTTCTTGATGTACACGCCTTTCGCCTGAGTTGGTTTAGCTTTTTTCAGCGCAACCAGCAGAGCTTCCAGGTTTTCTTTCAGTTTGTCAGCGTCAAAGTCCACTTTACCGATGGTGGTGTGGATGATGCCGTTTTTGTCGTTACGGTAACGAACCTGACCTGCTTTAGCGTTCTTAACCGCTTCAGCAACGTTAGGAGTTACAGTACCCACTTTCGGGTTTGGCATCAGGCCGCGTGGACCCAGAACCTGGCCCAGCTGGCCAACAACGCGCATTGCATCTGGAGAAGCAATAACAACGTCAAAGTTCATTTCGCCTTTCTTGATCTGATCAGCCAGATCTTCCATACCTACCAGTTCAGCGCCGGCAGCTTTAGCCGCTTCAGCGTTTGCACCCTGAGCAAATACAGCTACGCGTACGGAACGGCCAGTACCGTGTGGCAGTACAGTTGCGCCACGAACGTTCTGATCGGATTTACGAGCGTCGATGCCCAGGTTAACGGCAACGTCAACGCTTTCAACGAACTTAGCAGTTGCCAGTTCTTTCAGCAGAGCGATAGCTTCGTTGATGTCGTACTGTTTGGTCGCATCAACTTTGTCACGGATCACGGACATGCGCTTGGTCAGTTTAGCCATTTCTTAGTCCTCCACTACCAGGCCCATGGAACGTGCAGTACCTTCAATGGAGCGAGTCATCGCTTCAATGTCGGAACCAGTCATGTCGGCAGCTTTGGTCTGCGCGATTTCCTGCAGCTGAGCGCGGGAAATTTTACCCACTTTGTCTTTGTTCGGCTTACCGGAACCAGACTTGATGCCCGCTGCTTTCTTCAGCAGAACTGCTGCTGGAGGGGTTTTGGTAACGAAAGTGAAAGAACGGTCAGCGTAAACAGTGATTACAACTGGGATTGGCAGACCTTTTTCCATGGATTCAGTTTTGGCGTTGAACGCTTTACAGAATTCCATGATGTTCACACCCTGCTGACCCAGAGCTGGACCAACTGGTGGACTTGGGTTCGCCATACCTGCTGCAACCTGCAGCTTGACGTAGGCTTGTACTTTCTTAGCCATTCTAAAATCCTCTGATTGGGTAATAACGCCTCGGAGAGGCTCCCCGTGAATAAAATTCGTTTTACGGGTCGGAACCCATAAAAACAAAAGGCGCGAAATTGTATTCCAATCTCGCGCCCTGTGCAACGATTAAATCGTCGCTTTTTTGATCGTTGCTTAGGCTTTTTCTACCTGAGCAAAGTCCAGCTCTACCGGGGTCGCACGACCAAAGATAGAAACGGAAACTTTCAGGCGGGACTTCTCGTAGTCCACTTCTTCGACGACGCCATTAAAGTCAGCAAACGGACCGTCGTTAACACGAACCATCTCACCCGGTTCAAACAGCGTTTTCGGACGCGGTTTATCACCCACCTGCTGGAGGCGGTTCATAATCGCATCAACTTCTTTGTCGCTGATTGGCGCCGGACGGTCAGATGTGCCGCCGATAAAGCCCATCACGCGTGGTACGCTGCGCACCAGGTGCCAGCTCGCGTCGTTCATCACCATCTGAACCAGCACGTAACCCGGGAAGAATTTACGCTCGCTTTTGCGACGTTGGCCGCCACGGATCTCAACCACTTCTTCGGTCGGAACCATAACTTCGCCAAATAACTCTTCCATATTGTGTAATTTGATATGCTCACGCAGCGACGTAGCTACGCGGCCTTCAAAACCGGAAAACGCCTGAACGACGTACCAGCGCTTTTTAGGGGCTTCAGACATCTCAGAACCTCAGGCCAGTGATAAAGGATACCAGGCGAACCAGAATACCATCCAGTCCCCACAGGATCAGTGACATTACAGCGGTTACCGCCGCTACAATCAGCGTGGTGTGCAATGTTTCCTGGCGAGTCGGCCAAATGACCTTGCGGACTTCGGTACGCGCTTCGCGGGCAAACGCAACGGTCGCTTTGCCTTTCGTCGTCAACAGCGCGACACCACCCGCCGCAGCAATCAGAATTACCACTGCAAGCGCGCGTAGCGGCAGCATCATGTCACGATAAAGATAGTTGCCGACAATCGCCACAATCAGCAGCACGGCTACAACTACCCATTTCATCGCTTCCAGGCCGCGCCCGCTCCCTTGAGCTTCGGTATTCGCACTCATAAACCAACCTGTCAGAAGTATTCTACAAACATTTTCACCCCGCGAGTGCGAGGCAAACCAATCGAAATGCTATTCGCTTTTCGTATTATACGCTCTCCGCAGAGCCTGTCTCAGCAATGATTATGACAAAATTAATCACTGATGAGCCAGGTTCTGATGTGAAAGCGTGCAAAAAGGGCATCAAATGATGCCCTTTTATTGCGCATTGCGTCAAATGTTATCAGCGATTAGCCGAGAACTTTAGCAACAACGCCCGCGCCAACGGTACGGCCACCTTCACGGATTGCGAAACGCAGACCGTC
>NZ_JBMKJN010000038.1:0-28828 GCF_049236805.1 Enterobacter cloacae complex sp. XAL002
AGGGGATTGCTCAGTGCTCGCATTAATTTGTGGGGAACCCTCAGCCCACAGGGAGAGGGAGAACAATTTGTAGGTCGGGTAAGCGCAGCGCCACCCGACACAACCGCTAGCACAACTCCAGCTGCAAATTGTTATCCTTAATCACCTGCAACACGCCCGCCGGCGGCATCTCGTCGGTGTAGACCGCATTAACCATGCTAATGCTGCCCATGTTCACCATCGCGTTACGACCAAACTTGGAGTGATCCACCACCAGCATCACATGGCGTGAGTTCTCAATAATCGCGCGCTTGGTGCGCACCTCGTGGTAATCAAACTCCAGCAGCGAGCCGTCGGTGTCGATGCCGCTGATCCCCAGAATGCCGAAGTCGAGGCGGAACTGAGAGATAAAATCGAGCGTCGCTTCGCCGATAATGCCCCCGTCGCGGCTGCGCAGTTCGCCGCCCGCGAGGATGATGCGAAAATCGTCTTTCTGCATCAACGTGTTGGCCACGTTCAGGTTGTTGGTCACCACGCGGAGGTTCTCATGGTTCAGCAGCGCATGGGCGACCGCTTCCGGCGTGGTGCCGATATCAATAAACAGCGTCGCGCCGTTCGGGATCTGGCTCGCCACTTTACGGGCGATACGCTCTTTCTCTGCCGTTTGCGTCGCCTTACGGTCATGCCATGAGGTGTTCACCGAGCTGGACGGCAGCGCCGCGCCGCCGTGATGGCGCAGAATACGGTTCTGATCGGCCAGGTCGTTGAGGTCACGACGGATGGTTTGCGGGCTGACGGCAAACTGCTCCACCAGCTCTTCAGTACTGACGTATCCCTGTTTTTTTACCAGTTCGATAATGGCGTCATGACGTTGTGTTTGTTTCATGAAATATCCCTGGGAATTATGTTCGTTTTCGCGCATGGAGCGTATCGGCCAGCGCCATCGCCAGCCCGACCGCCAGGCCGGTAACGTGCGCACCATTGGCGATAGACATACCAAACAGATCAAACCATCCGGCAATAAGCCATATTAACGCAAAGGTTATTAATCCACGTTGTAAATAGATGCCGCTTTCCGGGTCGCGCTCGCCTCTGAGCCAGGCGTAACCCATCAGGGCGTACACCACGCCGGATAACCCGCCAAACCACGGACCGCTGAATTTATGCTGCACATAGCCGCTTAACAGGGCGCTGATAAGGGTGATCACAATCAGCTTGCCGCTGCCGAGCCGCTTCTCCACTGCTCCGCCGAGATACCACCACCACAGCAGGTTAAAGAGGATATGCATCACCGAGAAGTGCATCAGCGCATGCGTGAAGTAGCGCCAGACGTCAAATTGCAGGGAGGGATCGTACGGCCATGCGAGGGCAATCATCACGCTCTGGTCGCCCACCACGCTCATAATAATGAAGACGATGATGCAGGCTGCCATCAAAAGCAGCGTAAACGGTCCTGCGCGCTCGCGGAGGGTGGCGAGAAACGGAAAACGTTGATAGTGCAGGCCACTGTCGGTCTGGCCGGATTGCCAGCTTGCTGCCAGATAACGCGGGTCGCCCGGGTTTTCCAGGAAACGCGCCAGCTCGGCGTTCACGCGCCCAGCCTGGCTTTCGTCTGCCAGCCAGACATCCGTCTGTGTATGCTGCTGAATAGTCAGGATAATGCCCTGCGTCGCCATATAGTCGACAAACGCCTGGGCGACGCGCGGGTTGCTAAAAGAGGTGATCATCAACATGGGCAGCGGTCGCTTATTTCCACACAAAAGGGGACAGTATAGCGGGATCAGCGCTCAAACGCGTATTCAACTTCTGCCGGGAAATGACGATGCCATGCATCGAAGCCGCCATCGACGCTGTATACCGCGTCGTAACCCTGCTGGAGCAGATACTGCGCCGCGCCTTTACTGCTGTTGCCGTGATAGCACATCACCATCACCGGCGTGTCGAAGTCGTTATCGCGCATAAACGCGCCCAGCGTGTCGTTGGTGAGATGGAACGCGCCCGGCGTGTGGCCCATCGCAAAGCTCTGCGGATCGCGGATATCCACCAGCACCGCGGTTTTCTGGTGCATCTTCTGATGGGCTTCTTCTACGTTAATACATTCAAACTGATCCATGGTGTTCTCATCTTATATTCAGGTGTGGTGCGGTTTTCCCCTCACCCTACCCTCTCCCGGAGGGAGAGGGAAACGGATCACCCTCTCCCCGTGGGAGAGGGCTGGGGTGAGGGCATCAGACCGCACCATTTTACCCCGTAGTGTACGTCCTGGCGGCGGGTAAACGCCATTATGTTATCCATATCACTCTAAATTGTTTTTTTGATGTTACCAAAAGCGCGTTCCTTTGCTATTATGAGCGATATCGAACATTTTTGAGCTTTAACGAAAGTGCATGAGGGTGTTATGGAAACCAAAGATCTGATTGTGATAGGCGGGGGCATCAACGGTGCCGGTATTGCGGTTGATGCCGCAGGACGCGGTTTATCCGTGCTGATGCTGGAAGCTAACGATCTCGCCTGCGCGACGTCGTCCGCCAGCTCCAAGCTGATCCACGGAGGCCTGCGCTACCTGGAACACTACGAATTCCGCCTGGTCAGCGAAGCGCTGGCCGAACGCGAAGTGCTGCTGAAAATGGCTCCGCATCTGGCGATCCCGATGCGCTTCCGCCTGCCCCACCGCCCGCACCTGCGTCCGGCGTGGATGATCCGCATCGGCCTGTTCATGTACGATCATCTGGGTAAACGCACCAGCCTGCCGGGTTCGACCGGTTTGCGTTTTGGCTCAGAATCGGTCCTTAAGCCTGAAATCGTGCGCGGTTTCGAATATTCCGACTGCTGGGTGGACGATGCGCGTCTGGTGCTGGCTAACGCGCAGATGGTCGAGAAGAAAGGCGGCGAGGTGAAAACCCGTACCCGCGCGATCGCCGCGCGCCGCGAAAACGGCCTGTGGATCGTGGAAGTGGAAGACGTGGATACCGGCGAGAAGTTTAGCTGGAAAGCGCGCGGCCTGGTGAACGCCACCGGCCCGTGGGTGAAACAGTTCTTCGATGACGGTATGCACCTGCCTTCTCCGTACGGCATCCGCCTGATCAAGGGCAGCCACATTGTGGTGCCGCGCGTGCATACCCAGAAGCAGGCTTATATCCTGCAAAACGAAGACAAGCGCATCGTGTTTGTGATCCCGTGGATGGACGAGTTCTCCATCATCGGCACCACTGACGTGGAGTACAAAGGCGATCCGAAAAACGTTGAGATTGAAGAGAGCGAAGTCAGCTACCTGCTGAAAGTGTACAACGCACACTTTAAGAAACAGCTGGCGCGCGATGACGTGGTCTGGACCTACTCCGGCGTGCGTCCGCTGTGTGATGACGAGTCTGACTCACCGCAGGCCATCACCCGTGACTATACGCTTGATATTCATGACGTAGACGGTCAGGCGCCGCTGCTGTCGGTGTTTGGCGGTAAGCTCACCACCTACCGTAAACTGGCGGAGCATGCGCTGGAAAAACTGGCGCCGTATTACAAAGGCATCGGCCCGGCGTGGACGAAAGGCGCCGTGCTGCCTGGCGGCGATATCGGCAATAACCGCGACGATTACGCCGCGAAGCTGCGTCGCCGCTTCCCGTTCATTACCGAAGGAATGGCGCGCCACTACGCCCGCACCTACGGCAGCAATACCGAACTGTTCCTCGGCGACGCGAAAGAGATTGCAGATCTGGGCGAGCATTTTGGCCATGAGCTGTACGAAGCGGAACTGCGCTACCTGGTGGAACACGAATGGGTGCGCCGTCTGGACGATGCCATCTGGCGTCGTACTAAAGAAGGGATGTGGCTGAATGCCGAGCAGCAGTCTCGCGTGGCGCAGTGGTTGCAACAACATGCGGGAAAGCGTGAATTGTCACTGGCGTCCTGAGGGTGACAAAAAATGCCCGGTGGCGCTGCGCTTACCGGGCCTACAGGATCGAGTAGGCCGGGTAAGGCGGAGCCGCCACCCGGCTTTGTTTTACAACCTCACCGGATCAATATGCCAGATATTCTCGGCATACTCTTTGATGGTCCTGTCTGACGAGAAGTATCCCATGTTGGCGATGTTATGCATCGCGGCGCTGGTCCACTTCTCCTGCTGACGGTACAGTTCGTCCACCTTATCCTGACAATCCACGTAGCTGCGGTAATCCGCCAGCACCTGATAGTGATCGCCAAAGTTAATCAGCGAGTCCACCAGGTCACGATAGCGCCCAGGCTCCTCAGGGTTAAACACCCCGGTGGCGATTTGCGTCAGCACCTGGCGTAACTCTTCATCCTCTTCATAATACTCACGCGGCGAGTAGCCCTGCTTGCGCAGCGCCTCCACCTCTTCCGCCGTATTCCCGAAGATAAAGATATTCTCCGCGCCCACATGCTCCAGCATTTCGACATTTGCGCCGTCCAGCGTGCCGATGGTCAGCGCGCCGTTCAGGGCAAACTTCATGTTGCTGGTGCCGGATGCTTCCGTCCCCGCCGTGGAAATCTGCTCTGAGAGATCCGCCGCCGGAATAATCAGCTGCGCCAGGCTTACGCTGTAGTTCGGGATAAACACCACTTTCAGCTTGTCGCCAATGTCCGGATCCTGGTTCACGACCTTCGCCACATCGTTGATAAGATGAATGATGTGCTTCGCCATGTAGTACGCGGAGGCCGCCTTACCGGCAAAGATTTTCACGCGCGGCACCCACTCCGCCGTCGGGTCAGCCTTAATGCGGTTGTAGTGAGTGATGACGTGCAGGACGTTCATCAGCTGACGCTTGTACTCGTGGATACGTTTGATCTGCACGTCGAACAGCGCTTTCGGGTTCGCCACCACGTTGAGATGCATCGCCAGCCAGACTGACAGCCGTTTCTTGTTCAGCAGCTTGGCTTCCCGCACGGCTTTGTTCACCGTCGGAAAATCAATGTGTTGTTCAAGCTCGCTCAGCTGGCTCAAATCGGTGCGCCAGGTGCGGCCGATATTTTCGTCCAGCACGTCAGACAGCGGCTGGTTCGCCAGCGCCAGCCAGCGGCGCGGGGTGACGCCGTTGGTCACGTTGCAGAAACGCGTCGGGAAGATCTTCGCAAAGTCTGCAAACAGCGACTGCACCATCAGGTTCGAATGCAGCTCTGAAACCCCGTTGACCTTATGGCTGATCACCACCGCCAGCCAGGCCATGCGTACGCGGCGACCATTGGATTCATCAATGATCGAGGCGCGGCTCAGCAGGCCGGTATCGTTCGGGTACTGCTCCTGCAAGGTCTTGAGGAAGTAGTCGTTGATCTCGAAGATGATTTGCAGGTGGCGCGGCAGAATTTTGCCGAGCATATCCACCGGCCACGTCTCCAGCGCTTCACTCATCAGCGTATGGTTGGTGTACGAGAACACCTGGCAGGTCACTTCAAACGCGTCATCCCAGCTGAACTTATGCTCGTCAATCAGCAGGCGCATCAGCTCAGGGATCGACAGCACCGGATGGGTATCGTTGAGGTGAATCGCGGTTTTTTCCGCCAGATTCGCATAGGTTTTGTGCAGCTGATAGTGACGGCTAAGGATATCCTGAATCGTTGCCGAGACGAGGAAATACTCCTGACGCAGACGCAGCTCGCGGCCCGAGTAGGTCGAGTCATCCGGATAAAGGACGCGGGACACGTTCTCAGAGTGGTTTTTATCTTCCACCGCCGCGAAGTAGTCGCCCTGATTGAATTTACCGAGGTTGATCTCGCTACTGGCCTGCGCGTTCCACAGACGCAGCGTGTTGGTCGCATCGGTGTCGTAGCCGGGGATAATCTGGTCATAGGCCACGGCGAGGATCTCTTCGGTTTCCACCCAGCGGGATTTTTTCCCTTCCTGCTGAATACGCCCGCCAAAACGCACCTTGTAGCGCGTGTTGTGGCGCTTGAACTCCCACGGGTTACCGTACTCCAGCCAGTAGTCCGGCGACTCTTTCTGACGCCCATCAACGATGTTCTGCTTGAACATGCCGTAGTCGTAGCGAATACCGTACCCGCGTCCCGGCAGCGCCAGCGTCGCCAGTGAATCGAGGAAGCAGGCGGCAAGACGCCCGAGACCACCGTTACCCAGCCCCGGGTCGTTCTCTTCGTCAATCAGCTCTTCTAAGTCCAGCCCCATCTCTTCCAGTGCGTTTTTGACGTCGTCATAAATCCCGAGCGATAACAGCGCATTGGAGAGGGTGCGACCAATCAAAAACTCCATCGACAGGTAATACACCTGTCGCGTCTCCTGCGAGAGCTGGGCGCGGTTGGAGCGCAGCCAGCGTTCGACCATACGGTCACGCACCGCAAACAGCGTGGCGTTCAGCCACTCATGTTTGTTGGCAATAACGGGATCTTTCCCAATGGTAAACATCAGCTTATAGGCGATGGAGTGTTTCAACGCCTCAACGCTGAGCGTGGGGGAAGAGTAGCTAAATGGAGCATTCATATCAGTAACTTCGCCTCGTTACATCAAGCGTTGATAAAGGTCGCGGTAGGACTGCGCCGCAACGTGCCAGCCAAAGTCCATGGACATCGCCTGACGTTGTACGTAACGCCACAGGGATGGACGGGACCACAAGACGAAAGCACGCCGGATCGCCCGAAGTAGCGACCAGGCATTACTGTCCTCGAAAACAAACCCGCTGGCGATACCATCCGCCAGGTTTTCCAGGGAGCTGTCAGACACCGTATCCGCCAGCCCGCCCGTGCGGCGTACCAGCGGCAGCGTGCCGTATTTCAGACCATAGAGCTGCGTCAGGCCGCAGGGCTCGAAACGGCTCGGCACCAGAATCACGTCTGCGCCGCCCATGATGCGGTGCGAGAACGCTTCGTGATAGCCAATCTGCACGCCCACCTGCCCCGGATGTTCCGCCGCGGCCGCGAGGAAACCTTCCTGCAATACCGGGTCGCCCGCGCCGAGCAGCGCCAGCTGCCCACCCTGCTCCAGTAATCCCGGCAGCGCTTCCAGCACCAGATCCAGCCCTTTCTGGCTGGTCAGGCGGCTGACCACCGCAAACAGCGGTACCTTGTCGTTGACCTTCAGCCCCATCGCAATCTGTAGCTGACGCTTGTTCTCCGCTTTGTCCTCCACGGAGTCGCGACCATAGCGCGCTGCCAGCAGGAGGTCCGTTTCCGGATTCCAGATCTGTTCATCCACGCCGTTCAGAATGCCCGACAGACGACCTTCACGGTGGCGCTGTTGCAGTAGCCCTTCCATACCGTAACCGAACTCCGGCTGGGTAATTTCCCGCGCGTAGGTTGGGCTGACCGCCGTGATGTGGTCGGCGTAGTACAGACCGGCCTTCAGGAACGAAATCTGTCCGTTAAACTCCAGTCCGTGCATGTTAAAGAACGACCATGGCAGATCGATGTCATTCATATGATGCGCGTAATACATGCCCTGATACGCCAGGTTGTGCACCGTAAACACCGATTTCGCCGGGTGTCCTTTCGCCGCCAGATACGCAGGAGCCAGCCCCGCATGCCAGTCGTGCGCGTGCACCACGTTCGGACGCCAGAACGGATCCAGCCCGACGGCCATCTCCGCCCCCACCCAGCCGAGCAGGGCAAAGCGCAGCACGTTATCGGTATAGGCGTACAGGTTGGTATCGTGATACGGGCTGCCGGGTCGGTCGTATAAATGCGGCGCATCAATCAGGTAAATCCCTACGCCATTGTAATGTCCAAACAGCAGGGTGATACGTCCCGCGAAGGTCTCGCGGCGGGTAACAACCTTCGCATCGGGAATACCACGCCGGATATCCGGAAAAGCGGGTAACAACACGCGGGTATCCACCCCTCCGGCAATTTGCGCCGCCGGTAATGCACCAAGAACATCCGCCAGTCCGCCCGTTTTTAACAACGGGAACATCTCAGAACATACGTGTAAAACCTGCATCATCGCTCCTGTTTGATTTGCAGCTTCCGCAACATTTCCCGTGTTACTAACACGATCCCCTCTTCCGATCGGTAGAAACGACGTGCATCTTCTTCCGCGTTTTCCCCAATCACCATCCCTTCGGGAATGACGCAGGCACGGTCGATAACGCAGCGACGCAGACGACATGAGCGCCCTACCCAGACATCCGGCAGCAGGACTGCCGAATCGATATTACAGAATGAGTTTATACGCACGCGCGGGAACAGCACGGACTGCACCACCACCGAACCGGAGATAATGCACCCGCCAGAGACCAGCGAGTTCAGCGTCATACCGTGGCTGCCGGAGCGATCCTGGACGAACTTCGCCGGCGGCAGCGATTCCATATGGGTGCGAATCGGCCAGTTCTGGTCGTACATATCCAGTTCAGGCGTCACAGATGCCAAATCGAGGTTGGCTTTCCAGTAGGCTTCCAGCGTGCCGACGTCGCGCCAGTAAGGTTCCGCATTCGGATCGGACTGCACGCAGGACAATGGGAAAGGATGTGCATACGCCATGCCAGCTTTGGTAATTTTCGGGATGATGTCTTTACCGAAGTCGTGGCTGGAGTTTTCGTCTTTGTCGTCTTCTTCCAGCAGCTCATAAAGATAATCGGCATCAAAGACATAGATCCCCATGCTGGCGAGCGATTTGGTGTCGTCTCCCGGCATGGTTGGCGGATTCGCCGGTTTTTCGACAAAGTCGATAATCTTGTCGTCGCCATCTACATGCATCACGCCAAACGCGGTTGCTTCTGCAACAGGCACCGGCAGACACGCCACGGTGCAGCGCGCACCTTTTTCGACGTGGTCGATCAGCATGTGGGAGTAATCTTGCTTGTAGATGTGGTCCCCGGCGAGGATAACGATGTATTCCGCGTTGTAGCGGCGAATGATGTCGAGGTTCTGGGTCACGGCATCCGCCGTGCCGCGGTACCAGTTCTCCCCGTGAACGCGCTGCTGCGCCGGGAGCAGATCGACAAACTCGTTCATCTCTTCGCTGAAGAATGACCAGCCGCGCTGAATGTGCTGCACCAGCGTGTGCGACTGATACTGGGTAATGACGCCAATACGGCGAATGCCTGAGTTCAGGCAGTTGGAGAGTGCAAAATCGATAATACGGAACTTACCACCAAAGTGAACGGCCGGTTTGGCGCGCTTGATGGTCAAATCTTTCAGACGGGTACCACGCCCGCCCGCGAGGATCAGGGCAACTGTTTTTAATGGTAGCTGGCGCGCCAACATTAACGGATCGTTCTTCTCTAATCTAACCATGACTAACTCCTTTTTTATCATCTTTGGAATACGCACACTCCGTGCGCAGGCCCGTGCCAGACAGCCATAACAACCGGATTATCCGCTCCGGCAAAGGGAGGAATGGCTCGCCATTCCCCGTCAGGTAAAACAATCTCTGCGACGTCATCCGTCGCGTTCAGCGTCACCAGCCACGCATCCGAAAGCAGGATTTGCAGACAGGGTATGCCGTGTTGCCACTCTTGCGCGCTTAACGGTTGCGCGTCTTTATTCAGCCAGCGAACGTTGCCGTCGCCCTCTTCCCACCAGCAGTCGGCGGTGAGCGCGGGGATGTGCTGGCGGAGATGGATCAGCGCCGCGGTGAAATGGGTCAACCCGCTGTTCGCTTCTTCCCAGTTGAGCCAGGTCAAGGTGTTGTCCTGGCAATAGGCGTTGTTGTTGCCGTGCTGGCTGTGACCGTGCTCATCGCCCGCCAGCAGCATCGGCGTGCCCTGCGACAACAAAAGCGTCGTCAGCAGCGCATGAACGCTGGCGCGTCGCCGCTCGATCACATCCAGACTTCCGCCTAACCCTTCTATACCATGGTTAAAGCTATGGTTGTTGTTAGTCCCATCGCGATTCTCTTCGCCGTTTGCCTCATTGTGTTTCTGATTGAAACAAACGCAGTCGCGCAGCGTAAAACCGTCGTGCGCCGTCACCAGATTAATGGTGGCCGACGGACGTTTGCCGTCACGCTTAAAGAGATCGCTGGAGCCGGCAAAGCGACCGGCAAACTCCCCCAGCGACAGATCGCGCGTCAGCCAGAAGCGGCGGACGGCATCGCGGAAGTGGTCGTTCCACTCGGCAAACAGCGGCGGGAAGTTCCCCACCTGATAGCCGCCCTCGCCGATGTCCCAGGGCTCCGCAATCAGCTTCACCTTTGAAAGCACCGGACAGTTTTTGATGGCCTCAAACAGCGGCGCCTGCTGGCTGAACGCCGGGGTGCGCCCCATTACCGGCGCCAGGTCGAAACGAAAACCGTCCACGTGGAACGTCTCAACCCAGTATTTCAGGCACACGTACGCGTAATGCGTAACGGCCGGATGACTGAGGTTGAGGGTGTTACCGCACCCGGTCCAGTTCTCGTAATCGCCGTCGTCCCTGATCCAATAATAGCTACGGTTATCGATTCCGCGCTGTGAGAGCGTCGGGCCATCAAGATCGCTTTCTGCACTGTGGTTCAACACCACGTCCAGAATGACCTCGATACCCGCCGCGTGAAGCGCCTTCACCGCATCGCGAAACTCATCCCGCGCCTTCTCCGGATGCACCGCGTAGCGCGGGTCGAGGGCGAACATCGCCAGCGGGTTGTAGCCCCAGTAGTTGCTTAACCCAAGACGCTGCAGCCGCGGCTCGCTGGCAAAATGCGCCACGGGCAACAGCTCCAGGGCGGTGATCCCTAAGTGCTTCAGGTACGCGACCATCGTCGGATGCCCAAGCGCTTTGTAGGTGCCGCGCATCTCTTTGGGGATTGACGGATGCAGATACGTCAGCCCTTTGACGTGGGCTTCATAAATAACGGTGTTGCCCCACGGCGTGCGCGGCGGGGCATCGTCTTCCCAGTCGTAGAGATCGTGTACCACCACGCTTTTGGGCGCGACGGGTGCGCTGTCGCGGTGGTCTGGTTCGCCGTAGCCAACGTGGAACAGCGGGTCGTCTTTAAACTCGCCGTCCACGCGGTGCGCACATGGGTCAATCAGCAGCTTCGCCGGGTTAAACCAGTGCCCCTGAGAGGGCTCCCAGGGGCCGTGAACGCGAAAACCGTAGTGCATCCCCGACCGTCCTCCGGGCAGGTAGCCATGCCAGGTATCCCCCGTGCGCGCCGGTAAATCGTAACGGTGTTCGTTACCTTCCCCGTCAAACACACAGAGTTCCACCCGCTCAGCGTGGGCAGAAAAGAGCGTAAAGTTCACCCCCTTTCCGTCAAAACTCGCCCCGAGCGGTTCGGGTTTACCTGCCGAGAGCTGCGTCATTCTCCCTCCCGCACCAGCCAGATTGTGCTCAGCGGCGGCAGCGTCAGGCCAAGGGAGTTCGGACGACCGTGGCTTTCGATGGCGTCGCTCTGTACCAGGCCACCGTTACCGGCGTTGCTGCCGTGGTAGTGCATGGAGTCGGTGTTAAGGATTTCGCGCCATTTGCCCGGCTGGTTTATGCCGAAGCGGTAGTGTTCGCGCGGTATCGGCGTGAAGTTGCTGGCGACGATGATCTCGTTACCGGCTTTATCACGTCGTACAAAGACAAACACCGAGCGCTCGTGGTCGTCCACCACCAGCCACTCAAAGCCGTACGGATCGAAGTCCAGCTCGTGCAGCGCTTTGTGGTGGCGATAGGTCAGGTTCAGGTCGCGAACCAGACGCTGCACGCCGTGGTGCCAGTTGTCCGCGCCTTCCAGCAGATGCCAGTCAAGGCTGGTGTCGTGGTTCCATTCGCGCCCTTGCGCAAATTCGTTGCCCATAAACAGCAGCTTTTTGCCCGGGAAGGCGAACATCCAGCCGTAATAGGCGCGCAGGTTGGCAAACTTCTGCCACGCGTCCCCCGGCATGCGGTCGAGAACGGATTTCTTGCCGTGTACCACTTCATCGTGCGACAGCGGCAGCATGAAGTTTTCGGTGTAGTTGTAGAGCAGCCCGAAGGTGAGCTTATCGTGGTGATACTGACGATAAACCGGGTCAAGCTTCATGTAGTCGAGCGTGTCGTGCATCCAGCCGAGGTTCCACTTGTACCAGAAGCCCAGGCCGCCCATTGCCGGTGGACGGGAAACGCCCGGGAAGTCGGTTGACTCTTCAGCCATGGTCACGGCGCCTTCCACCTGCTCGCCGATAATGCGGTTGGTGTTGCGCAGAAACTCAATCGCTTCGAGGTTTTCACGCCCGCCATACTCGTTTGGGATCCACTCACCCTCTTTGCGGCTGTAGTCGCGGTAGATCATCGACGCCACTGCATCGACGCGCAGGGCATCAATGCCGAAACGTTCGATCCAGTACAGCGCGTTCCCGACCAGGTAGTTCGACACTTCGCGGCGACCGTAGTTGTAGATCAGCGTGTTCCAGTCCTGGTGATAGCCTTCGCGCGGATCGCTGTGCTCGTACAGCTTCGTACCGTCAAACTCTGCCAGCGCAAAATCATCCGACGGGAAGTGGCCCGGCACCCAGTCGAGGATCACGTTCAGTCCGGCGGCGTGCGCGGCATCAATGAAATAGCGGAAGTCATCGCGCGTGCCGAAGCGGCGCGTAGGCGCATATAGCCCGGTCGGCTGATAGCCCCAGCTACCGTCGAACGGGTGTTCGTTGATTGGCAGCAGCTCCAGATGGGTAAAGCCCATCCATTTGGCGTACGGCACCAGCTGGTCCGCCAGCTCGCGATAGCTCAGCCAGAAGTTGTTATCGGTGTGGCGACGCCAGGAGCCGAGATGCACTTCATAGACGGAGATCGGCGCATCAAAGCGATTGGCCTGCTTGCGCTCCTCGCTCTGGACAACCTTCTCCGGCAGGCCGCAAATCAGCGAGGCGGTATTCGGGCGCAGTTCGGCCTCAAAGGCGTACGGGTCGGATTTAATACGCAGCTTGCCGTTGGCATCGATCATCTCGAATTTGTAGAGCTGACCATTGTGCGCGCCGGGGATAAACAGCTCCCAGATGCCGGTTTCCCGGCGCAGGCGCATGGGGTGACGACGACCGTCCCAGTAGTTGAACTGCCCGACGACGGAGACGCGCTGGGCGTTTGGCGCCCATACGGCAAAGCGCGTGCCGGTGATACCGTCCATGGTATCCGCATGGGCACCCAGCGTTTCGTAGGGGCGTAAATGGGTCCCTTCGGACAGCAGCCAGGCGTCCATCTCTTTTAAGAGCGGGCCGAAGCTATAGGGATCATCAATCAGGTTTTGCTGACCGTGCCAGATAACGGCAAGCTGATAACGAAAAGGATTTTTACGGCGGGGCATGACGCCCGAGAAGAAGCCACGCGAGTCGAGGCATTCCAGATTACCCACCTTGCGGCCGGTTTTGGGTTCGATAACCCACACTTCTGTTGCATCCGGTAACAGCGCCCGAACTTCCAGTCCGGCCTCTGTACGGTGCATCCCTAGCACAGAAAAGGGGTCGGCAAAGTGACCCGCAATAAGCGCATTAATCACGTCTCTCGAAATACGATCGGACATGGTATTCATCCTGTTTTTTTATGTCGCCCTTTTTACGCGCTCCGGGACGACTTTTAATGTGACCTAAACGGTGCAGTTAATCCTCTCTGCTCCGCCCTACCCTCAGGTGAGAAATAAATCTTCCTTAAAGCATAGCCAACGTCGTGGGCCCTCCTGATAAAAAATAAGACATCTGCGTTTTACTCCATGTAGTACGCAAAAAAAGGGGGTGACATTCACCCCCGGTGTTTAACAAATTATTACGCCAGCTGGCGCAGCATGCGGCGCAGCGGCTCGGCGGCACCCCAAAGAAGCTGGTCGCCAACGGTGAACGCGGAGAGGTACTCCGGTCCCATGTTCAGCTTGCGCAGGCGGCCAACCGGGGTGGTCAGCGTGCCGGTAACGGCTGCCGGGGTCAGTTCGCGCATGGTGATATCGCGATCGTTTGGCACCACTTTCGCCCACGGGTTGTGCGCGGCCAGCAGCTCTTCCACGGTAGGAATAGACACATCTTTTTTCAGTTTAATGGTGAAAGCCTGGCTGTGGCAGCGCAGCGCGCCGATACGCACGCACAGACCGTCAACCGGAATGGTGTTCGCGGTGGCGAGGATTTTGTTGGTCTCAGCCTGGCCCTTCCACTCTTCGCGGGTCTGGCCGTTATCCAGCTGTTTGTCGATCCACGGTATCAGGCCGCCAGCCAGCGGTACGCCAAAGTTATCCACCGGCAACTCGCCGCTGCGGGTGAGCTGAGTGACTTTACGCTCGATATCGAGGATCGCGGACGCCGGGTTTGCCAGCTCGGTCGCGACGCTCTGGTGCAGCTGGCCCATCTGGGTCAGCAGCTCGCGCATATGACGCGCGCCGCCGCCGGACGCCGCCTGATAGGTCGCTACGGAGACCCACTCCACCAGATCCTGTGCGAACAGGCCGCCGAGGGACATCAGCATCAGGCTGACGGTGCAGTTACCGCCAACAAACGTTTTCACGCCGTTGTTCAGGCCGTCGGTAATGACATCCTGGTTAACCGGGTCGAGAATGATGATGGCATCGTCTTTCATACGCAGCGAAGAGGCCGCGTCAATCCAGTAGCCCTGCCAGCCGCTTTCACGCAGCTTCGGATAAATTTCGTTGGTATAATCGCCGCCCTGGCAGGTCACAATAATGTCGAGTGCCTTCAGCGCTTCCAGATCGTAAGCATCCTGCAACGTGCCTGTGGTACCACCAAAGGACGGTGCAGCCTGGCCGAGCTGGGAAGTGGAGAAGAAGACCGGGCGGATGGCGTCGAAATCGCGCTCTTCAACCATGCGTTGCATGAGTACAGAGCCGACCATACCGCGCCAGCCGATAAAACCAACGTTTTTCATAGCATTTTTTTCCTGCAAGGGGTGTGTGCTGATTGTGCAAGCCAGTATTGAACTGGGATATGCTTCACATTACAAAATGCTGCCAAAGTCGCAAGCGAAATTAATCGATGATTGCCCGGCAATCAGTAAAAATGCTAATCATCGCAATGACCACAATAAGTATCAGGGATAATTTAAGATGAGTGAAATCATTTCCGCAGCGGTTTTATTGATCCTGATTATGGATCCGCTCGGTAATCTGCCGATCTTCATGTCGGTGCTGAAGCACACCGAGCCGAAGCGCCGTCGGGCGATCATGATCCGCGAGTTGCTCATCGCCCTGCTGGTGATGTTTATCTTCCTGTTCGCCGGTGAAAAAATCCTCGCTTTCCTGAACTTACGTGCCGAAACGGTCTCCATTTCCGGCGGGATCATTTTGTTCCTGATTGCCATAAAGATGATTTTCCCGAGCGCGGAAGGCAGCAGCAGCGGCCTGCCTGCGGGTGAAGAACCGTTTATCGTGCCGCTGGCGATTCCGCTGGTCGCCGGGCCAACGATTCTGGCGACGCTGATGCTGCTGTCGCATCAGTACCCGAATCAGATGAGCCACCTGGTCATTGCCCTGCTGATCGCCTGGGGCGGGACATTTATTATTCTGCTGCAGTCGTCGCTGTTCCTGCGCCTGCTGGGCGAGAAAGGGGTGAACGCCCTCGAGCGCCTGATGGGGCTGATTCTGGTGATGATGGCGACGCAGATGTTCCTGGATGGGATCCGGGCATGGATGAAAGGGTGAAGATGTAAAAAAGCCGGGTGGCGCTTACGCTTACCCAGCCTACGGGACCTGATTTTTTTGTAGGTCGGGTAAGGCGAAGCCGCCACCCGACAAAATACGGTCTCGTTAGCTCAGCAGCGTAAACGCAATCATCCCGACAACCGCACCCGTCGTGCCAAGGATGGTTTCCATCAGCGTCCAGGTTTTCAGGGTTTGCGCTTCGGTTGCGCCGGTAAATTTACCGAACAGCCAGAAGCCTGCGTCGTTCACGTGAGATACCACAATCGAGCCGCCCGCGATACAGATAGAGAGCGCCGCCATCTGCGCGCCGGAGTAGTTCAGCTGTTCAATCACCGGCATCACCAGCCCCACCGCGGTTAAGCACGCCACGGTCGCGGAGCCCTGAATGATACGCACCGCCGCGGCCAGCACGAAGCAGGTGACCGCAATCGGCAGGCCCATTCCGGTCAGCGCTTCGCCCAGCGCCGGGCCAACGCCGGAATCCACCAGCACCTGCTTGAACACGCCGCCCGCCCCGATCACCAGCAGAATAATACCCGCCGGTTGTAGCGCGGCACCGCATATCTCCATCACGCGATCTTTTGGCATGCCCTGACGCATCGCCAGCCCGTAAATCGCGACCAGACACGCCACCAGGATCGCAGTGAACGGATGGCCAATAAATTCGAACCATTCGTAAGCGGTTGACCCCACCGGCACAAAACGCGCGGCGATGGTTTTCAGGCCCACCAGCACCAGCGGCAGCAGGATCAGCGACAGACTGAAGCCGAAGGACGGCATTTTGCCCTCGCCCAGGTGCGGCTCGGAGATGTCATCCGGAATGTGCAGCTCAACGTAACGGCTAATGAAGTTGCCCCACAGCGGACCGGCGATAATCATCCCCGGGATCGCCGCACACAGGCCAATCAGGATCATCCAGCCAAAGTCAGCATGCATCTGGGAAGCCAGCAGCATCGGCGCAGGCCCCGGCAGCAGAAACGCCGCCGCCGCCGCCACGCCCGCAAACAGCGGAATGACCAGCTTCACGAGGTTGGTACCGGTATGGCGTGCCATGGAGAACGCCACGCTAATCAGCAGCACCACCGCCACTTCAAAGAACAGCGGCAGCGCGCAAATCAGACCAGCCAGACCAATCGCGTAGTGCGCACGGCTGTGTCCGAAGGATTTCAGCATCTTGACGGCAATCTGATCGACCGCGCCCGTCTCGTGCAAAATCTTGCCAAACATCGCGCCGAGCGCGACTACGATGGCCAGGAAGCCGAGCGTGCCGCCCATCCCTTTTTCCATCGTCGCCGCAATTTTGTCGAGCGGCATTCCGGAAAAGAGACCGGCACCAATAGAAACCACCATCAAAGCAACGAAGGCGTGCATACGTGCCTTCATCACTAAAAACAGCAGCAGCAATACGGAACCCACTGCTGTCAAAACTAGCGTTAATGTACTCAAAACTTACTGCCTTTTATTAATAACCTCGATGGTGCTGGCAACAACACCTTCCAGCGGCTGATCGATATCAACCACTAAGACATCCTGTTCGTCAGCCCCCGGCTCCTGCAACGCTTCGAACTGCGTTACCAGCATCTGGGTTTTGAAGAAGTGGCCTTTACGCGCCTTCAGGCGGCTTTCAATTACCCCGAAATCGCCTTTCAGGTAGATGAAAGAGAGGTTCGGGTTGCCATCGCGCAGCAGGTCGCGATAGGTTTTTTTCAGCGCGGAACAGACTATCAGGGAGACTTTATTGGTGCGCTGCATCGCGAACGCGGCATCATTCAGCGCCTGCAACCAGGGTTTGCGGTCGTCGTCATTCAGCGGCTCGCCGGAAGCCATTTTCATGATGTTGCTGCGCGGATGGAGGAAGTCACCATCAAGAAACGCAGCCTGGAGTTGATGCGCCACTTCGCTCGCCACGGCAGATTTACCGCTACCGGACACGCCCATCAGGACGTAAACGTGGTGATCGTGATTAGTCGTGCTCAAAGGGTGTCCCTCAGTCAATTGTTACGGGTAACAGTTATCGGTAACATTGTCCTGCCGGGGCATAAGAGAAGCAATATCCAAACGTGCGCGAAGTGAATAAGTGTGAGCTACTTCAAATTTGTCGGATTAAATAGATCCACCCGGTGACAAGGTGAAACCTAAATCTAACATTTTAGGGGTAACTGCCTCACCACGAATGCGCGCCAGCAGGCGTTCTGCACCAATGCGGCCCATGCGTTCACGCGGGGTCAGGACGCTTGCCAGACGCGGCTCCATCACCTGGCCAATGTCGTGGCCGTGGAAGCCGGCAATCGCCATATCATCCGGGATTTTTAAACCCAGGCGCTGACACTCAAACGCGGCGCCGACCGCAAGGTCATCGTTGGTACAGAAAATACCGTCCAGTTGCGGATACTCGCGTCGCGCCTGACGCATCAGCTCAATACCCGACGTATAAGAGGAAGATTGCTCCACCATCACGCTGTACGGGGTTAAACCGGCGTCGAGCATCGCCTGCTCGTATCCCTTCTGTTTGATGATAGTACGTTCATCCAGACGCGCACCCAGATAGGCCACATGGCGATGACCGCGGGCGATGATCGCCGCCGTCATCTGACGCGCCGCTTCAAAGTTATCGAACCCCACGGCGATGTCGAGGCACGGCGACTGGCTGTCCATCAGCTCCACCACCGGAATGCCTGCCACTTCAATCATTTTCAGCGTGCGCGGGGTGTGAGTACGTTCCGTTAAAATCAGGCCGTCAATGTTCCAGGAAAGCATCGATTCAAGACGTTCCTCTTCCAGTTCCGGCTTGTACCCATAGTGGGCGAGCATGGTCTGATAACCAAAGGCATCGGTCACGCTTTCGATGCCACGCAGCACTTCAGCGAAAACCTGGTTGGTTAAGGAAGGAAGCAGGACGCCCACCGCACGGCTGGTCGCATTGGAGAGAATATCGGGCGCGCGGTTGGGGATATAACCCAGTTCATCAAGGGCGGCGGCAATCTTGCCACGCAACGCCACGGAAACCTGCTCCGGGTTACGTAAAAAACGGCTGACCGTCATTTTGGTCACACCGACGCGATCGGCGACATCCTGAAGTACGGGGCGTTTCTTTTTCATCGTCCTGAGAAATCTTGAAGTGAGAGATTTGCTCAGTTTATCACGGACAAAGCTCAACCTTCCCCGTTTAAAGGGAAGGTTGAGAAATTATTTAGACCGGCGGCAGATCAAACAGCAGAATTTCACTTTCGCTGTCGGCATGCACGGAGAGCGCCTGCTCATCCCAGACTGCCAGGCCATCGGCGGTGGTGGCTTTGGTGCCGTTGATGGACACCTCGCCTTTCACCACCTGGATCCAGACGCGGCGGTTGGCGGCGATCTGGTGCACAGACTGTTCATCTTTCGCCAGCGCCCAGCGGTACAGCTCCATATCCTGATGCACTTTCAGGGAACCTTCACGCGCATCCGGGGAGAGCACCAGCTGTTTACCTTGTTTCGCATCGAAGCGGCGCTGTTCGTAGCGTGGCGTGATGCCGGTCTCTTCTGGAATGATCCAGATTTGATACAGGTGCAGTTTTTCCGTTTTGCTCGGGTTGTACTCAGAGTGACGCACCCCGGTCCCCGCGCTCATAATCTGGAACTCGCCCGCCGGAACCTGCTCTTTATTGCCCATGCTGTCCTGGTGCTCAACCGCCCCTTCCAGCACATAGGTCAGGATTTCCATGTCCTTGTGCGGGTGGGTACCGAAGCCCTGGCCTGCATCAATCACGTCGTCGTTAATGACGCGCAGCGCGGAGAAGCCCATGAAGTTCGGGTCGTAGTAGTCGGCAAACGAGAATGAATGCCATGAGTCCAGCCAGCCATGATTCGCGTGACCACGTTCGTTTGCTTTGCGTAAGTAGATCATTGTTTTCACCCTCAGTTCGTTTCGATGGAGTAAGTGTGGACGCAAACGCTCAGGGATCATAGAGGGTGAAAATTGACTCCTCTGTTCAAAAATTTAGAACAAGCACAAAGGAGCCATTTTTGCTTATCTGGCGAGGGTTACCGTGGCAGGGGAAGCCTGTTCGAAGGCCCGTTCAAGGATTTCCAGGTTCGTCAGAACGTCAGATTCATTGACGTAATTCGGCGTGCCGCTGGAGAGGGTTTCATACAGCGCATCGTAGACGCGTCCATAATCGCCCGTTTCCGGCTTCAGCTCTTCCCTGACCGTCAGGCCCTCGTCGTTCACGTACTCCAGCACGCCCACGGAATCATCTGCCGCAAAGCCCGGTTCGCCCGGCATGATGTTGGCCTTCAGGCTGGTCTCCTGCTGGTCAATGCCGTACTTGATAAAGGAGCCTTTCTTGCCGTGAACGATAAATTTCGGGTAGTCGATTTTCACCAGATGACTGGTTTTGACTATGGCTTTCAGGTCGCCGTAGAACAGCTGTGCTTCGAAGGTATCGTCCGGATTGGCCTTATTGCGCAGGCTGCGGATGTCGTACGCCACGTGGTCCGGGCGGCCAAACAGGGAGATGATCTGGTCCATGGTGTGTACGCCCAGACCGTAGAACGAACCGTCCTGCGGCAGGCCGGGTTTGGTTTCTGCCACAGGGCGGTAGTAATCGAAGTGGCTTTCGATTTCAACGATCTCGCCGAGCTTGCCGCTTTCGATTGCCTTTTTTGCCGTCAGGAAGCAGCTGTCAAAGCGACGGTTCTGGTAGGGCGTGACGGCCAGGCCTTTGCTTTTCGCCAGCGCAAAGAGTTCCTTCGCTTCGGCGATGGTCGGGGTGAACGGTTTTTCCACCAGCACGTTTTTACCTGCTTCCAGCGCGCGTTTCGCGTAGTCAAAGTGGCTGTCGGCGTGGGTACAGACCACCACCAGCTTCACCTGCGGATCATTTAACACTTCATCAAGATCGCTGGTGAAATGAATATGGGAATACTGCGGAGACTGCTCTTCTGGCTTCGCGCGGCGGCGATAGATATGGGCCACGTGCCAGGTCTCTTTTCGGTTAAGAACATACGGAAGGTGGTAACGCGTGGTGCTTTTGCCAAATCCAATAAATGCACAATGTAGTGTCATGGCTCAGTCCTTTTGGAAGGTTACTGAGTCTAACCATAACAAAAAAAAAGCCAGCGAGAAGCTGGCTAAAGTAATACTGGAAGCAATGTGAGCAATGTCGTGCTTTCAGGTTCCCGTAGGAGGTCTTCCTGAATGCAGAGCAATAATAATCATTCTCATTCGCACTTGTCCAACACTTTTTGCAAAAAATAGCGATTGACTCAACTTTTAAAGTCACTGATGTTGGAAGGGACTTTTAACTGACTGAGGAACAAGGAATGAGTGAGATAGTGATACGCCACGCTGAACCGAAAGATTACGACGCCATTCGTCAGATCCACGCCCAGCCGGAGGTGTACCACAACACGCTACAGGTTCCTCATCCCTCAGAGCAGATGTGGCATGACCGGCTAACCGATCAGCCCGGTATCAAGCAGCTTGTCGCCTGTATTGATGATACCGTCGCCGGGCATCTGTGCATTGCCGTAGCCCAGCGTCCGCGCCGCAGCCACGTTGCCGATTTTGGAATTTGTGTGGGTGCGCAGTGGCAAAACCGGGGCGTCGCCAGCGCGCTGATACGCACCATGATTGATATGTGCGACAACTGGCTGCGCGTCGACCGCATCGAGTTAACGGTGTTTGTCGATAACGCACCGGCAATCGCGGTGTACAAAAAGCACGGGTTTGAGATTGAAGGCACCGGCAGGCGCTACGCCCTGCGCAACGGCGAGTACGTGGACGCGTATTATATGGCGCGGATGAAGTAACCCCTCACCCCGACCCTCTCCCCGAAGGGGCGAGGGAGAAAAGACCGCACCGTGCAATCCCCTCTCCCCTATGGGGAGAGGGTTAGGGTGAGGGGAACCCTCAATACCCCGCCGTTAAATCATCCACCGACCGCGGATCCGACGCGCCAAACAGAGCCCCGTCCGGCCCGACCATAATGCTCTGGGTGCTGCCCATCGCCTCCTTCACCGCCACCTTCTGCCCGCGCTGCTCAAGCAGCTTGAGGGTATCCGGGCTAAAGCCCTTCTCCACGCGCAACTCGTCCGGCAGCCACTGGTGATGGAAACGCGGCGCATTGGTCGCTTCGGCGACGTTCATCCCAAAGTCGATGCTGTTCACTACCATTTGCAGCACGGTGGTGATAATCCGGCTCCCGCCCGGGCTGCCGGTCACCAGCCAGGTTTTGCCGTCTTTCACCACGATGGTGGGCGACATGGACGACAGCGGGCGCTTCTTCGGCCCGACCGCATTTGCATCGCCGCCGACCAGCCCGTAGACGTTCGGCACGCCCGGCTTGGCCGAGAAGTCATCCATCTCGTTGTTCAGCAAAATACCGCTGTTGCCCGCCACAATCCCGGTGCCGAAGGTGGTGTTGAGCGTGTATGTCACCGCCACCGCGTTTCCGTCTTTGTCCACGACCGAGAAGTGGGTGGTCTGGTTACTTTCATACGGCGCCAGCTTGCCCGGGCGGATCTCGCTGGACGGTTTAGCCTTGTTGATGTCGATCTCATCGGCAATCGATTTGGCATAGGCTTTGTTGGTCAGCGCCTGCCACGGCACCTTCACGAAGTCCGGATCGCCAAGGTATTCCGAGCGGTCCGCGTAGGCGCGCTTTTCCGCCTCCGCCATCACCTGCATGGCATCGGCACTACCGAAGCCGAACTTGTGCATATCGAAGTTTTCCAGAATATTGAGGATCTGCACAATGTGAATGCCCCCGGAGGACGGCGGCGGCATGGAGAAGACTTCGTAGCCGCGATAGGTGCCGCTAATCGGCTCGCGCTCCACCGCCTTATATTCCGCCAGATCCGCTTTGGTGATCAGCCCGCCGTTCTTCTGCATCTCATCGGCAATCTGATCGGCAATCGGCCCCTTATAGAAGGCGTCCGGACCGTTTTCGGCAATCAGTTCGAGACTTTTTGCGAGGTTCTTCTGCACCAGCTTATCGCCCTTCTTCAGCGGCTCGCCGTCTTTCCAGAAGATAGCCTTGCTGTTTTCATGATTGGGAATAACTTCGCTGCCGTAGGTTTTGAGGTCGTCCGCCAGCGCGTCGTTGACGACGAAGCCGTCTCGCGCCAGCCTGATGGCAGGCTGCACCACTTTATTCAGCGGCAGCGTGCCGTATTTTTCCAGCGCCAGCGAGAACCCCGCAACGGTGCCCGGCGTGCCGGAGGCAAGGTGCGAGGTCAGGGATTTTTTACTGTCCGGATTGCCCTGATCGTCGAGGAACATATCGCGGGAGGCCTGATTCGGTGCCATCTCACGAAAGTCGATGGCCGTAGTTTTACCATCTTTCGTGCGCAGCATCATAAACCCGCCGCCGCCCAGGTTCCCCGCCTGTGGATGCGTTACCGCCAGTGCGTACCCGACCGCGACCGCCGCATCCACCGCGTTACCGCCCTGTTTAAGAATATCGACGCCCACCTGAGTTGCCAGCGCGTCAACCGAGGCCACCATGCCATGCGTCGCCCGCACGGGATGAAAAACATCCTCCTCCACGCCGTAAGAGACCGGAGGAGCGGCGGGCGGGTTGGCCGCCACGGTAAATGTGCCGCCTGCCATCAGCGCAGCGATGGCGACCCAGCGCAAAAAGGTTGGTTTCATCATTATTGTTCTCCAGGTGAAGGGGCCTATATTCCCCGCTTAAGCCTGGTTCACAACTCTTAAAAAATCATCGTTATGCCGGAATCAGGATAAACTTAAGAGAAGCCTCAAAGGAGGAGATAACCATGAAACGATTACCGATCCTGATCGCGCTGCTTCCGTTCGCCGCGCTCGCACAGCCGATAAACACGCTGAACAACCCGAACCAGCAGGGCTATGTCATTCCGAGCCAGCAGCGTATGCAGACGGAGATGATGAGCCAGCAACAGCAGCAGAAAGGGATGCTTAATCAGCAGTTAAAGACGCAGACCCAGGTGCAGCAGCAGCACCTGCAAAACCAGATGAACGCTAATACCCAGCGCGTGCAGCAGGGCCAGATGCGCGAGCAGCCGCTGTCAAACTCAAACGGTGGGATGTTAGGGGGCGGGGTGTCGCAAAGCAGCGGTCAGCAGCATATGCTGCCGACCCAGCAGAACGGCAGTATGCTTAATAAATAAAGTTCGGCCCGATCTGGTCAATCGCATCGGTACAGATGCTGTCCACGCCCCAGCGCAGCAGCTCGGCCGCACGCTGGGGTTTGTTGACGGTGTAGACCAGGATATGCAGACCGGCCTCTTTTAACAGCATCACGCGCGCTTCATCCAGCAGCTTATGGTTGAGGTGGATCGACACGCAACCTAAGCGGGCAGTCAGCGCGCGCCAGTCTTCTCGCCACTCATCCAGCAGCAGTCCGCGCGGCAGCTCTGGTACGGCCGCCTGTGCCGCTTCCAGCGCGTCGATGTCAAACGACGACAGCAGCGGTACCGTCATCCCTTCCCACAGCTCACGCGCGGCCAGCGCGATGACTTTGCCCGTCAGCGGCCCGGTGCCGGTGGTCGGTTTGATTTCGATGTTAGCCATCATGCCGTGCTGTCGGCAGCGGTCCGCCACTTCCGCCAGCAGCGGCAATGGCTCGCCTTTGAATTCCCCGCTGAACCAGCTTCCGGCGTCCACCTTCAGCAGATCGCGCCACGGCAGTTCGCCCGCCACGCCCCAGCCGTTGCTGGTGCGTTCGAGGTTGTCGTCATGCAGCAGGAAAATTTCGCCGTCCTTCGACAGCTTGGCATCGAACTCGATCATCGTGTGGCCGTAGCGCGCGCCAGCGTCAATTGCCGCCAGGGTGTTTTCCGGCGCCAGTTTACCGCCGCCACGGTGGGCGACAATGTGGGGGTAAGGCCAGTTGCTCATACTCGTTGTCCTGTTTCACCGTCAAATAAGTGCAGGTGATTTTCCGGCATATGCAGCCACAGCGTGCTGCCTGCCTTCGGGCGCTCCTGATGCGGCAGGCGCACCACCAGCTTTTGTTCGCCCCAGCGTCCGTGCGCCAGGTTGTCTGCGCCCAGCATCTCCAGCGTGTCCATCACCAGCGGCACGCCGCCGTCCGCCTGAGACGTCAAACCAATATGCTCCGGGCGGATACCGAGCGTCATCTTACGCCCGGCGTAGCCACGATAGTACCAGTTGATCGGCAACGCCATCCCGCTTTCCAGCTCAAAATGGGTTCCTGCAGCATTGATCCGCCCGTCCAGCAGGTTCATCGCCGGACTGCCGATAAAGCTCGCCACAAAACGGCTGGCCGGTTTTTCGTAGACTTCCACCGGGGTGCCAATCTGCTCGGCGATGCCTTTGTTCATCACCATCACGCGCTGGGCGAGAGTCATGGCCTCTACCTGATCGTGGGTCACGTAGAGGGACGTGGTTTTAAGGCGGCGATGCAGCTGCTGTAGCTCAAGGCGCATCTGCACGCGCAGCTTGGCGTCGAGGTTTGACAGCGGTTCGTCGAACAGAAAGACCGCCGGGTCGCGCACAATGGCGCGCCCCATCGCCACGCGCTGACGCTGGCCGCCCGAAAGCTCACGCGGGCGACGCTTGAGCAGGCCGTCAAGCTCCAGAATGCGCGCGGCTTCTTTCACGCGCTCCTCGATATGGCCTTTGCCCATGCCGCGAATTTTCAGCCCCCAGGCCATGTTCTCTTCCACGCTCATGTGCGGATAGAGGGCGTAGTTCTGGAACACCATCGCGATGCCGCGATCTTTGGGTTCCATCTCGGTAACGCGCTGGCGGTCAATCCAGATATCCCCGGACGTCACGCGTTCCAGCCCCGCCACCATGCGCAGCAGCGTGGATTTCCCACAGCCGGACGGACCGACCATGACGATAAATTCCCCGTCCGCCACGTCGAGCGTCAGCGGCTGAATGACCTGGGTTTTGCCGTCCCAGCTTTTTGTTACTGCCTGTAATTTTAAACCTGCCATCTTATTTCTCACTGTCCACTAAACCACGCACAAACGCACGCTGCATGGCTAAAACGATAACGACCGGGGGGATAAGGGTGAGCAGCATCGCCGCCATCACCTGGTTCCAGAGGGTGGTGCCTTCGCCGGTGGCGATCATGCCTTTGATGCCTGCCACGGCGGTGCCGAGGTTGACGTCCTGAACGATCAGCAGCGGCCACAGGTACTGGTTCCAGCCGTAGATAAAGGTGATCACAAACAGCGCCGCAAGGTTGGTTTTCGACAGCGGCAGCACGATGTCGCGGAAGAAGCGCATCGGCGAGGCGCCGTCAATACGCGCGGCTTCAATCAGTTCATCCGGCAGGGTCATAAAGAACTGGCGGAACAGGAAGGTGGCGGTCGCCGAAGCCATCAGCGGCAGGGTTAAGCCCGCGTAGCTGTCGAGCATCTTCAGGTTGGCGATCACCTCCACCGTCGGGAAGATACGCACCTCCACCGGCAGCATCAGGGTGATGAAAATCATCCAGAAAAACAGGTTACGCAGCGGAAAGCGGAACCAGACGATGGCAAACGCCGAGAGCATCGACACCGTGATTTTGCCGACGGTGATGCCGAACGCCATGATGAAACTGTTGAGCATCATCAGCCAGAACGGCGCGCTGTTGGCCCCCACGCCCTGGGTCCAGATAGTTTTCATGTTCTCGAAAAGATGCCCGCCGGGGACGAGCGTCATCGGCGTGTCGAACACCGCTTTGGTGTCCAGCGTGGCGGCGACGAAGGCCACGTACAGTGGAAACAGGATGACGAGGATGCCCAGGATCAGCAGGGTATGGCTGAAAATCGTCAGCCCGCGACGGTTCTCAATCATTGGTAGCGCACCTTACTTTCGACATAGCGGAACTGCACCACCGTGAGGATGATGACGAGGAACATCAGCACCACGGACTGGGCGGCAGAGGCAGAGAGATCAAGCCCGGCAAAGCCTTCGCGGTAAATTTTATAAATCAGCGTGGTCGTCGCCTGTACCGGACCGCCCGCAGTGGCGGCGTCGATCACCGGGAAGGTGTCGAAGAAGGCGTACACCAGGTTGACCACCAGCAGGAAGAAACTCACCGGGGCGATCAGCGGCAGCGACAGTTTGAAGAAGCGACGAACGGGCCCTGCGCCGTCAATCGCGGCGGCCTCCACCAGCGAACGCGGGATAGACTGTAGCGCGGCGAAGAAAAACAGGAAGTTATAGCTGATCTGCTTCCACACCGAGGCGAACACCACCAGGAACATCGCCTGACCGCTGTTCTGGGCGTGGTTCCAGTCGTAGCCAAACTCGCCCAGGAAGTGGGTAATCAGCCCGCGCCCCGGGTTAAACAGGAAGATCCACAGCACGGCGGCCACGGCGGGAGCCACAGCGTAAGGCAGCAGCATCAGGGTCTGATACAGACGGCTGCCGCGCACTACGTAATCCACCAGCGCGGCGAAGAACAGCGACGCGACAAGACCGCTGACGGTGACCAGCGCGCTGAATTTGATCGTCGTCCAGAAGGAGTCCAGGTAGTAGCTGTCATGGAACAGCGCGGTAAAGTTGTCCAGCCCGACAAACTGGCTGGAAAGCCCGAACGGATCGACGCTTTGTACCGAGTACCACAGCGCTTCGCCCGCAGGCCAGATAAAGAAGATAACGGTGATGACCAGCTGCGGCGCGACCAGCAGGTACGGCAGCCAGCGGGAACGGAACACCGGACGGGATGATGACATAGGTTAGCTCAAGTAGGTTTTCGCCCCTCACCCCGGCCCTCTCCCCATAGGGGCGAGGGAGAAAAGACGGCTCCGTGCAGTCCCCTCTCCCCTATGGGGAGAGGGTTAGGGTGAGGGGTAAGGTTTTAATTACGATTTCGTCGACTGCTCAAAGCGGCGTAACAGTTGGTTGCCGCGCTCTACCGCTGAATCCAGCGCCTGCTGAGGCGTTTTCTTCCCGGTCCAGACGCTTTCCAGCTCTTCATCAACGATGGTGCGGATCTGCGGCATGTTGCCCAGACGCAGGCCTTTGGTGAACGGCAACGGCGGCTTGTTCAGCATCTGACGCGTCGCGATGTCCGCGCCCGGGTTCTTGCTGTAGAAGCCCTGCTCCCGGGTCAGGTCGTACGCGGCTTTGGTGATCGGCAGGTAGCCGGTCTTCTGGTGCCACTCGGCGGCGTTTTCCGGCTTGGCCAGGAAGTCGAGGAACTCGGCCACGCCTTTGTAGGTGCCGTTGTCTTTACCCTGCATCACCCACAGGCTCGCCCCGCCGATGATGGCGTTCTGCGGCGCGCCTTTTACATCAGCGTCGTACGGCATCATGCCCACGCCGTAGTTGAATTTGGCGTAGTGACGGATGTCCGCCAGCGAACCGGAAGACGCGGTAGTAATGGCGCAGTCACCGTTGTAGAACTTCTCGGTGGATTCGTCTTTGCGCCCGAAATAGCTGAAGTCGCCCTTCTTGTTCAGATCGGCCAGCAGCGCGATGTGCTTCACCTGCTCCGGCTTGTTAAATTCCAGAACCGCGTCGGTGCCATCGAAGCCGTTGTTTTTGGTGGCAACCGGCAGGCCGTGCCAGGCGCTGAAGTTTTCAATCTGGATCCAGCCCTGCCAGCCGCTGGCGTAGCCGCACTTCATCCCCGCCGCTTTCAGCTTCGCGGTGTACTCCGCCAGATCCTGCCAGGTTTCTGGCGGCTGTTCCGGATCTAAACCGGCTTTTTTGAAGGCATCTTTGTTGTAGTACAGCACCGGCGTGGAGCTGTTAAACGGCTGAGACAGCAGGTGGCCGGTTTTAGAATCGGTGTAATAACCAGAAACGGTCGGCACGAACTGGGATTCGTCAAAGTTGATGCCCGCGTCTTTGAACACTTCATAGACCGGCTTGATGGCTTTGGAGGCCATCATGGTCGCGGTGCCGACTTCATAAACCTGTAACAGGGCTGGCGCATTGCCGGTACGGAAGGCGGCGATGCCCGCGCTCAGGCTCTGCTCGTAGTTGCCTTTGTACACCGGCACAATTTTGTAATCCGGGTGGGTGTCGTTGAAACGTTGCGCCAGGGAGTCAACCTCTTTACCCAACTCCCCTTCCATAGAATGCCAGAACGGAATGGTGGTCACAGCCATTGCGTTCGTCGCAAAAGCCAGACCGATTGCCAGACCCAAAGCTGTGTGTCGTAACGATGTCATTGTCATCTCTCTTATTATGCCGGATGCGCGATATCACGCGTTTTGTGCTCGCGAGGTAACATGACATGCTCGAATGACAGAAAAATAACTGTTTGTTTACAGATAGGTGACAGCCAGGCGTCAGAGGGATGATGGTTGTGTGAAGGGGTTAATATGAAAAAAAGCCGGGTGGCGGCTTCGCCTTACCCGGCCTACATGGTATCCGTAGGCCCGGTAAGCGCAGGGTATGAACCGGAAACATGGGTAACACTTTAGACCGGA
>NZ_JBMKJN010000039.1:0-26076 GCF_049236805.1 Enterobacter cloacae complex sp. XAL002
GTGACTCTGATCCACCCAATCGCGATGGATGACGGTCTGCGTTTCGCAATCCGTGAAGGCGGCCGTACCGTTGGCGCGGGCGTTGTTGCTAAAGTTCTGGGCTAATTAATTATCCCTGAAATAAAAAGGACGCTTCGGCGTCCTTTTTTTGTTTTCTGCCGTTGGGCATTGTCATAAAAATTCGCATTTTTTGCTTTCTCCCGCCACGTATTCCGACGCCCGTGCTATTGTAATCATAACCATTCTCACTTACACTTTGCGCATATTTTGAACGGGAGTCTTTATGTACGTTTGTTTATGTAATGGTGTAAGCGACAAAAAAATTCGTCAGGCCGTTCGCCAGTTTCAACCACAATCTTTCCAGCAGCTTCGTAAGTTTGTTCCGGTGGGAAATCAATGCGGTAAATGCGTTCGCGCAGCGCGTGAGATCATGCAGGACGAACTGATGCAGATCCCGGAATTCAAAGAGATCGCGTAAGCCTCCATCTTTTTTTTGACATCCCCGTAGCCCGATCTACGCTTCAATGAGTGGAAGCGGAGGGACTATATAATGAAAGGTGATGTTAAAATCATAAGTTATCTCAATAAATTATTGGGAAATGAGCTTGTCGCAATCAATCAGTATTTTCTCCATGCAAGAATGTTCAAAAACTGGGGACTGACTCGCCTCAACGATGTTGAATACCATGAGTCCATTGATGAAATGAAACACGCCGATAAATATATTGAGCGTATTTTATTCCTCGAAGGCATTCCTAACCTACAGGATCTCGGAAAACTGGGCATCGGAGAAGATGTTGAAGAGATGCTGCGTTCTGATCTCCGGCTAGAGCTGGAGGGTGCAAAAGACCTGCGTGAAGCCATTGCCTATGCAGACAGCGTACATGACTACGTCAGCCGGGATATGATGATCCAGATCCTGGCCGATGAAGAAGGGCACATCGACTGGCTTGAGACCGAACTGGATCTCATTAGCAAAATTGGCCTACAGAACTACCTTCAGTCTCAGATCAAAGTGGAAAGTTAATCAGGCTTTCCCAGCCAACGCATAAACCCGCTGCCGCCAGAAATGGCCCAAAAGGCAGTGGGTTTTTTAATGCCTGCTTATCAGGGTTGAACAACGAGAAACCAACCAGATACAGCAGAGCCATTAACGCGGCCACTAATGCCAGTACTGGCAGTACACACCAGCCATGCCATGCTCCCAGCGCCGCCAGATATTTTATGTCGCCATATCCCATCCCTTCACATCGGCAGATGAGTCGATATCCCCAATAGATAACGGCGAATCCGGCGTATCCTGCCGTCGCACCCACTACCGCGCTCGGCAAAAAATCAGGATGAAGACAAAGCTGGTAGAGCAGGCCCGTCCATAGCAGCGGGCAAAGGAATTTATCGGGAAGCAGCCCCGTGCGAATATCGGTGCGTACAAGCAAGGCCGATAACGCAAAATAGATCAGCAGAAAGGGGAGGGACATTAGCATAGCGAGAGCCTCAAAATGGTTTGAGCGCATACTCGTAATAATCTGCATGCCCGGCAATGTGTAAAAACAACAATTGCATAGCGGCTTCAGACAAAGAGTTGTGAAGGGATACTTTGCATAAAAAATTGCGAGGCCTTACGCAGAGTACGACTTTGGCGCTTAATTTCTAAACGGCACTTGCGTCTTTCGCTGATTTACGTATAATGCGCGGGCTTGTCGTAATTGACGGCGGGTTCAATCTGAACCAGAGTAGCTCACTTTGTTACTCAACAATGCTCCCAATTGGGGAGCTACGTAAGAACGGTTACACTCTCCCATCAATCGTAATGGGTTTGAGGAGTAATCATTTTCGTTTATAAAATAATTGGAGCTCTGGTCTCATGCAGAACCAAAGAATCCGTATCCGCCTTAAAGCGTTTGATCATCGTCTGATCGATCAATCAACCGCGGAAATCGTCGAGACTGCTAAGCGCACTGGTGCGCAAGTCCGTGGTCCGATCCCGCTGCCGACCCGCAAAGAGCGCTTTACCGTTCTGATCTCTCCGCACGTTAACAAAGATGCGCGTGATCAGTACGAGATCCGCACTCACAAGCGTCTGGTTGACATCGTTGAGCCAACTGAGAAAACCGTTGATGCTCTGATGCGTCTGGATCTGGCTGCCGGTGTAGACGTGCAGATCAGCCTGGGTTAATCAGGTCATCGAGCGATTGAGAGGTTGATACAATGATTGGTTTAGTCGGTAAAAAAGTGGGCATGACCCGCATCTTCACTGAAGATGGCGTTTCAATCCCAGTAACCGTAATCGAAGTTGAAGCAAACCGCGTTACCCAGGTTAAAGATCTGGCTAACGATGGCTACCGCGCTGTTCAGGTGACCACTGGTGCTAAAAAAGCTAACCGTGTAACCAAACCAGAAGCGGGTCACTTCGCTAAAGCTGGCGTAGAAGCTGGCCGTGGTCTGTGGGAATTCCGTCTTGCTGAAGGCGAAGAGTTCACCGTAGGTCAGGACATTAGCGTTGAGCTGTTTGCTGACGTTAAAAAAGTTGACGTAACCGGTACCTCTAAAGGTAAAGGTTTTGCTGGTACCGTTAAGCGCTGGAACTTCCGTACCCAGGACGCTACTCACGGTAACTCCTTGTCTCACCGCGTTCCGGGTTCTATCGGTCAGAACCAGACTCCGGGCAAAGTGTTCAAAGGCAAGAAAATGGCAGGTCAGCTGGGCAACGAACGTGTAACCGTTCAGAGCCTGGACGTAGTACGTGTTGACGCTGAGCGCAACCTGCTGCTGGTTAAAGGTGCGGTCCCGGGTGCAACCGGTAGCGACCTGATCGTTAAACCAGCTGTGAAGGCGTAAGGGGATAGCAATGGAATTAGTATTGAAAGACGCGCAGAGCGCGCTGACTGTTTCCGAAACTACCTTCGGTCGTGATTTCAACGAAGCGCTGGTTCACCAGGTTGTTGTTGCTTATGCAGCTGGTGCTCGTCAGGGTACTCGTGCTCAGAAGACTCGTGCTGAAGTAACTGGTTCAGGCAAAAAGCCATGGCGCCAGAAAGGTACCGGCCGTGCGCGTTCAGGTTCTATCAAGAGCCCGATCTGGCGTTCAGGTGGCGTGACCTTCGCTGCGCGTCCACAGGACCACAGTCAAAAAGTTAACAAAAAGATGTACCGCGGCGCGCTGAAAAGCATCCTGTCCGAACTGGTACGTCAGGATCGTCTGATCGTTGTCGAGAAGTTCTCTGTTGAAGCGCCTAAAACTAAGCTGCTGGCACAGAAACTGAAAGACATGGCTCTGGAAGATGTGCTGATCATCACCGGTGAGCTGGACGAGAACCTGTTCCTGGCCGCGCGTAACCTGCATAAGGTTGACGTACGCGACGCGACTGGTATCGACCCGGTTAGCCTGATCGCCTTCGACAAAGTCGTAATGACTGCTGATGCTGTTAAGCAAGTTGAGGAGATGCTGGCATGATTCGTGAAGAACGTCTGCTGAAGGTGCTGCGCGCACCGCACGTTTCTGAAAAAGCGTCTACTGCGATGGAAAAAACAAACACCATCGTTCTCAAAGTTGCTAAAGACGCGACCAAAGCAGAGATCAAAGCTGCTGTGCAGAAACTGTTTGAAGTCGAAGTCGAAGTCGTTAACACCCTGGTAGTTAAAGGGAAAGTTAAACGTCACGGACAGCGTATCGGTCGTCGTAGCGACTGGAAAAAAGCTTACGTCACCCTGAAAGAAGGCCAGAACCTGGACTTCGTTGGCGGCGCTGAGTAAGTCGGAGGAGTAATACAATGGCAGTTGTTAAATGTAAACCGACATCTCCGGGTCGTCGCCACGTAGTTAAAGTGGTTAACCCTGAGCTGCACAAGGGCAAACCTTTTGCTCCGTTGCTGGAAAAAAACAGCAAATCCGGTGGTCGTAACAACAATGGCCGTATCACCACTCGTCACATCGGTGGTGGCCACAAGCAGGCTTATCGTATTGTTGACTTCAAACGCAACAAAGACGGTATCCCAGCAGTTGTTGAGCGTCTTGAGTACGATCCGAACCGTTCCGCGAACATCGCGCTGGTTCTGTACAAAGATGGCGAACGCCGTTACATCCTGGCCCCTAAAGGCCTGAAAGCTGGCGACCAGATTCAGTCTGGCGTTGATGCTGCAATCAAAGCAGGCAACACCCTGCCGATGCGCAATATCCCGGTTGGTTCTACCGTTCATAACGTAGAAATGAAACCAGGTAAAGGCGGTCAGCTGGCGCGTTCCGCGGGTACTTACGTTCAAATCGTTGCGCGTGACGGTGCTTATGTCACCCTGCGTCTGCGTTCTGGTGAAATGCGTAAAGTCGAAGCAGACTGCCGCGCTACTCTGGGCGAAGTTGGCAATGCTGAGCATATGCTGCGCGTTCTGGGTAAAGCTGGTGCTGCACGCTGGCGTGGTGTTCGTCCTACCGTTCGCGGTACTGCGATGAACCCAGTCGATCACCCACATGGTGGTGGTGAAGGTCGTAACTTTGGTAAGCACCCGGTAACTCCGTGGGGCGTTCAGACCAAAGGTAAGAAGACCCGCAGCAACAAGCGTACTGATAAATTTATCGTACGTCGCCGTAGCAAATAATTTTAGAGGATAAGCCATGCCACGTTCTCTCAAGAAAGGTCCTTTTATTGACCTGCACTTGCTGAAGAAGGTAGAGAAAGCGGTGGAAAGCGGAGACAAGAAGCCCCTGCGCACTTGGTCCCGTCGTTCAACGATCTTTCCTAACATGATCGGTTTGACCATCGCTGTCCATAATGGTCGTCAGCACGTTCCAGTCTTTGTTACCGACGAAATGGTTGGTCACAAACTGGGTGAATTCGCACCGACTCGTACTTATCGCGGCCACGCTGCTGATAAAAAAGCGAAGAAGAAATAAGGTAGGAGGAAGAGATGGAAACTTTAGCTCAACATCGCCATGCTCGTTCTTCTGCACAGAAGGTTCGCCTTGTTGCTGACCTGATTCGCGGTAAGAAAGTGTCGCAGGCCCTGGACATCCTGACCTATACCAACAAGAAAGCTGCGGTATTGGTCAAGAAAGTACTGGAATCTGCCATTGCTAACGCTGAACACAACGATGGCGCTGACATCGACGATCTGAAAGTCGCGAAAATTTTCGTAGATGAAGGCCCAAGCATGAAGCGCATTATGCCGCGTGCGAAAGGTCGTGCAGATCGCATCCTGAAGCGCACCAGCCACATTACTGTGGTTGTGTCCGATCGCTGAGACTCTGGAGACTAGCAATGGGTCAGAAAGTACATCCTAATGGTATTCGCCTGGGTATTGTAAAACCATGGAACTCTACCTGGTTTGCGAACACCAAAGAATTCGCTGACAACCTGGACAGCGATTTTAAAGTACGTCAGTACCTGACTAAGGAACTGGCTAAAGCGTCTGTATCTCGTATCGTTATCGAGCGTCCAGCTAAGAGCATCCGTGTGACTATTCACACTGCTCGCCCTGGCATCGTTATCGGTAAGAAAGGCGAAGACGTAGAAAAACTGCGCAAGGTCGTAGCGGATATCGCTGGCGTTCCTGCACAGATCAATATCGCTGAAGTTCGTAAGCCTGAACTGGACGCTAAATTGGTTGCTGACAGCATCACTTCTCAGCTGGAACGTCGTGTTATGTTCCGTCGTGCTATGAAGCGTGCTGTACAGAACGCAATGCGTCTGGGCGCTAAGGGTATCAAAGTTGAAGTTAGCGGCCGTCTGGGCGGCGCGGAAATCGCACGTACCGAATGGTACCGCGAAGGTCGCGTACCGCTGCACACTCTGCGTGCTGACATCGACTACAACACCTCTGAAGCGCACACCACTTACGGTGTAATCGGCGTTAAGGTATGGATCTTCAAAGGTGAGATCCTGGGTGGTATGGCTGCTGTTGAACAACCGGAAAAACCGGCTGCTCAACCTAAAAAGCAGCAGCGTAAAGGCCGTAAATAAGGAGCGTCGCTGATGTTACAACCAAAGCGTACAAAATTCCGTAAAGTGCACAAAGGCCGCAACCGTGGTCTGGCGCAGGGTACGGATGTTAGCTTCGGCACTTTCGGTCTGAAAGCTGTTGGCCGTGGTCGTCTGACTGCACGTCAGATCGAAGCAGCACGTCGTGCAATGACCCGTGCAGTTAAGCGTCAAGGTAAGATCTGGATCCGTGTATTCCCGGACAAACCGATCACCGAGAAGCCACTGGAAGTTCGTATGGGTAAAGGTAAAGGTAACGTGGAGTACTGGGTTGCCTTGATCCAACCGGGCAAAGTCCTTTATGAAATGGACGGTGTTCCGGAAGAGCTGGCCCGTGAAGCCTTCGGCCTGGCAGCAGCGAAACTGCCTATCAAAACCACCTTTGTAACTAAGACGGTGATGTAATGAAAGCAAAAGAGCTGCGTGAAAAAAGCGTTGAAGAGCTGAACGCTGAGCTGCTGAACCTGCTGCGTGAGCAGTTCAACCTGCGTATGCAGGCTGCAAGTGGCCAGCTGCAACAGACTCACCTGCTGAAGCAAGTGCGTCGCAATGTTGCGCGCGTTAAGACTTTACTGACTCAGAAGGCGGGTGCGTAATGACCGATAAAATCCGTACTCTGCAAGGTCGTGTTGTTAGCGATAAAATGGAGAAATCCATTGTTGTAGCTATCGAACGTTTTGTGAAACACCCGATCTACGGTAAATTCATCAAGCGTACGACCAAACTGCACGTACATGACGAGAACAACGAATGTGGTATCGGCGACAAGGTTGAAATCCGTGAATGCCGTCCACTGTCCAAGACTAAGTCCTGGACGCTGGTTCGCGTTGTAGAGAAAGCGGTTCTGTAATAGAGTACGCATTCTCAATACGAATAAACGGCTCAGCAATGAGCCGTTTATTTTTTCTACCCATATTGCAGAAGCGGTGTTATAATGCCGCGCCCTCGATATGGGGCTTTTTAACGGCTCTGATTTTAGAGTCTCAGGTAGTAGTTGACATTAGCGGAGCACTAAAATGATCCAAGAACAGACTATGCTGAACGTCGCCGACAACTCCGGTGCACGTCGCGTAATGTGTATCAAGGTTCTGGGTGGCTCGCACCGTCGCTACGCAGGCGTAGGCGACATCATCAAGATCACCATCAAGGAAGCAATTCCACGTGGTAAGGTCAAAAAAGGTGATGTGCTGAAGGCGGTAGTGGTGCGCACCAAGAAGGGTGTTCGTCGCCCTGACGGTTCTGTCATTCGCTTCGATGGTAATGCATGCGTTATTTTAAACAATAACAGCGAGCAGCCTATCGGCACGCGTATCTTTGGGCCGGTAACTCGTGAACTTCGTACTGAGAAGTTCATGAAAATTATCTCTCTGGCACCAGAAGTACTCTAAGGAGCGAATCATGGCAGCGAAAATCCGTCGTGATGACGAAGTTATCGTGTTAACCGGTAAAGATAAAGGTAAACGCGGTAAAGTAAAAAATGTTCTGTCTTCCGGCAAACTCGTCGTTGAAGGTATCAACCTGGTTAAGAAACATCAGAAGCCGGTTCCGGCCCTGAACCAACCAGGCGGCATCGTTGAAAAAGAAGCTGCTATTCAGGTTTCTAACGTTGCAATCTTCAATGCGGCTACCGGTAAGGCTGACCGTGTAGGCTTTAGATTCGAAGACGGCAAAAAAGTCCGTTTCTTCAAGTCTAACAGCGAAACTATCAAGTAATTTGGAGTAGTACGATGGCGAAACTGCATGATTACTACAAAGACGAAGTAGTTAACAAACTCATGACTGAGTTTAGCTACAATTCTGTCATGCAAGTCCCTCGGGTCGAGAAGATCACCCTGAACATGGGTGTTGGTGAAGCGATCGCTGACAAGAAACTGCTGGATAACGCAGCAGCTGACCTGACAGCAATCTCCGGTCAAAAACCGCTGATCACCAAAGCACGCAAATCTGTTGCAGGCTTCAAAATCCGTCAGGGCTATCCGATCGGCTGTAAAGTAACTCTGCGTGGCGAACGCATGTGGGAGTTCCTTGAGCGCCTGATCACTATTGCTGTTCCACGTATCCGTGACTTCCGTGGCTTGTCCGCTAAGTCTTTCGACGGTCGTGGTAACTACAGCATGGGTGTCCGTGAGCAGATCATCTTCCCAGAAATCGACTACGATAAAGTCGACCGCGTGCGTGGTTTGGATATTACCATTACCACTACTGCGAAATCTGATGAAGAAGGCCGTGCTCTGCTGGCTGCCTTTGACTTCCCGTTCCGCAAGTAAGGTAGGGTTACTGAATGGCTAAGCAATCAATGAAAGCACGCGAAGTAAAGCGCGTAGCTTTAGCTGATAAATTCTTCGCTAAACGCGCTGAACTGAAAGCGATCATTTCTGATGTGAACGCTTCCGACGAAGATCGTTGGAATGCGGTTCTCAAGCTGCAGTCTCTGCCGCGTGATTCCAGCCCGTCTCGTCAGCGTAACCGCTGTCGTCAAACAGGTCGTCCACATGGTTATGTGGGCAAGTTTGGGTTGAGCCGTATCAAACTGCGTGAAGCCGCCATGCGCGGTGAAGTACCAGGCTTGAAAAAGGCTAGCTGGTAATTACCAATTGAATCACGGGAGTAAAGACAGATGAGCATGCAAGATCCGATCGCGGATATGCTGACCCGTATCCGTAACGGTCAGGCCGCGAACAAAGTTGCGGTCACCATGCCTTCCGCCAAGCTGAAAGTGGCAATTGCCAACGTGCTGAAGGAAGAAGGTTTTATCGAAGATTTTAAAGTTGAAGGCGACACCAAGCCGGAACTGGAACTTACTCTCAAGTATTTCCAGGGTAAAGCTGTTGTAGAAAGCATTCAGCGTGTCAGCCGCCCAGGCCTGCGCATCTATAAGAAAAAAGATGAGCTGCCAAAAGTAATGGCTGGTCTTGGTATCGCAGTTGTTTCTACCTCTAAAGGTGTTATGACTGATCGTGCAGCGCGCCAGGCTGGTCTTGGTGGCGAAATTATCTGCTACGTAGCCTAATCGGAGGAAAGAATGTCTCGTGTTGCTAAAGCACCGGTCGTTATTCCTGCCGGCGTTGATGTCAAAATCGACGGTCAGGTTATTACGATCAAAGGTAAAAACGGCGAGCTGACTCGTACCCTCAACAAAGCTGTTGAAGTTAAACATGCAGATAACGCTCTGACCTTCGGTCCACGTGATGGTTTCGTGGATGGATGGGCTCAGGCTGGTACCGCGCGTGCCCTGCTGAACTCAATGGTTGTTGGTGTTACCGAAGGCTTCACTAAAAAGCTTCAGCTGGTTGGTGTAGGTTATCGTGCAGCTATCAAAGGGAATGCAGTAGGCCTGTCTCTGGGCTTCTCACACCCTGTTGAGCATCCGCTGCCGGCCGGAATCACTGCAGAATGCCCGACTCAGACTGAAATCGTGCTGAAAGGCGCTGATAAACAGCTGATCGGTCAGGTTGCAGCAGATCTGCGCGCCTACCGTCGTCCTGAGCCTTATAAAGGCAAGGGTGTTCGTTACGCCGACGAAGTCGTGCGTACCAAAGAGGCTAAGAAGAAGTAAGGTAACACTATGGATAAGAAATCTGCTCGTATCCGTCGTGCGACCCGCGCACGCCGCAAGCTCAAAGAGCTGGGTGCAACTCGCCTGGTGGTACATCGTACCCCGCGTCATATTTACGCACAGGTAATTGCACCGAACGGTTCTGAAGTTCTGGTAGCTGCTTCTACTGTAGAAAAAGCTATCTCAGAACAATTGAAGTATACCGGTAACAAAGACGCCGCTGCAGCTGTAGGTAAAGCTGTTGCAGAACGCGCTCTGGAAAAAGGCATCAGCAATGTTTCCTTTGACCGTTCCGGGTTCCAATATCATGGTCGTGTCCAGGCACTGGCAGATGCTGCCCGTGAAGCTGGCCTTCAGTTCTAAGGTAGAGGTGTAAGATGGCTCACATCGAAAAACAGGCTGGCGAACTGCAGGAAAAGCTGATCGCGGTAAACCGCGTATCTAAAACCGTTAAAGGTGGTCGTATTTTCTCCTTCACAGCTCTGACTGTAGTGGGTGATGGTAACGGTCGCGTTGGTTTTGGTTACGGTAAAGCGCGTGAAGTTCCAGCAGCGATCCAGAAAGCGATGGAAAAAGCCCGTCGCAATATGATTAACGTCGCGCTGAACAACGGTACCCTGCAACACCCAGTTAAAGGTGTTCACACGGGTTCTCGTGTATTCATGCAGCCAGCTTCCGAAGGTACCGGTATCATCGCCGGTGGTGCAATGCGCGCCGTTCTGGAAGTTGCTGGAGTTCATAACGTTCTGGCTAAAGCATATGGTTCCACCAACCCGATCAACGTGGTTCGTGCAACTATTGATGGCCTGGAAAATATGAATTCTCCAGAAATGGTCGCTGCCAAGCGTGGTAAATCCGTTGAAGAAATTCTGGGGTAATTGACCATGGCAAAGACTATTAAAATCACTCAAACCCGCAGTGCAATCGGTCGTCTGCCGAAACACAAGGCAACGCTGCTTGGCCTGGGTCTGCGTCGTATTGGTCATACCGTTGAGCGCGAGGATACTCCTGCTGTTCGTGGTATGGTCAACGCGGTTTACTTCATGGTTAAAGTTGAGGAGTAAGAGATGCGTTTAAATACTCTGTCTCCGGCCGAAGGCTCTAAAAAGGCGGGTAAACGCCTGGGTCGTGGTATCGGTTCTGGCCTCGGCAAAACCGGTGGTCGTGGTCACAAAGGTCAGAACTCTCGTTCTGGCGGTGGCGTACGTCGCGGTTTCGAGGGTGGCCAGATGCCACTGTACCGTCGTCTGCCGAAGTTCGGCTTCACCTCTCGCAAAGCAGCGATTACAGCGGAAATCCGTCTGTCTGACCTGGCGAAAGTTGAAGGCGGCGTTGTAGACCTGAATACGCTGAAAGCGGCTAACATTATCGGCATCCAGATCGAGTTCGCGAAAGTGATCCTGTCTGGTGAAGTTTCTACTCCGGTAACTGTTCGTGGCCTGCGTGTTACTAAAGGTGCTCGTGCTGCTATCGAAGCTGCTGGCGGTAAAATTGAGGAATAAGTAGCAGATGGCTAAGCAACCGGGATTAGATTTTCAAAGTGCCAAAGGTGGATTTGGCGAGCTGAAACGCAGACTGCTGTTTGTAATCGGCGCGCTGATTGTGTTCCGTATTGGCTCTTTTATTCCGATCCCTGGTATTGATGCCGCTGTACTTGCCAAACTGCTTGAGCAACAGCGAGGCACCATCATTGAAATGTTCAACATGTTCTCTGGTGGTGCTCTCAGCCGTGCTTCTATTTTCGCACTGGGTATTATGCCGTACATTTCGGCATCGATTATTATCCAGCTGCTGACGGTCGTTCATCCGGCCCTGGCAGAGTTGAAGAAAGAAGGGGAGTCTGGACGTCGTAAGATTAGCCAGTACACCCGTTACGGCACTCTGGTGCTGGCAATATTCCAGTCGATCGGTATTGCTACCGGTCTTCCGAATATGCCTGGTATGCAGGGCCTGGTATTAAACCCAGGCTTTGCATTCTATTTCACCGCTGTTGTAAGTCTGGTCACAGGGACCATGTTCCTGATGTGGCTCGGCGAACAGATTACTGAACGAGGTATCGGTAACGGTATCTCAATCATTATCTTCGCCGGTATCGTTGCGGGTCTCCCGCCGGCCATCGCCCATACTATCGAGCAAGCGCGTCAAGGCGACCTGCACTTCCTCCTGTTGCTGTTGGTTGCAGTATTAGTATTTGCAGTGACGTTCTTTGTTGTCTTCGTTGAACGTGGTCAACGCCGCATTGTGGTGAACTACGCTAAACGTCAGCAGGGTCGTCGTGTCTATGCTGCACAGAGCACACATTTACCGCTGAAAGTGAATATGGCGGGGGTTATCCCGGCTATCTTCGCTTCCAGTATTATTCTGTTCCCGGCAACCATCGCGTCATGGTTCGGGGGCGGTACTGGTTGGAACTGGCTGACAACAATTTCGCTGTATTTGCAGCCTGGGCAACCACTTTATGTGTTACTCTATGCGTCTGCGATCATCTTCTTCTGTTTCTTCTACACGGCGTTGGTCTTCAACCCGCGTGAAACAGCAGATAACCTGAAGAAGTCCGGTGCATTTGTACCAGGAATTCGTCCGGGAGAGCAAACGGCGAAGTATATCGATAAAGTAATGACTCGCCTGACTTTGGTTGGTGCGCTTTATATTACTTTTATCTGCCTGATCCCGGAGTTCATGCGTGATGCAATGAAAGTACCGTTCTACTTCGGTGGGACCTCACTGCTTATCGTTGTTGTCGTGATTATGGACTTTATGGCTCAAGTGCAAACTCTGATGATGTCCAGTCAGTATGAGTCTGCATTGAAGAAGGCGAACCTGAAAGGCTACGGCCGCTAAATGGTCGCCTGAGAAGTTACGGAGAGTAAAAATGAAAGTTCGTGCTTCCGTCAAGAAATTATGCCGTAACTGCAAAATCGTTAAGCGTGATGGTGTCATCCGTGTGATTTGCAGTGCCGAGCCGAAGCATAAACAGCGCCAAGGCTGATTATTTCGCATATTTTTCTTGCAAAGTTGGGTTGAGCTGGCTAGATTAGCCAGCCAATCTTTTGTATGTCTGTACGTTTCCATTTGAGTATCCTGAAAACGGGCTTTTCAGCATGGTGCGTACATATTAAATAGTAGGAGTGCATAGTGGCCCGTATAGCAGGCATTAACATTCCTGATCAGAAACATGCTGTGATCGCATTAACTTCGATCTACGGCGTCGGCAAGACCCGTTCCAAAGCCATTCTGGCTGCAGCGGGTATCGCTGAAGATGTTAAGATCAGTGAGCTGTCTGAAGAACAAATCGACACGCTGCGTGACGAAGTTGCCAAATTTGTCGTTGAAGGTGATCTGCGCCGTGAAATCAGCATGAGCATCAAGCGCCTGATGGATCTTGGTTGCTATCGCGGTTTGCGTCATCGTCGTGGTCTGCCAGTGCGCGGTCAGCGTACTAAGACCAACGCACGTACCCGTAAGGGTCCGCGCAAACCGATCAAGAAATAATCGGGGTGATTGAATAATGGCAAAGGCACCAGTTCGTGCACGTAAACGTGTAAGAAAACAAGTCTCTGACGGCGTGGCTCATATCCATGCTTCTTTCAACAACACCATCGTTACTATTACTGATCGTCAGGGTAACGCATTGGGTTGGGCAACAGCCGGTGGTTCCGGTTTCCGTGGTTCTCGCAAATCCACTCCGTTCGCAGCTCAGGTTGCAGCAGAGCGTTGCGCTGAAGCCGTAAAAGAATACGGCATCAAGAATCTGGAAGTTATGGTTAAAGGTCCGGGTCCGGGTCGTGAATCTACTGTTCGCGCTCTGAACGCCGCTGGTTTCCGCATCACGAATATTACTGATGTGACTCCGATCCCTCATAACGGTTGTCGTCCGCCGAAAAAACGTCGCGTATAACGCTCGTTTTTTAGGTTAGTTGGAGATAGAAAATGGCAAGATATTTGGGTCCTAAGCTCAAGCTGAGCCGTCGTGAGGGCACCGACTTATTCCTTAAGTCTGGCGTTCGCGCGATCGATACCAAGTGTAAAATTGAACAAGCTCCTGGCCAGCACGGTGCGCGTAAACCGCGTCTGTCTGACTATGGTGTGCAGTTGCGTGAAAAGCAAAAAGTTCGCCGTATCTACGGTGTGCTGGAGCGTCAGTTCCGTAACTACTATAAAGAAGCAGCACGTCTGAAAGGCAACACAGGTGAAAACCTGCTGGCTCTGCTGGAAGGTCGTCTGGACAACGTTGTATACCGTATGGGCTTCGGCGCGACTCGTGCTGAATCACGCCAGTTGGTTAGCCATAAAGCAATCATGGTAAACGGTCGTGTTGTTAACATCGCTTCTTATCAGGTTAAAGCGAATGACGTTGTTAGCATTCGTGAGAAAGCGAAAAAGCAATCTCGCGTGAAAGCCGCTCTGGAGCTGGCTGAGCAGCGTGAAAAGCCAACCTGGCTGGAAGTTGATGCTGGCAAGATGGAAGGTACGTTCAAGCGTCAGCCTGAGCGTTCTGATCTGTCTGCGGACATTAACGAACACCTGATCGTCGAGCTTTACTCCAAGTAAAGCTTAGTACCAAAGAGAGGACACAATGCAGGGTTCTGTGACAGAGTTTCTAAAACCGCGCCTGGTAGATATCGAGCAAGTGAGTTCGACGCACGCCAAGGTGACCCTTGAGCCTTTAGAGCGTGGCTTTGGCCATACTCTGGGTAACGCACTGCGCCGTATTCTGCTCTCATCGATGCCGGGTTGCGCGGTGACCGAGGTTGAGATTGATGGTGTACTTCATGAGTACAGCACCAAAGAAGGCGTTCAGGAAGATATCCTTGAAATCCTGCTCAACCTGAAAGGGCTGGCGGTGAGAGTTCAGGGTAAAGATGAAGTTATTCTTACTCTGAATAAATCTGGCATTGGCCCTGTGACTGCAGCCGACATCACCCACGACGGTGATGTTGAAATCGTCAAGCCGCAGCACGTGATCTGCCACCTGACCGATGAGAACGCAGCTATTAGCATGCGTATCAAAGTTCAGCGCGGTCGTGGTTATGTGCCGGCTTCTGCCCGAATTCATTCGGAAGAAGATGAGCGCCCAATCGGCCGTCTGCTGGTCGACGCATGCTACAGCCCTGTAGAGCGTATTGCCTACAATGTTGAAGCAGCGCGTGTAGAACAGCGTACCGACCTGGACAAGCTGGTCATCGAAATGGAAACCAATGGCACAATCGATCCTGAAGAGGCGATTCGTCGTGCGGCAACCATCCTGGCAGAACAACTGGAAGCTTTCGTTGACTTACGTGATGTACGTCAGCCGGAAGTGAAAGAAGAGAAACCAGAATTCGATCCGATCCTGCTGCGCCCTGTTGACGATCTGGAATTGACTGTCCGCTCTGCTAACTGCCTCAAGGCAGAAGCTATCCACTATATCGGTGATCTGGTACAGCGTACCGAGGTTGAGTTGCTGAAAACGCCGAACCTGGGTAAAAAATCTCTTACCGAGATTAAAGACGTGCTGGCTTCACGTGGTCTGTCTCTGGGCATGCGCCTGGAAAACTGGCCACCGGCAAGCATTGCTGACGAGTAACCGGATCACAGGTTAAGGTTTTACTGAGAAGGATAAGGTCATGCGCCATCGTAAGAGTGGTCGTCAACTGAACCGCAACAGCAGCCATCGCCAGGCTATGTTCCGCAACATGGCAGGTTCACTGGTTCGTCATGAAATCATCAAGACGACCCTGCCTAAAGCGAAAGAGCTGCGTCGCGTAGTTGAGCCGCTGATTACTCTTGCCAAGACTGACAGCGTTGCTAATCGTCGTCTGGCATTCGCCCGTACTCGTGATAATGAGATCGTGGCAAAACTGTTTAACGAACTGGGCCCGCGTTTCGCGAGCCGTGCCGGTGGTTACACTCGCATTCTGAAGTGTGGCTTCCGTGCAGGCGACAATGCGCCGATGGCATACATCGAGCTGGTTGATCGTTCAGAGAAAGCAGAAGCTGCTGCAGAGTAATCTGTAGTAACGTAAAAAAACCCGCCTCGGCGGGTTTTTTTATATGCGCAGAATCTCCACTTATCTACAATGTCTGTATCTTTTCTGCTCATCCCCTGGAGTTCATTATGTGGTTGCTCGATCAGTGGGCTGAACGCCATATTAGCGATGCCCAAAACAAAGGCGAGTTTGAAAATCTCCCCGGTAGCGGTGAGCCACTGGTGCTGGACGATGATTCACACATTCCCCCTGAATTACGAGCCGGTTATCGCTTACTGAAAAACGCAGGTTGTTTACCCCCTGAACTTCAGCAACGCAATGAAGCCGTCGAGCTTGCCGATCTGCTTAAAGGCATTCATAAGAATGACCCGCGGTACTCCGAAATCAGCCGTCGATTAGCGCTCATCGAAATAAAACTGCGCCAGACGGGAATGAATACTGACTTTTTGCATGGTGAGTACAGTGAAAGGTTAATGCAAAAAATAAACGAGGAGTAGCCATGTACCGCATAGGTGAACTTGCGAAGCTTGCTAACGTAACGCCGGATACTATCCGCTACTACGAAAAGCAGCAGATGATCGATCATGAGGTCAGAACAGAAGGTGGATTTCGCCTTTATACGGATAACGACCTGCAACGCCTTCGTTTTATCCGCTATGCCCGGCAACTCGGCTTCACGCTGGAGTCGATCCGTGAACTGCTGTCGATCCGTATCGATCCTGAACATCATACGTGTCAGGAATCTAAAAGCATCGTTCAGGCCCGGCTGGATGAAGTTGAAGGACGAATTCAGGAGCTGCAGGCCATGCAACGATCTCTACAAAGGCTGAATGACGCGTGCTGCGGTACTGCTCACAGCAGTGTTTATTGCTCAATACTGGAAGCCCTTGAACAGGGCGCCAGTAGTGAAACTCAGGGTTGTTGATTTTTTATCAGCCACGGACTAGACTCCCGCCGATATTAACTATGCTCAGGAGAAATGATGAGCCGCTATCAGCATACTAAGGGACAAATTAAGGATAACGCCATTGAGGCATTGCTTCACGACCCGCTTTTTAGACAGCGTGTTGAGAAGAACAAGAAGGGAAAAGGGAGTTATTTGCGTAAAGGTAAACATGTACAACGTGGTAACTGGGAGGCCAGTGGCAAGCAAGCTAATCGCTTTTTTACCACTGGCCTTTCTGTTTCTCTCGCCTGATTAAACGCGGTTATTCTGCTCTTTTAACAGATCGCGAATTTCAGTCAGTAAGACTTCTTCTTTAGTTGGTGCTGGCGGGGCAGCAGCCGGTTCTTCTTTTTTACGGTTAAGTCTGTTGATAAGTTTGATCGCCATGAAAATGGCAAATGCCACGATCACGAAATCAAATACGTTCTGAATGAATACGCCGTAGTGCATTACAACCGCAGGGATATCGCCCTGAGCTTCCCGAAGGGTGAAGGCGAATTGTTTGAAATCAATGCCTCCAATCAACAGTCCTAACGGCGGCATAATAATGTCGGCGACTAATGATGAAACGATCTTACCGAACGCCGCACCAATAATGACACCCACAGCCAAATCCACCACATTCCCGCGCATCGCAAATTCGCGAAATTCTTTAATAAAACTCATTATGTTCTCCTTGTGCCAGCTGACGCCTATAAGTTTAACAAATGATTAGCTAATTGCCATTGGGGATAAATAATCGTTATGAAAAATAAAAGGCATGAAAATTAGAAGGTTAATATTTGGGTGCCCTCGTCTGAGCACCCAAATCATTACAGGAAGAACGGGCTTGGCTGGAATAAACGCTCGACGTCGGTAATAAATTTTTTATCGGTCAGGAACATAATAACGTGGTCACCCTGCTCAATACGTAAATTATCATTGGCGATCATCACATCATTACCTCGCACTACTGCGCCGATAATGGTGCCTGGTGGAAGTTTAATTTCATCGATTGCGCGACCAACAACGCGTGACGTCGTTTCATCCCCGTGAGCGACGGCTTCAATGGCTTCAGCAACACCACGACGAAGAGATGACACGCCGACAATATCCGCTTTACGCACATGGCTTAGCAGGGCAGAGATGGTGGCTTGCTGGGGTGAAATAGCAATATCAATTACGCTACCCTGTACCAGATCGACATAAGCCTTACGCTGGATAAGCACCATAACTTTTTTCGCCCCCATACGTTTAGCGAGCATGGCGGACATAATATTCGCTTCGTCGTCGTTGGTGACGGCAATAAAAAGATCAACCTGATCGATATGCTCTTCGGCCAGCAATTCCTGATCCGAAGCATCGCCATAAAACACGATGGTATTCTGAAGTTTTTCAGCCAGCTCTGACGCGCGTTGTTGATCCCGTTCGATCAGCTTCACGCTGTAGTCTTTTTCCAGCCGTCTCGCCAGACCTGCGCCAATATTACCGCCGCCAACCAGCATAATACGTTTATACGGTTTTTCGAGACGCTGTAGTTCACTCATCACCGCACGGATATGCTGAGAAGCCGCAATAAAGAAGACTTCATCCCCGGCTTCTACAATGGTGGAACCTTGCGGACGAATAGGTCTGTCGTGACGGAAAATCGCCGCAACACGCGTATCGATATGTGGCATATGCTCGCGCATTGTCGACAGGGCATTACCTATCAGCGGGCCCCCGTAATAAGCCTTCACGACCGCCAGGCTTACTTTCCCTTCAGCAAAGTTCACAACCTGCAACGCGCCCGGGTACTCAATCAGACGATAAATACTGTCGATAACCAGCTGTTCAGGCGCAATAAGATGGTCGATAGGTACTGCTTCGGAATTAAACAGCTTTTCCGCATCCCGGACATAGTCCGGGGAGCGAATGCGGGCGATGCGGTTTGGGGTGTTGAAAAGCGAGTAGGCCACCTGACATGCAACCATGTTGGTTTCATCAGAACTGGTTACTGCAACCAGCATGTCGGCATCGTCCGCGCCCGCTTCCCGAAGCACACGTGGATGAGAGCCGTGCCCCTGAACAACGCGGAGGTCGAACTTGTCCTGCAAAACGCGCAGGCGATCGCCATTGGTATCCACAATGGTGATATCGTTGTTTTCACCCACGAGATTTTCCGCCAGCGTTCCGCCAACTTGCCCTGCGCCCAGAATGATAATTTTCATCTTTCGTGACCTGTTCTCAACATCACTCTTTGATTAGCTTAGCGTAAAAGAAGCCATCACCCTCTTCTGCGCCCGGCAGGTTTTGCAGACCCGGGTGCTCAGGCGTTCCCGTATCGTGCAGCGTAGCGTCCGGGGTGCGTTTCAGGAAAGCCGCAATTTGCTGACTGTTCTCTTCCGGGAGAACAGAGCAGGTTGCATACACCAGGGTTCCGCCGGGTTTGAGATGCGGCCAGATGGCATCCAGAATTTCGGATTGCAACTGGGCAAGCTCCTTGATATCACGATCGCGACGCAGCCATTTGATATCGGGATGACGACGAATCACGCCGGTTGCTGAGCAGGGGGCGTCCAGCAAAATGCGATCGAACCGGGTATCACCACACCAGTCAGCGGGTTTGCGTCCATCGCCTTGCTTAACCTGTGCTTTCATACCCAGACGCTTAAGGTTGTCATAGACGCGTGAAAGGCGCTGCTCATCAACATCCACGGCCATCACGCTGGCCTGCGGCGCCACTTCCAGGATGTGCGTTGTTTTCCCCCCTGGCGCTGCACAGAGATCGAGGATCTGCTCCCCGTCTTTCGGCTCAAGCCAGGTCATGCAGCCCTGAGCAGATGCGTCCTGTACCGTTACCCAGCCCTCTTCAAAACCGGGTAATGCATGTACCGGTGCAGGGGAGGCTAAACGAACCGCATCAGGATAAGCAGCGTGTGTGAAGCCGCTCATTCCGGCCTCTTCCAGCAGGGCCAGCCATGCGTCGCGTGTATGATGGTTACGATTGACGCGTAACCACATCGGCGGACGTTGATTATTGGCATCCACAATGTCTTGCCATTGCTGTGGGTAGGCTTTTTTAAGGCGATTCAGCAGCCATTCAGGGTGAAGGAAACGCGCTTCGCTTTGCGCAAATTCTGCCAGCAGTTCGTCCTGCTGACGCTGGAACTGACGCAGCACGCCGTTGATCAATCCTTTTAGCTGAGGACGTTTAATCGCAACGGCACCCTCCACTGTCTCGGCCAGCGCAGCATGAGGTGGAATGCGGGTATGAAGAAGCTGGTAGAAACCGACCATGATCAAATAATGCACGGTACGCTGCTTGCCGCTCATCGGGCGTGACATCAGCTTGTTAATCAACCACTCAAGCTGAGAGAGGGTGCGCAACACGCCAAAGCACAGCTCCTGAAGCAGGGCTTTGTCTTTATCGGAAACCTTTTGTTGCAGTGGAGGCAGGACATTACTCAGTGACTGGCCCTGCTCGATAACCTGCTCAACGGCCTGAGCCGCCATAGTGCGTAGATTTTGTCTTTTCATAACCGTAAAAATAAAAATGCCCGGAAACACCGGGCCTTAAGAATAAATTTGTTCAGGCAAGGCGATTGCCAGGGATGAACCATTCACGACGAGAATTTAATAGATCCTGCGCGCTCATTGCCTTTTTACCGGCCGGTTGCAGCGATTCAAGATTCAGTACCCCTTCTCCGGTCGCAACCTGGATACCGTTTTTGCTGGCGTCGATAATCGTACCGGGCTCTGCCGATGCATTGCCGTTAATAACTGAAGCTTTCCAGACTTTCACTGGCTGCTCATCAATCATCAACCAGCTCATCGGCCATGGATTGAAGGCGCGGATGCAGCGTTCGAGTTGAGCTGCTGACAGGGACCAGTCGATACGGGCTTCTTCTTTACTCAGTTTCTCAGCATAGGTCACCTGGGCCTCATCCTGCACTTCAGGCGTCACTGTATTGTCAGCAAGCTGTTGCAGCGTCTCAATCAGCCCCTGCGGGCCGAGATCCGCCAGCTTGTCATACAGCGTGGCGCTGGTATCTTCTGCGGTGATGGGACACGCCAGTTTATACAGCATGTCGCCCGTGTCTAAACCTACGTCCATCTTCATGATTGTCACGCCAGTTTCAGCATCGCCTGCCCACAGAGCACGCTGAATAGGAGCTGCACCACGCCAGCGTGGGAGCAAAGAACCATGAACGTTCACACAGCCCAGGCGGGGCATATCAAGTACCGCTTTCGGCAGAATGAGGCCGTAAGCCACAACTACCATCACGTCCGCGTTCAGGTCTGCCACTAACTTCTGGTTTTCCTCAGGTCGTAATGACGCAGGCTGGAAAACCGGTAAACCATGTGTTTCTGCCAGTACCTTAACCGGGCCAGGCATCAGTTTTTTACCGCGGCCAGCCGGACGGTCCGGCTGAGTAAATACGCCAACAATCTGATGGCCAGACTTTAACAGCGCGTCGAGATGACGCGCTGCAAAATCAGGGGTACCCGCGAAGATTATACGTAGTGATGTAGACACGTTATTCCTTGTATCCGGGGGCGTTAAGCGCGAGAACGCAAACGATCCAGTTTCTCAACTTTCTGACGAATACGCTGTTGCTTCAGAGGTGAGAGGTAATCGATAAACAGTTTACCGACCAGGTGATCCATCTCATGCTGAATGCAAATTGCCAGCAGATCGTCGGCTTCCAGCTCAAACGGATTGCCGTCACGATCCAGTGCGCGGATTTTAACTTTTTCGGCACGTGGCACCAAAGCGCGCTGTTCAGGGATAGACAGACAGCCTTCCTCAATACCTGTTTCGCCGCTTTTTTCCAGCAGCTCAGGGTTGATCAGCACCAGGCGCTCATCACGATTTTCAGAAACGTCGATCACAATAATACGTTTGTGAATGTCTACCTGGGTCGCGGCAAGGCCAATGCCTTCTTCAGCGTACATGGTATCGAACATATCATCGACGATACGCTGAATTTCTGCATTCACTTCTTTAACCGGTTCCGCGACGATGCGAAGGCGCTCGTCAGGAATATGTAACACTTGCAAAACTGCCATAAATTTCCAGAGTCGTGTTCAGGAGTTGATAAGAATATTACTTCTATTCTAGACAAATCCCCGGTCGATTGACAGCATCAGTGACCAATCGCAAAGATTGCTGAGGCTGCTTATGGCAGGGAAAAGGATGACGTCCACAGAGATATGGTTACGGCTTATAAACATCGGGTCGTTATACGGTGATGCGATGCTGGAGATTGCGCAGAGGCTGCTTCGCCAGGCAACCGTCGATGCTGAAGCCGTCAACGCGTCAGGGCTTTCGCCCAAACATGCCGTAAAGTTTTTTTCGTTCAGCGAGAGTGAGCTTGAACGTAGTCTGGAATGGCTGGAACACGCCGACAACCACCTTCTCACGGCGGATGATCCTCGCTTCCCGCCATTGTTGCGTTCTATCCCTGATTTTCCCGGGGCGCTATTTGTGAGAGGCCGCGTTGACGTGCTTAATAGCATGCAGCTTGCGGTAGTGGGCAGCCGTGCGCCCTCGTGGTATGGCGAGCGTTGGGGGAAAATGCTGAGCGAACAGCTGTCCCAATGTGGCTTTACGATCACCAGTGGCTTGGCTTGCGGCATCGACGGTGTAGCACATCATGCGGCGTTGTCCGCAAAAGGGCGAAGTGTCGCCGTGCTTGGCAATGGTCTTTTTAGTCTCTATCCGCGTCGTCATCATATTCTGGCTGAGCAACTTATTGCTTCAGAGGGGGCAATAGTGTCTGAGTTTTCACTCTCAACACCGCCCAGACCGGGTAACTTTCCACGGCGTAACCGGATCATCAGTGGGTTAAGCCAGGGTGTGCTGGTGGTCGAAGCTGCGATTCGGAGTGGATCGCTGGTTACCGCAAGGTGCGCACTGGAGCAGGGGCGTGAAGTTTTTGCGCTGCCCGGCCCGTTGGGGAACCCCGGCTGCGAAGGCCCTCACTGGCTGATAAAACAGGGGGCGACGCTGGTGACCTGCAAAGAAGATATCCTTGAAAATTTGCAGTATGGACTGCATTGGTTGCAGGATGATCTCCAAAAGCGACATATTTCATCGGATCAGGAGGCAGTAGCATTGCCATTTCCCAAGCTCCTGGCTAACGTAGGAGATGAGGTAACACCTGTTGACGTTGTCGCTGAACGTGCCGGCCAACCTGTGCCAGTAACGGTAGCACAGCTACTCGAACTGGAGTTAGCAGGGTGGATCGCAGCTGTACCCGGCGGCTATGTCCGATTAAGGAGGGCATGCCATGTTCGACGTACTGATGTATTTGTTTGAGACTTACATCCACAACGAAGCAGAAATGCAGGTGGATCAGGACAAATTAACACGGGATCTGACCGACGCAGGTTTTGAGCGGGAAGATATATATAATGCGTTGATGTGGCTGGATAAGTTGGCTGATTATCAGGACGGCCTCGCCGAACCGATGCAGCTTGCTTCTGACCCATTGTCTGTGCGCATCTATACAGCTGAAGAGTGTGAAAGGCTGGATGCCAGCTGCCGGGGATTCATTTTATTCCTCGAGCAGATTCAGGTGCTAAACCTCGAAACGAGGGAGATGGTGATAGAGCGCGTCATGGCGCTGGATACTGCTGAGTTTGAACTGGAAGATCTGAAATGGGTGATCCTGATGGTTCTGTTCAACATTCCAGGCTGTGAAAATGCCTATCAGCAAATGGAAGAATTACTCTTTGAAGTGAATGAAGGTATGCTGCATTAATTCTATGTGCAGCAACAAGAGTTGTTATGGCCAAATCAGCACTCTTCACGGTGCATAAAAACGAGCCCTGCCCACAATGCGGGGCAGAACTTGTTATTCGGTCCGGGAAACACGGTCCGTTTCTCGGTTGTTCACACTATCCGGAATGTGATTATGTCCGTCCCCTGAAAAGCCAGGCGGATGGACATATCGTCAAAATTCTGGAGGGACAGCTTTGTCCTCTCTGTGGCGGTGAACTGGCGCTGCGGCAGGGGCGGTTCGGGATGTTTATCGGATGCAGCCGCTACCCGGAGTGTGAACATACGGAACAAATTGATAAGCCAGATGAAACGGCAATTGCCTGCCCTCAGTGCCAGCGTGGCCAATTGGTGCAGCGGCGCTCTCGTTATGGCAAGACCTTCCATTCGTGCGATCGCTATCCTGAATGCCAGTTCGTCATCAATTTCAAACCAGTAGCGGGCGTCTGCTCTCATTGCGATTATCCGTTACTTATAGAGAAGAAAACCGCGCAAGGCTTGAAACGCTTTTGCGCCAGTAAACAATGTGGAAAGCCGGTTTCGGCGGATCAAATCAGTGAATAATAACCTGCCATCAGGCTCCATCGCGCAGGCGGTGGAAATCCTGAAAAAAGAAGAAGTCATCGCCTATCCAACAGAAGCCGTTTTCGGGGTCGGGTGTGATCCTGACAGCGAAGTCGCCGTTAACCGTCTGCTGGCGCTAAAACAGCGGCCTGTCGAAAAAGGATTGATTTTGATCGCTGCGAACTACGAGCAGCTTAAGCCTTATATTGATGATTCCATGCTGACACCTGCACAGCGGGAAACCATTTTCTCTGCGTGGCCTGGTCCCGTGACGTTTGTTTTTCCTGCACAGCCGACAACGCCGCGCTGGTTAACCGGGCGTTTCGATTCACTCGCGGTACGCGTCACCGACCATCCGCTGGTGGTGGAGTTATGCCAGGCATTTGGTAAACCTCTGGTTTCAACCAGCGCCAACCTGACCGGGCTTCCCCCTTGTCGGACAACCGAAGAAGTTCTGGCGCAGTTCGGGAATGATTTCCCGGTAGCCGTGGGTGAAACCGGTGGTCGTCTTAACCCGTCAGAAATTCGCGATGCCTTGACCGGCGAACGTTTTCGCCAGGGATAATGTGATGGAAACCTATGCTGTTTTTGGTAACCCGATCGCGCACAGCAAGTCGCCTCTGATCCATCGGCTGTTTGCGGAGCAATTGCATATAGATCACCCGTATGGTCGGGTTCTTGCGCCTGTTGATGCATTTATACCGACGCTGAATAGCTTTTTTGATGCGGGTGGTAAAGGTGCGAACGTCACGGTGCCTTTTAAAGAAGAGGCTTTCGGGCGCGCGGATGAACTGACCGAACGTGCGTCGCTCGCTGGCGCCGTCAATACTCTTAAGCGGCTTGAAGATGGTCGCCTTCTGGGCGATAACACCGATGGGATTGGTTTACTCAGCGATCTGGAGCGATTGTCGTTTATTAAACCAGGCTTTCGGATCCTGCTGATCGGCGCGGGTGGCGCCTCGCGCGGCGTATTGCTTCCTCTTCTTTCGCTGGATTGTGCGGTGACAATCACCAACCGTACTTTCTCCAGAGCAGAAGAGCTGGCGGCGTTGTTCGCACACACAGGCAGCGTAGCTGCGGTAGCACCTGACGATCTCGCGCGTCACGAATTTGATCTTGTGATTAATGCCACCTCAAGCGGTATTAATGGAGAGATCCCGGCGATTCCTGCATCCCTGATTCATTCCCACATCTACGCCTATGACATGTTTTATCAAAAAGGGAAAACGCCCTTTCTGACCTGGTGCGAACAACAGGGGGCAAAACACGTGGCTGATGGTCTGGGAATGCTGGTGGGGCAGGCGGCTCATGCGGTGCTACTCTGGCATGGCGTGTTACCCGCAGTAGAACCGGTGATTGAAAAGCTCAAACAGGAAATGACGGCGTGAATCAGGCGATTCATTTTCCCGACAGAGAAATCTGGGATGAAAACAAGCAAGCGGTTTGTTTCCCGGTGCTGGTGCATGGAATGCAGCTCACCTGTGCGATTAAAGGGGAAACGTTGCTTCAGCGCTTTGGGGGGGCAGATCCGTTAGCGGTCTTTTGCGAAAATCGCTGGGACCTGGAAGAGGATGCCAGCGATTTGATCCGCGATCAGCAGGAAGACGATCAGGGTTGGGTCTGGTTATCCTGATCCAGATAGTCATTTTTCCATTTAACGTAATTGTTCGCTGAGTATTTCAATCCTTCGATCTCCGTCTCTTTTAGGGGGCGGATCTGTTTAACCGGGCTGCCTAAATAGAGATACCCACTTTCAAGACGCTTGTTTTGCGGAACAAGACTCCCTGCGCCAATCATTACGTCATCTTCTACAATGACGCCATCCAGCAAAATCGATCCCATCCCAACGAGAACCCTGTTACCGATCGTGCAGCCGTGGAGCATCACTTTATGGCCGACGGTAACATCTTCCCCAATAATGAGCGGGTTGCCCTCAGGGTTATAAGATGACTTATGAGTCACATGCAACACGCTGCCGTCCTGAATATTGGTGCGTGCACCGATTGCAACGTAGTTAACATCGCCCCGGATCGCGACAAGTGGCCAGATGCTGACATCATCGGCCATGCGAACATCACCAATGACCACGCTGCTGGCATCGATCATCACGCGATCGCCTTTTTGGGGGAACAGATGTTTATAAGGACGTAATACTGCAAACATATCTACCTCGATACAGATGAGCGTTATTAAAGAAGACTTTGATCGTATTACTGGAGCGAGGCAAGGCAAAATGCGTCAATTTTTAAGCGGATCGGGTGGGTTTTCAGCGAAAAGCACGGAAAATCATCAGTTGGAAAAAAAGATCTAAAAAATACTTGTGCT
>NZ_JBMKJN010000040.1:0-25150 GCF_049236805.1 Enterobacter cloacae complex sp. XAL002
GCCAGGTTGGCGCTGGTGCCGCTGACGCTCAGGTCCTGCCCTTTTTCTACCGCGTTCAGTACGTTGTCATCGCTGATGGCGTTGAAGCTGACCGACGGCACACCAGTATCGACGGTCACATTATGTGTGCCGCTGCCGGTATTGCCCGCCGCGTCGGTGACTGACGCAGTGACGGTCACGCTGCCGTCGCTGAGGCCTGAAATCACATTCGCCGGAACGCCCACGCTCCAGTTACCCGCCGCATCCAGCACGGTGGTGTACGACTGGCCGCCGATGGTGACGGTGACGGTGTCGCCCGCCGCCGCGCCGGTCGCGGAGCCGCTGACGATCTGCGCCTGATTGTGTTCAGCCACGTTAATCACATCGTCACCTGCAACGGTGTGGATGGTCACCGCAGGTACGGTGACGTCCACCGTCAGGGTGTGGTCAACCGACGCCGGGTTACCCGCCTTGTCGCTGACTGAGGCGGTGACCGTCACGCTGCCGTCGGTTAATCCTGCCAGATCCGCCGCCGGAACGTTCAGCGTCCAGCTGCCGTTCGCGCTGACGGTTGTGGTGTAATCTTTGCCGTTCAGCGATACGGTCAGCGTCTGGCCTGCTTCGGCGGTGCTGGTGCCGGAGATTGCCAGGTCAGACTGCGCTTCCGTGGCGTTCAGGATATCGTCTGTGGCAATCGTGTTGATGGTCACGGACGGCGCGGTAGCATCCACGCTGTACTCGCGCCCCGCCGAGGCGCTGTTGCCGTTCACGTTGGTGACGCTCGCCTGCACGCTGGCGTCGCCATCCTTCAGGCCAGCCAGATCCGCTGACGGCACGGTGTAAGTCCAGTTGCCGCTGTCGTCCACGGTGGTGGTGTAGATCCTGCCGTTCAGACTGATGGTCACGGTCTGCCCGGCTTCCACGTTGGTGGTCGCACCGGACAGCACCAGATCCGCGCCCTTCTCCGCCGCGTTAATCACGTCGTCGGTGGCAAGCGCATTGATGCTGATGGCAACGGTAGCCAGATCCACGGTCACATCGTGGCTGATGGTGATCGGGTTACCCGCCGCGCTGTCGCCGGTAACGCTGATTTTCACGGTGCCTTCCGGCCACGCGCTCACGTCGGTGGACGGGATCGCCGCGCGCCAGGTGCCGTCTGCCAGTACCGTTGCCGCGTAATCTTTACCGTTGACGGTAACCGTCAGCGCCGTGCCCGGCGCCAGCCCGTCGCTGGAGCCTGAAACAATCAGGTTCTGCGCGTGCTCAATGGTGTTGATCACTTCATCACCCGCCACGGTATTCACGCTCAGGCCCGGCATGTTAGCGTCGATAGCGATCTCGCGCTCGCCGGTCCCGGTGTTGCCGTGGCCGTTGGTGACGGTTGCCGTCACGCTCAGGCTGCCGTTGCCGAGTGCGGTCAGCACGTCAGACGGCACGTTGACGGACCAGGACAGATTGTTCTGCACCGTTGCGGTGTAGCTGTGGCCGCCGATAGTCACGGTCACGGTGTTGCCCGCTTCGGCATTCGCCACGGTGCCGCTCAGGGTCTGACCTGCCGCCACTTCCGCCGCGTTGATGACGTTGTCGCCCGCCACGGTGTTGATGGTGACGGTTGGCAGCGCGGTGTCCACCAGCAGGTTCGCGGTGTTGCTCACGCTGTTGCCCACGCCGTTGGTGGCGGTCGCGTTCAGGGTGTAGTTGGCTTCGCCCAGGCTCGCCAGATCCGCCGCCGGATAGTTCAGGCTCCAGGTGACGTCTGCCGCAGTTGTCGCAGTGTAGTTTTTTCCGTTCAGAATTACGGTCACCACGGTGCCTTCCGCCAGGTTGGCGCTGGTGCCGCTGACGCTCAGGTCCTGCCCTTTTTCTACCGCGTTCAGGACGTTGTCATCACTGATGGCGTTGAAGCTGACCGACGGCAGACCGGTATCGACGGTCACATTATGCGTGCCGCTGCCGGTGTTGCCCGCCGCGTCGGTGACAGACGCAGTGACGGTCACGGTGCCGTCGCTGAGGCCTGAAATCACATTTGCCGGAACGCCCACGCTCCAGTTACCCGCCGCGTCCAGCACGGTGGTGTAAGTCTGGCCGCCGATCGTGACGGTGACCTTATCGCCCGCCGCCGCGCCGGTGGCGGAGCCGCTGATGATCTGTGCCTGCTTGTGTTCAGCCACGTTAATCACGTCGTCGCCTGCCACGGTGTGGATGGTCACAGTCGGAACGGTGACGTCCACCGTCAGGTTGTGGTCCACCGACGCCGGGTTACCCGCCTTGTCGCTGACTGAGGCAGTTACCGTCACGCTGCCGTCGGTTAATCCTGCCAGATCCGCCGCCGGAACGTTCAGCGTCCAGCTGCCGTTCGCGCTGACGGTTGTGGTGTAATCTTTGCCGTTCAGCGATACGGTCAGCGTCTGGCCCGCTTCGGCGGTGCTGGTGCCGGAGATTGCCAGGTCAGACTGCGCTTCCGTGGCGTTCAGGATATCATCTGTGGCAATCGTGTTGATGGTCACGGACGGCGCGGTAGTATCCACGCTGTACTCGCGCCCCGCCGAGGCGCTGTTGCCGTTCACGTTGGTGACGCTTACCTGCACGCTGGCATCACCCTCTTTCAGACCGGTCAGATCCGCAGATGGCACCGTGGCGGTCCATTTACCCTCAGCGTCCACCGTGGCGGTGTAGTTCTTGCCGCCGAAGGTGATGGTGACGGTTTGATTTTCCTCCACGTTCGCAGTGGTGCCGGAGAGCACCAGATCTTCGCCCTTCTCGGCGGCGTTGATCACGTCATCGGAAGCGATGGCGTCAATGCTGATGGCGACGTTTGCCAGATCCACCGTTACATCATGGTTGATAGTCACCGGATTGCCCGCGCTGCTCTGCCCTTCAACGGTCACGGTGACCGTGCCTGCGGCAAGGGCACTCACGTCCGCAGAAGGGATCGCCGCACTCCAGGTGCCGTCTGCCAGCACGGTAGCCGCATAGGTTTTACCGTTTACGGTGACGGTCAGCGCCGTACCCGCCGTCAGGCCGTCGCTTGAACCCGTGATAATCAGATTCTGCCCGTGTTCGATGCTGTTAATCACGTCATCGCCCGCCACGGTATCCACGCGCAGGCCCGGCAGATTCGCGTCTATCACGATTTCGCGCTCGCCCGTTCCGCTATTGCCCACGCCGTTGGTGACACTGGCTGACACGGTTAAATCGCCGTTGCCCAGTGCGGTCAGCACCGACTCCGGCACGCTCACGGACCAGGTGAGATCGCTCTGCACCGTTGCGGTGTAGCTGTTGCCGCCAATGGTCACGGTCACGGTGTTGCCTGCTTCGGCATTCACCACCTTACCGCTGATGGTCTGGCCGGTTGCCAGCTCCGCAGCGTTGATCACGTCGTCGCCCGCCACGATGTTGATGATGACGCCAGGCAGAACGGATTCCACGTTCACGGTGTGCGAGGTGCTGGTGCTGTTGCCGACGCTATCCGTTGCGGAGGCCGACACTGTGTAAAGCGCTTCACCCAGTTGCCCCACCTCGCTCGCCGGAACGGTTGTAGTCCATTGGCCATTGGTAGCTACCGTGGCGCTGTACGCTTTGTCGTTGAGCATCACGGTCACCACCGCGCCCGCCGCCAGCCCGGAAGCCGTACCTGTGATGGTCAGATCCTGAGTTTTCTCGGTGTAGTTGATCACATCGTCACCGGACACGGTGTCAATGGTCAGCACCGGCGCGGTGAGGTTGACTTCAACCTCGTGCGTTGTGCTGTTGCTGTTTCCGGCTTTATCGGTCAGCGCCGCGGTGATGGTGTGATCCCCTGCGGTCAGAGCACTCACGTCCGCCGCAGGCACGCCTACGTTCCACTTGCCGGAAGCGTTCAGGGTCGCCGTGTAATCTTTGTTATTGATGGTGACGGTCACCACATCGCCCGCCTCCGCACCGGTCACGGAACCGGTGACAATCAGCGCCTGCGCATGCTCGGCGCTGTTGATCACGTCGTCGTCGGAAACGGTGTTAATGGTCAGCTGTGGCACTGTGGTATCCACCAGCACATCGCGATCCGCCGAGGCCGGGTTACCCGCTTTATCCAGGACGGCTGCTGTGATGGTGTAATCGCCGTCGGAAATCGCGCCGACATCCGCAGACGGTACGGTGACGCTCCAGCTGCCGTTTGCCTGCACGGTGGTGATGTAATTCTCGCCGTTCAGGGTCACGGTCACGGTCTGGCCCGCTTCCGCATCAGAGACGCCGTTGATGACCAGATCCTGCTGCGCTTCGGCAGCATTGATGATGTTGTTGTCGCTGACGATTTCAATCGACACCGTCGGCGCGGTGGCATCCACGCTGTACTCGCGGCCCGCAGAGGCGCTGTTGCCGTTTACGTTGGTGACGCTGACCTGCACGCTGGTGTCGCCGTCTTTCAGTCCGCCCAAATCGGCAGACGGTACGGTCGCCGTCCAGTGGCCGCTGGCATCCACCGTCGCGCTATAGGTCTTACCGCCGAAACTGATGGTAACGGTCTGGTTTTCTTCCACGTTGGTGGTCGAGCCGGACAGCACCAGATCCGCACCCTTCTCGGCTGCGTTAATCACGTCGTCGGTAGCGATGGCGTCGATGCTGATGGCGACCGGCGCCAGATCCACCTTCACGTCATGGCTGATGGAAACCGGATTACCCGCCGCGCTCTGGCCGTCAACGGTCACGGTGACTGTACCTGCGCTCAGCGCGCCGACGTCAGCCGCCGGAATAGCCGCCGTCCAGGTGCCGTCCGCCAGCACGGTTGCCGCGTAGGTTTTGCCGTTGACGGTGACCGTCAGCGCCGATCCGCTCGCCAGCCCGTCGCTGGAGCCGGTGATAATCAGGTTTTGAGTATGCTCGATGCTGTTGATCACATCGTCGCCTGCCACGGTATCCACGCGCAGGCCCGGCAGGCTGGCATCAATCGTAATGTCGCGCTCGCCGGTGCCGGTGTTGCCGTGGCCGTTGGTCACGCTCGCTGTTACGTTGAGATCGCCGTTACCGATAGCGGTTAAGACGTCAGATGCCACGTTAACCGACCAGCTCAGATCGTCCTGAACCGTCGCGGTATAGGTGTTGCCCCCGATACCGATCGTGACAGTGTCACCGCTCGCCGCGCCGCTCACTTTCCCGCTCAGGGTTTGTCCGGAAGCCACTTCCGCTGCGTTAATCACGTCGTCGGTGGCAACTGCATTAATGGTGACCTGCGGCAGCGCGCTGTCGACCAGCACGCTATGGCTGGTGTTCGCGCTATTACCCGCGGTATCGGTCACGCTGGCCGTCACGCTGTAGCTCGCTTCGCCCAGTGCCGAGACGTTTGCCGCCGGAACGGTGACGCTCCAGTTACCGCTGGCATCGGTGGTGGCGGCGTAACTGATACCGTTCAGGGTTACGGTGATGCGGGTCCCGTCCGGCTGGTTGCTGGTGCCGGAGACCAGCAGATCCTGACCTTTCTCGGTCGCGTTGATCACGTCGTCAACCGCCAGGGTAGTGATGGCAATCACCGGCGCGGTCAGGGAGACGTCAAACGCGTGCGTCGCGCTGGTGCTGTTGCCCGCTTTATCGGTGAGCGTGGCGGAGATCGTTTGATCGCCGTTAGCCAGCGCGCCCACGTCCGCCGCCGGAACGCCCACGCTCCAGTTACCGGCACCGTCCAGCATGGCGGTGTAGTCTTTGCCGTTCAGGGTCAGGGTAATCACATCGCCCGCCTGCGCGCCCGTCACCTTGCCGGTGACAATCAGCGCCTGGCCGTGCTCGGCAATATTAACAATGTCGTCGCCCGCCACAATGTTGAAGGTAATCTGCGGCACGGTAGTGTCGACCAGCACGGACGCCCCCGCGCTGGCCGGGTTGCCCGCTTTATCGGACACGGTCGCCGTGACCGCCGCGCTACCGTCTGCGATCCCCGCCAGATCCGCCGCCGGTACATCCAGCGTCCAGCTGCCGTTTGCCTGCACCTGGGCGGTGTACTGATTGCCGTTGAAGGTCACGGTGACCGTCTGACCTGCTTCGGCAGTAGACGTCCCGCTCAGGGTCAGATCCTGCGCCGCCTCTGCCGCATTCAGCATGTTGTCGGCGCTGATAGTGTTGATAGTGACCGCTGGCGCGGCGGTATCGACGCTGAATGCCTGCGAGGAAGAGGCCGCGTTGCCGTTCATGTTGGTTACGCTAACCTGTACGCTGGCGTCGCCATCCTTCAGGCCGCTCAGTTCGGCAGCCGGTACGGTGCAGGTCCAGTCGCCGTTGGCATCGACCATCGTGGCCCAGGTTTTACCCGCAAAGATAATGGTAACGGTCTGGCCCGCTTCAACGTTCGAGGAGGAGCCGAACAGCACTAGATCCTGGCCTTTTTCTGCCGCGTTCAGCACGTTGTCGTCCGTCACGCTGTTGATGCTTATCGCCACCGGGGCGAGATCGACATCCACCACGGTACCGATGTTCACCGGGTTGCCGGAGGTATCCTGCGCGCTGGCGCTGATGGTGAGCGCTCCATCCGCCCACCGGGAGACGTCCGCGGCCGGAACCGCAGCCTGCCAGGTGCCGTCCGCCAGTACCGAGGCGGAATAACTCTTGCCGTTGATGCTCACGGTGACGGTGCTACCCGCCGCCAGGTCGGTGCTGGTGCCGGAGATAACCAGGTTCTGCGCGTGTTCAATAACGTTAATGACGTCGTCACCGGCGACGGTATCAATGCGCAGGCCGGGCAACTGGGCGTCAATGGTGACATCCAGGGAAGACGATCCGGTATTACCGTGCGCGTTCGTCACGCTGGCCGATACGGTCAGGTCGCCGTTGCCGAGCGCGGTTAACTGACTCTGGGTTAACGGCAGGCTCCAGGTGAGATCGTCCTGTACGGTAGCCGTGTATGTCTGCCCGCCGATGATAATGGTGACGGTATCGCCCGATGCCGCGTTCGATACTTTCCCGGTCAGGGTTTGCCCTGCGGCCACTTCCGCCGCGTTAACGATATTGTCGCCCGCGACGTTGTTGAGGGTAACAACCGGCAGCGAGCTGTCCACCAGCACATCGTGCGTGGCAGAGGCGCTGTTGCCCACATTATCGGTGACGCTCGCCGTCACGGTGTAATTGGCTTCACCCAGCGCGCTCACCGCAGAGGCGGGTACGGTAACGCTCCAGTTGCCACTGGCGTCGGTGGTGGCTGCATAGTTGATACCGTTCAGATTAACGGTGATGGTGGTTCCTTCCGGCTGGTTGCTGGTACCGGAAAGCAGCAGATCTTCGCCCTTCTCTGCCGCATTGATCACGTCATCCGCTGCCAGCGTATTAATACCGATTACAGGCGTGACTGTATTGACCACCACATCCACTGAACTGCTGCCGGTGTTGCCGGACCGATCGGTCACGGAGACGTTAATGGTCCAGGTGCCGTCCGTCAGCCCCTGAACGACGGACGCAGGCAGGCCGAGGCTCCAGTTGCCCGCCGCATCCACCACGGTGGTGTAGTCCACGTTATTGATGGTGATGATGACCAAATCACCCGCCGCCGCGCCGGTGACGGAGCCGCTCAGGATCTGCGCCTGTGAATGGGCCAGCTGGTTAACGGTGTTGGTGTCGGTGACGAAATCGTTGATGGTCACCTGCGGCACGGTGGCATCCACCAGCCCAACGCGGTCCGCGCTGCTGCTGTTGCCCGCCACGTCACTGACGGTGGCCGTGACGGTGACATTGCCATCGGTCAGCGCGCCAACGTCGGCGGCAGGCACGTTCAACTGCCAGCGACCGTCCGCCTGGACCGTGGTCTGGTAAGATTTACCGTTCAGCGTCACGGTGACCGTCTGGCCCGCTTCAGCGGTTGTGCTGCCGCTGAGCACCAGATCCTGCTGCGCTTCTGCCGCATTAATGATGTTGTCGTCGGTCAGGTTATCAAGCGTAATGGCTGGCGGCTGCGTATCGACAATCACCACGCGTGAGGCGTCCGCGCTGTTGCCGTTAACGTTAGTCACGCTGACGCTCACCTGCGCCCGCCCGTCGATCAGCGTTTCCATCGCGCTCGCCGGAACGGTCAGGCGCCAGGAGCCGTCCTGCTGCACCTGTGCGGTAAAGGTTTGATCCGCGAATTTCACCACCACGGTTTGCCCGGCCTCTACGCCCTGCGTCTGACCGGAAAGCGTGACATCCGCGCCTTTTTCCGCCGCGTTGAGCATATCGTCAGTGGTTACGGTATCGATGGTGACGGCCACCGCGTTCAGGTCAAGCTCGATCGGGTGTTCAGCCGCCACGGTGTTGCCCCAGGCATCTTCCGCACTGACGCTGACGGTCATGCCTCCCGCCGTCCATGCCTGAAGGTCCGCCGACGGCACGCCAATCTGCCAGCTGCCGCTGGCGTTAACCGTGGTGACGTATTCAACATTATTGATGGTGACGGTGATCTGTGTGCCTTCGGCCAGATGAGTGCTGGAGCCGGTCACGGCCAGATCCTGCTGCTGTTCAATGGCGTTAATCACGTCATCGCCAGAGATCGTGTTCACGCGCAGGCCCGGCAGTTCGGCGTTGATGTTGATATCACGCTCGCCGGTGCCGGTGTTGCCGTGCGCATTGGTGACAGAGGCGCTGAAGGTTAAATCGCCGTCGCCAAACGCCTGAAGGTCGGCCGATGGGATGGTCACGCTCCATTTCAGGTCGCTGCCAACCGTCGCGGTGTAGCTCTTGCCGCCCACGGTGACAGAGACGGTATCGCCCGCCGCCGCGCCGGTGACGCGTCCGCTGAGGGTTTGGTCAACCGCCGCTTCGGCGTTATTGACCAGGTTATCCCCGGCAAAGGTGTTGAGGATCACCTGCGGCAGCGCGGTATCGACCAGCAGATTCGCCTCGGCGGAGCCGCTGTTACCCACGCTGTCGGTGCCGCTGACGCTCACGGTGTAAAGGGTATTCGCCAGATCCAGCACGTCGGAAACTGGCACCTGAACGGACCAGCTACCATTCTCAACGGTGGCCTGATAGTTAACGTTGTTCAGCGTCACGGTGACAGCGCTGCCGTTCGGCAGATTACTGGTCCCGCTCAGGCTCAGAGGCTGCATGGCCTCCAGCGCATTCAGGACGTTATCCTGGCTGATGGGGTCAAGGGTAAATTCCGGCGGGTTGCCGCTGAGCGTAATGCCGTGCGTCGCGCTGCCGGTGTTGCCCGCCGCATCGGTCACGGAGACCGAAATGCTGTGGCTACCTTCACCCAGCGCGCCAATGACAGAGGCCGGCACGCCGACGCTCCAGCTGCCGTCCGCCTGGACGACACCGGTAAAGGTCTTGCCGCCAACGGTCACGGTGACAACGTCGCCCGCCGCCGCGCCGTTCGCCTGGCCGGAAATAATCTGAGCCTGCCCCTGCTCGCTGGTGTTCAGAATGTCGTCGCCCGCGACAGTGTTGATAGTGACCACTGGCGCTGCGGTATCGACCGTGAAATCGGCGGTGGTGGAGGCCCCGTTACCCGCTTTGTCGCTGACGTTTGCCGTCAGGGTGTGCTCGCCGTTAGCCATCGCCTGTACTTCACTGGCCGAAAGCGTAACGGACCAGGTGCCGTCGCTGCCCACGGTCGCCGTGTGATTTTTGCCGTTCAGCGTGACCGTCACAATCTGGCCCGCTTCCGCATCGGTTTTTCCGGTCAGCGTCAGCGGCTGATTATGTTCAGCCGCGTTGATGATGTTGTCCTGGGCGATCGTGTCGACAGAAATCGCTGGCGCAGCGGTATCGACGCCAATCGTCTGGCTGCCGGTCACGGTGTTGCCCGCCGCGTCTTTGCCGCTGACGTTGACCGTCCAGGTACCATCGCCCAGCGCCTGCGCGTCAGCAGCAGGCACCTTCACGCTCCATGCGCCGTTTGCCCCCACTTCTGCGGAATAGGTTTTACCGTTCAGCGTGACGGTAAGCGCCGTTCCCTGCGCCAGGTTTTTGCTGGTGCCGGACAGCGTAAAGCCAGCGGCCTGCTCGCTGGCGTTGATCACGTTATCGCCCGCCGTGGTGGCGAGCGTCACGCTGGTATCCGCTGTAGAAACGGTTACGGTAATACTGCCCGCAGAGGTCGTTTTACTGCCGTCGATCTGGACGACGGACCAGGTATGTTCCCCCTCCGCCTGGGTCGGAAGTGTTACCGTCCAGGTGCCGTCCTTTGCGACCATGGTGCTGGCGATGGTGCTGCCGCTGCTGTCTTTAACCTGAATGGTCGCGCCCGGCTGCCCGGTACCGCTGAAGGTTGGGGTGTTATCATCCGTGACCTCTTTTGCACTCAGCACCCCCTGCTTGTCACCCGCGTTATCCGTCAGCAAAAATGTTGGCGTGGCGCTTTCGACTTCTTTCGTATTATCAATAACTTTTGTTTTGGTTTCGCCGTCACCGCCGTGAGCCAGCAGTGCGCCAATCGCACCGCCTCCCAACGCCGCTCCGGCAATCCAGCCCCACGGCGCATCGCTTAAGACGCTTCCCTGCTCCAGAAAAGGTTCAATGCTGCTAATGGGTGCAGCCTGGGCGGTTAATTCGGTGGCGGCAACGCCTGATGCTTCCCCGGCATCGGCAAATGAAATATGCGTCAACTCCTGGTTATCGTTAAATACCAGTTCGGAATGATTATGGGTTTCCGTGTCTTCGACAAAATAATTATTGCAGCGGATCACGCTGCCATCTTTCATATAAATGAGGAGGTCATTCCCCTGGCGGACATAACGCACCACGTCCTGAGCAGAACCCTGAATTTCAATCACGCTCGGCGATGAAATAGAGACCGAGAGATTCCCTTCACCGGTTAATTTCGTTTTTTCTGCCGTTTTTCGAATGATAACATCAACAACTTTTGCGTTACTCATATTCTTCTCCTTGCAGGTGCGCGTATTCCTGTGGTTATGTCCACCAGAGGGATGTAACTATCCCTGGGAAAAACCACCCATTATTGTCTGACTTATTTCGCGCAGAAAGGCGCGCCTTTTTTAACTCAAATCAGGTAATTTCGCGGCAGCGTTTTTCTCTATTCCGATAAGCGGCATGAGATTATCCACCGCGGAGGCGTAATTAATCGCCGCGCTCCAGCCATCGTATTCAGCCATTATTTTCGCTGAGGTGGCAGACCAGACATCCTGCTCCACGCTGAGCAGATCGTTAATGCTGCGCTTGCTCAGGGTATATTCATTTTTGTAGACGTCGCGGGCGCGCAACGCATTTTCCAGCTGACGTTTTCCGGCCTCCATTCGTCCTCGCGCCCCGGTCCAGTCGGCCTGTGCGACGGAGGCTTTTTGCAGGACATCAAAACGGGCCTGATCGACCTGAGACGATGCCATTGCCCTTGCGCCCTCGGCCTGACGGACGCGCGCCGAGACCGCGCCGCCCTGATAAAGCGGTGCATCAATATTGAGCTGGATCTGATCATCCCAGTACGCGCGATTATCAGACTCGTACCGGGTGCGGCCCCCTTTCAGGCTTAAGGTTGGCCAGTGCTGTGACTTCGCGGTTTCTACGCCGTACTGGGCTGAACGCTCCATGTTCTGCGCGGCCATCACCGTTGGGATCAGTGAATAATCAATCCGATTGAGAGAATCCGGCTCCACGGCCAGACCTCCCGGAACCGGTGAATAGCGTTCAGCCTGTATGCCAGTTAATACCGCCAGCCGCGCGCGGGCGCTGTTCAGTGACGCATTGTACTGCTCTACCGTCGCCTGCATTCCGGCAATACGGGTGCGGGTCTGAAGCTCATCAGAGGTGGAGCTTACGCCTGCATCGGCGCGGAGTTTTGCCAGCTGCTCAACGTTTTTAAGCGCCTGCACGTTCTCTGTTGCCGCCTGTAGCAGATCGCTGTAGCGTTTCACTTCCACATAGCTGAGGGCCGTTTTTTCCGCGACGGCAGACATCGTGCTCATCAGCTGGTAGCGATAGCTGTCACGCTGAGCTGAAGACTGGCTGATGCTGTTATTGGTCTTGCCAAAATCGTACACAAGCTGCGTCAGGCTCAGCCCCCAGGCTGCGGAATTTCGCAACGAGCCGCTCGAATCGGTGGTCTGGCTGTGACCCGTACTCCCGTTCAGGGCTATTTGTGGCATCCAGCCACTACGCGCTTCGTCTATTTGTGCCTGGCCAATCCCCAGCTGTGCAGCCTGCTGACTCACCGACGGGTCGCGGTCAAGAGCGAAAAGAATACTTTCTTTCATCGTCATTGCCGCAACGGGAGATATCCCTACCAGACCGTTAGTTGCATGAGCCGCAGTCACCACCAGTGAAATTAAGGTCAGGGAAGCAGATAATCTGAGCATCCTGTTATTGCATTTCATCTTTATAATACCCCCGGACTTCAGGTGATGGCTAAATAATTACCAGGAAGAGGTACAAATAATTCACCCTATTTTCCCCACTCCTGTTTGATAAATTCCGCCAATAGTCGCCCACACCCATTTCAATTGAGATGAGAGCCGTACAATCTCTTTTTTTCTTTTAAGAATTTACTTAAATATTTATTGATTCGCAGCATAACAAAATGTGATATGAGCGACCACATCCGTAATGTTAATGTGGTGTTACAAATAAGAAAAAAGATGGGGTTTCTGGACAAATGGCTATTAGATGCGTTTACGCTGAAACATATAAACCCTCTGTAATTTAAGGAAAATTCTGAAAGACCTTGATGTACATTTTTGCGTTTATTTCATCTCGAATCAGACACAAAGATTTTCAAAGAACTGTCAATTTAAGTCATTCGCTGATTAATATTAAATTATTTTACTTTAAAAAGAATATCTAATAGATATAAGCACCAATTTATATTTATAATCTGGTTTTATATTCTTATTCGAACTCCTTATTCGGTAGCTTTAACCAAATTTCTATGTAAAACATAGCGTTAACATCAGGTCTAAACGATACATACATGTTTTTGATGACTGATTAATGCTAATTCAATATTCACCTTATTAAACTGTTTTTGGACAACATCCCCCTCCTGTTACGATTCCCTTTCCTGTAAAATGCTGTAAACTGCATAGTATTGCGACATTTTGCAGGATACTGCACCCATGCATAAAACCGCCAGACAGAAATATGTACTTGAAATTATTACTGAACAAGGCCAGGCCAGCATCACTGAGCTGGCAGAAAAGTTGCAGGTTTCGGCGGATACCATCCGTCGCGATCTGACCGATCTGGAAAAACAGGGACTGGCGCAAAAAAACCATGGCGGCGCCATCGCGCTGAATCTCTCGACGATGAACCGAGTTAGCAGGAATACCTTACTGCCTGAAATCAAGCAGCGGCTGGGTAAACAGGTTGCGCAGTGCGTACCTGCGGGCTCGACGCTTTTTCTGGACGCCGGAAGCACACTTCTGGCCGTTGCCTCTTTCCTGCAGGGACCGCTCACCATAATCACCCCTTCTCTTGATATCGCCCAGCAGGTTAGCGATCGGGAAGATATCGATCTGATCCTGCTTGGTGGAAAGTGGGATCAGAAACAGCGCCTGTTTGCCGGAAGCGCCACCCTTTCGCTGCTCTCTCGCTACCGGGCGGATATCGCCATCCTTGGCGCATGCGCCATTCATGCCGAGCTCGGATTGAGCGCCAGTCAGGAGGCGGATGCCGAGGTGAAGCGTGCCATGCTGGCCGCAAGCCAGGCGCACTGGGTAGTCGCCGATCATCTGAAACTCAACCAGTGCGAACCTTATCTGGTTTCAGGGTTATCCCAGATTCATCAACTGTTTTTAGATCGTCCCTGGGCAGAGCTCGGGGACCATAGCGCCGTGCAGGTTACCGTTTGCGCGCATTAACGTGGAGAAGGTCATGAATAAAGTGAAGACAATGAATATTGCGCTGATCGGGTATGGTTTTGTGGGTAAGACGTTTCATGCCCCGCTGATCCAGTCCGTCGACGGCCTGAAGCTGGCGGTGGTCTCATCCCGGGATGAAGAAAAGGTCAAACGCGATCTGCCGGACATCCTCGTTGTTGCCACCCCTGAAGAGGCTATTCAGCACCCGGATATCGACCTGGTGGTTATCGCCTCCCCTAACGCGACCCATGCGCCGCTGGCCACCCTGGCGCTCAACGCCGGCAAGCACGTAGTGGTGGATAAGCCATTTACGCTGGATATGCAGGAAGCGCGAGATCTGATTGCGCTTGCGCAAGAAAAACAGCGCCTGCTCTCTGTCTTCCATAACCGCCGCTGGGACAGCGATTTTCTCGGCATTAAGCAGGTGATTGAGCAAGGCAGTATCGGCAAGGTAAAACACTTTGAATCGCATATCGATCGTTTCCGCCCGGAGGTTCGCGTGCGCTGGAGAGAGCAAAATGTTCCCGGCAGTGGCCTGTGGTTCGACTTAGGCCCGCACATGATTGACCAGACGCTACAGCTTTTTGGTCTGCCGCTGTCGGTACAGGGCAACATCGCCACCCTGCGTGACGGTGCGGAAATTAACGACTGGGCGCACGTGGTGCTGAACTATCCTGAACACAAAGTGGTCCTCCATTGCAGCATGCTGGTGGCAGGCGGCGTTGCCCGCTTTACCGTCCACGGCGATAATGCCAGCGTGGTGAAAGCGCGCATCGATCAGCAGGAAGCCCAGCTTCTGGCAGGCGTCATTCCGGGTAGCGAAAGCTGGGGTGAGGACAGCGACGCTATGGTGCTGTTTAATGCCCAGGGTGAAGCCAGCGCTATCCCTGCGCCAAAAGGCGACCAGCGGCAGTACTATATAAACGTGCGCGATGCCCTGAACGGCAAGATTGACAATCCGGTCCATCCGGTGGAAGCCCTGGCGGTGATGGCGGTGCTGGAAGCGGCGGTAAAATCTTCAGAAACGGGTACAACTCAGGAACTGGACTTAACGGCGCAGGAGCGCGCGCAACTGCAATAAGCCGCAAAAAAAATGCCCTGCGGGTTGGCAGGGCATTATCGGTCACTGACGCTTTTTCGGCATCATGCGCAGCAGCGTATTGTCTTTCCAGAAATAGTGATGCATCAGCGCGGCAAAGGCGTGCAAACCAATCACAAAATACCCCAGATTCGCCAGCGTTACGTGCCACGCTTTTAGCGTATCCACCAGGTCAAAATTCCCCTCCGCCGCATGCGGCATCGTCAGGCCAAACGCAAACCAGTCATTTCCCCGGTTATACATCATCACCATGCCGATCAGCGGCAGCGCAATAAACAGCAGGTAGATAACCAGATGCCCCAGATGGGACAGCCCGGTGATCATCGCTTTTGGTTTCGGTTGAATGGGCGGAGCCGGGAATTTCAGGCGGATAAACAGGCGCGCCACCATCAGCACCAGGATGCTGATCCCGCAGGAAACGTGGATCATATTAATAAGCGGACGATCGGTTCGCGGGAACCAGCCTCTGAATTCCATGGCGCAATAGGCCATAATCACTAACAGAAAAACCAGCCAGTGAATGCTGATTTGCAGACCCGTATATTTTGTGCGCATGTTGTTTCCCGATAAATAACAGTTATCGCGCCAACATAACCACCTTTCCTGAAAATGTGAACCCCCTTTTACGGAGGGCCGAGTATGCCCAGTTATTTGAAATCAGAAGCATTAACGTGCCTTCAGAATAACGGAGGGATTACAGCGATGCCCAGGTCCGGCTGTAAATCGCTGAGGCGTTTGCCTTCCGGCCGGGGCGAGGCGCAGGGATGCGCCGAGAGGGCGGGCTTTACAGGGATGTTACCTCCGCCCGTCCCCGATAAGCCGGAAGGAATAAGCCGAAGGGACCGCGAAGCGGCGATTTACCGCCGGGAGCCAGGGTGGTGGCGACTGAGCCACCCTGGCACGTTCACCGGTCATTTTGTTACAGAGTAGCAAGGAACCTAAAGTGAACGGAATGACCACCAGAGCCGTATGTTCCCCTCACCCTAACCCTCTCCCCAAAGGGGCGAGGGAACTGCTCAGTGCACACATTATCTCGCATGGAGGGGGCTCCTGATTACGACTGTAAATAGACTACCTGCGTCTGCAAATACTCATTCAGACCGTGTTTGCCATCCGCCCCGCCGATCCCGGATTTCCGCCAGCCCGCATGGAAGCCCTGCATCGCTTCAAAGTTTTCACGGTTAATGTAGGTCTCGCCGAACTTAAGCCCTTTAATTGCTTTCATGGCGACATTCAGATCCTGCGTATATACAGACGAGGTTAAACCGTAGTCGCTGTCGTTGGCCATTTTCAGGGCCTCTTCCAGGGTGTCGAAAGCCACCACCGGCAGCACCGGGCCAAAGGTCTCTTCGTGCATGATGGCCATGTCCTGATGTACGTCAAGCAGCAGCGTTGGGGGATAAAAATACCCTTTGCCCTCTGCCGCTTTACCGCCAAGGACCACTTTAGCCCCTTCCTGCACCGCGCGCGCCACCTTCTGCTCCACACGCTCCAGCGCGGCGGCGTTGATCAGCGGCCCCATGGCAATATCCGTTCGCTCAGCCGGATTGCCAAACTGGACGGCTTTCATTGCCTCGCCCAGACGATTCACAAAGCGGTCGTAGATCCCCTTCTGAACATAGACACGTTCCGCGCAGTTACACACCTGTCCGGTATTGATGACGCGTGAATCCACAATGGCCTTCACGGCCAGCTCGAGGTCGGCATCGTCCATCACGATGGCCGGGGCTTTACCACCCAGCTCCAGCCCCACTTTGGTGATGTTTTTCGCAGCCGCAGCCATGATCTTTTCACCCGCCCCGACGCTGCCGGTCATGCTGACCATCGCCACTTTCGGGTTCCCGGCCAGCTCCTGTCCGACGGTTTCACCGCGGCCCAGCACCAGATTGAAGACGCCTTTCGGCAGGCCAATCTCGTCGACGATTTTGGCAAACGCAATGGCGTTGTTTGGGGTAAATTCGCTCGGTTTGATAACGATGGTGTTGCCGGTGATTAGCGCAGGAGCGAGCTTACGGGCAATCAGGAAGAAGGGAAAGTTCCACGGCAGAATGCCGGTGGTGACGCCAAGGGCGCGCTTAAACACCAGAATATTCTCGCCCGGACGGTCGCTCTGAATGATTTCCCCTTCATAACGGCGCGCCCACTCGGCCATATAGTCGATATAGTCAGCGGTAAAGTTAACCTCCACTTCCGCCAGCTGCTGGATCTTGCCCCCTTCGGCCACAATCAGCGCGCTGATTTCGCTGACGCGCTCGCGGATCCCGGCGGAAATTTTGCGTAGCCAGCTGGCGCGTTCAATGGCAGGCAGCGCCTCCCAGCCAGCCTGCGCGCGCTCTGCCGCGTCAATGGCCTTGCGGGCGTCCTCGGCGGTGCCGTCGGGAATACGGGAAATGACCTCTTCCGTGGCCGGATTGATCACGTCAATCCAGGCATCACCCTGCCAGGCAACAAACTGTCCATCAATATACATAGGATGTTGTACGGGTACTGTCATAACCTGCTCCTGTAATCACACTGTTTTTAACAAGTAAACTTAATGTTAAAAACTATAATTACCGGGGCAATTGCCTACTCTATGAGTCTGTTTTTGTGAGATATCTCATAAAAGAAACGGGTCAGCCCGTTTCAAAAATCACAAATCGGCAACAAAGGCTGCCCGTTTGCGTAAAAGATGGCGCAAACGGGCAAGAGCATTACAGCAGAGAACGGCTCACCAGCGCGTCGGTGAGAATGACGTCGTTTCGCAGGATCTGCCACGCGGCGTCCACGTCGGCAGGGATATCGACATGGGCAATGAAATCACGTCCCGCCGGACCGTAGCCGTTGATGTCGTCCCTGAGTCGCGGAAATTCACCCAGCACCAGCGACAGGTAACGTTCTACCGGCCATAACCCCTCGACCGGGCCGCTGAACGCCAGACCGTCGTCACTGTTTTGCAGCACGGGCGTCAGGCCGGGATGACTCATCCATGCGGGCGATGCAGCCTCGTCGCGGCAAACGCGGGCAAACGTAGCCATTGTGCGACGCTGCATCGTCGGGTCCTGCACTACCAGCACCCGGGCGGCGTTCAGTCCGGACTGTTTCATCAACGCCCGGCTGAAGCGGGCGTTTTCGCCACAGTTGGTCGACTGATCCTCAACGTGAAGATGCTCAGCCGGAATGTTCCAGAATTCACGGGCGATGTCGGCCAGAATAGCCGCCTCAGCCCGCCCGGTGGTGGGTATCCTGTTATAGCGGGGGTGCTTTGCAATCGCGGCGTAGAGGAAGGTCGTCGAGTGACCGATCCCGCCGCTGATGATCAGAGGAACCCCCTGTTCAGCCGCGATTTTACAGGCAGCATCAATCGCGGGGATCACCGCGTTACCCGCCAGAATCACCAGATCAACGGGCTGGTTGTCCTGATAGTCGTCCTGAGCAAGCCACGCCCCAACGGTATTCACGGCGTCGAGGGTGGTACCAGGCAAACAGGGGAAAAGTGCCATTGTCATCGTTACCTCCTTACAGCATTAATCTTTAGAGTACTTCACACAACGGGGTTGAAAAGGAGATCACTCTGAAAGCCGAGGTGCTCATTACGCTGCATATTTGTCATTTTGATGAAATAACCAGAAACATCCAAAAACAATTGGGTTGCACCCTGAGTTTGTGCTTTTGATTATCTGCCCTTCAACACATCCTGCCACAACAGCGTGCTGAAAAAGCACCAGTTGCTGCTTAATCCATCGTGATCTGACCCGTTTTAGTTCTGGCTGACTTGCCAAAGGTAACATCCAACCCTAAGTTGCTTAACAATTTCACAACCATTACACACCGACAGGTTGCACCTGAAGCGCGCCAGGTAACACCTCTATTATCATCCACGTGGCGGAGTTTTGAGTCATGACACAACATGAGAGCACGACAACGGTATTGCGGAAAAACAAAAAGGTATTAATTGCCAGTCTTACGGGAAGTTCTATTGAATGGTTTGATTATTTTCTCTATGGCACCGCTGCCGCGCTGGTGTTTAACAAGATTTTCTTTCCGATGGTCGACCCGGTAATCGGGCTGATCCTCTCCTATCTCTCCTTCTCGTTGACCTTTTTTATTCGCCCCATTGGCGGCGTTCTCTTTGCACATATCGGGGATCGTATCGGTCGCAAAAAAACGCTTGTCCTCACCCTTTCATTGATGGGAGGTGCAACCGTGATGATTGGCCTGCTGCCCACCTACGACATGATCGGGATGTGGGCGCCCGCGTTGCTGATCCTGATGCGTATTATTCAGGGGATGGGTATCGGCGGTGAATGGGGTGGCGCGCTGCTGCTGGCTTACGAGTATGCTCCAGAAAAACGCAAAGGCTTCTTCGGCAGTATTCCGCAGGCGGGCGTTACCATCGGCATGTTGATGGCGACATTTATCGTCTCGCTAATGACGCTGTTCAGCGAAGAGGATTTTCTCTCCTGGGGCTGGCGCATTCCGTTCCTGCTCAGTTCCGTGCTGGTAATATTGGGGCTTTGGATCCGGAAAGATATTGACGAAACGCCTGATTTCCAGAAAGTGAAAAAATCCGGTCAGGTTGCGAAAGCTCCGCTGCGCGACACCATAAAACACCACTGGCGTGAAGTGCTAATTGCCGCCGGGCTTAAGGTTGTTGAGACAGCACCGTTCTATATTTTCTCCACGTTTGTGGTGAGCTACGCCACTACCACCCTGACCTATCAGAAATCCCAGGCGCTGGAGGCAGTAACTCTTGGCGCACTGGTCGCCACTATCATGATCCCGCTGATGGGGCTGCTCTCCGACAGGGTTGGCCGCCAGCGTATGTACGCCGTCAGTGTCTTCGTGCTCGGCCTGTTTATCGTGCCCTGGTTTATGCTGCTGAATACCGGTACCACCTGGGGAATTGTGCTCGCGACCGTTATCGCTTTTGGCGTACTGTGGGCACCGGTGACGGCGGTTCTCGGCACGCTCTGCTCTGAAATTTTCAGTGCCAACGTTCGCTACACCGGTATCACGCTGGGTTATCAACTTGGGGCCGCGCTGGCGGGCGGAACGGCACCGCTAATCGCTACCGGACTGCTGGCGAAACACGACGGCGACTGGGTACCCGTGGCCTGGTATCTGGGCGTGACGGTCGCTATCTCCCTCATTGCAATTTTTTGTGCCAGCCGCATCAACCGTGAACGCCACCTTCAGGCGCAGCCGGAACAGCGATAATATTATTGCGGCTCCGTTCGCGAGCCGCACTTTTTCTTCATCATTCCCTCTACATTTGATTAACATACAATATTCGTATTCACTTGAATTATGATTTGCGTCAGCCGTAGAATCATTAGCCCGCTCACAATTCAACATTTTGAAAGGTAACCCCGTTATGCGCCTGCCCCAACGCGATCCTTATGCTCCTCGCGAGTGGCAGCCACACGAGAAACCCGCTCTGCTGGGTTCCCCTTCCACCCCGGAACATCCGACGTCGAAACGGATCGCCTATGGCGTGGTCGGCCTGCTGGTGTGTCTGACCGGGGCGCTGGGTAACGCGGTCGTCACCGCCAATCTGCAAAATCTGCAAGGCACCTTCGGCGCCTGGTCGACTGAAATCGCCTGGCTGCCTGCCGTCTATGTCATGACCAACGTCTCCATCAACCTGCTGCTGGTAAAATTTCGCCAGCAGTACGGTTTGCGCGCGTTTACGGAAGGCTTCCTGGTGCTGTATGTGCTGGTCACCTTTTTCCACCTGTTTGTGAACGATCTCAGCTCGGCGCTGATGGTACGGGCGGCACACGGGATGGTCGCCGCCGCGCTCAGCTCGCTCGGCATTTATTACCAGATACAGGCCTGGCCCGCGAAGCACCGACTGAAGGCGCTGACCATCGGCATTACCGGTTCGTCGCTGGCGATACCGCTGGCGCGGCTGTTCTCCACCGAGCTGTTGCAGCTTGATGAGTGGCGTGGGCTGTACTTCTTCGAGCTGGGTTTGGCCCTGATCTCACTGGCCTGCGTGATGGTGCTGAAACTGCCCCCGGGCGATCGACGCAAAGTTTTCGAGAAAAAAGATTTCATCACCTTCTTTTTGCTTGCGCCCGGTATGGCGCTGTTGTGCGCGGTTCTGTCGCTAGGGCGTCTGGAATGGTGGTTTGAAACACCGTGGATCGGCTGGGCGTTGGCTCTCTCGCTGGTGCTAATTGTCTGTGCAATCGTCTTTGAACATAACCGCAGCAACCCGCTGCTCAATACCCGCTGGCTGTCCAGCGGCAGCATCATACGCCTGGGGTTGATTATGCTGCTGATCCGCATCGTACTGGCGGAACAGAACACCGGCGTCATCGGCTGGCTGCAATATGCGGGCCTACAGAATGAACAGATGACCCATCTGGCGTGGTCTATTTTCGCCGGAATCGTCTGCGGTATCGTCACCAGCTGTCTGACGATCAAACCCACTAAGCTGGCCTGGCCGATTATCACCTCGCTGGCGCTGATGATTGTTGCTTCGCTGCTGGACAGCCAGTCCAACAACCTGACCCGGCCGGATCAGCTGATGTTCAGCCAGTTCCTGCTTGGTTTCGGCAGCGCTTTCTTCCTCGCCCCTGCGATGCTGGCCGCCATTGGCGGGGTGATCGCCGATCCACGCAATCTGGTCAGCTTTTCCGTGATGTTTGGCATGAGTCAGAACCTTGGTGGCCTGCTGGGTTCTGCAATCCTTGGTACCTTCCAGACCTGGCGCGAGAAGTACCATTCCAGCCTGCTGGCTGACCAGCTCACCACCCTCAACCCGCTGGTGAACGAACGCATTCAGCTTTACACCCAGATGTATAAAAGCCTGGTTGGCGACAGTTCCCTGTTGGGAACCCAGGCCATTATTCAGCTTCAGACGGTGACGACGCTTGAGGCAAACATTCTGGCTTACAACGATACTTATCTCCTGACGGCGAGCATTGCCACAGCCACGCTGGTCTGGATTTTATGGCGCTTGCTGCGCCTGCGCATCACCGCCCGTATGGCCCTTAAGAACGCCACTGGCAATAAGTAATGACTATTTTTCAGGAGAAGTTATGAGTCAGCAGGATGCCGCCAAAGAGCAGGCCAACACCCGCAAAAATGTACGCGTCGTTTCCATTTTCACCGCCGCGGCTATCGGCATTGTCGGGGTGCTGGTGATCCTTTATGCCTGGCAGTTGCCCCCGTTCACGCGTCATACCCAGTTTACTGATAACGCCTACGTGCGCGGCCAGACCACGTTCATCAGTCCGCAAGTCAACGGCTACATTACTGAGGTCCATGTTCAGGATTTTGTGCAGGTTAAAAAAGGCGACCTGCTGTTGCAGATTGATGACCGGATCTATCGCCAGCGTGTCCATCAGGCCGAGGCGCAGCTGGCAATGAAAATTGCTGCGCTGAACAACAACCTGCAACAGCGTAAAAGCGCGGAAGCGGTGATTGCCAAAAACGAAGCGGCACTGAAAAACGCCCGTGCCCAAAGTCTGAAAACCCAGGCGGATCTGAAACGCGTGAAGGATCTGACCGCAGACGGCTCCCTGTCCATTCGCGAGCGCGATGCGGCGCTGGCCAGTGCCGCCCAGGGGAGCGCCGATATCGACCAGGCGAAAGCAACGCTTGAGATGTCGCGCCAGGATCTACAAACGGTTATCGTCAATCGCGCTTCGCTGGAAGCGGACGTTCAAAATGCGAAAGCCGCGCTGGAGCTTGCGCAGATCGATCTGCAAAACACCCGCATTGTCGCGCCGCGTGACGGTCAGCTCGGGCAGATTGCGGTGCGTCTGGGAGCGTACGTCACCGCCGGGACGCACCTTACCACGCTGGTCCCGCCGCAGCACTGGGTGATCGCCAATATCAAAGAGACGCAGCTGGCGAATTTACGCGTCGGACAGCCAGTGAAATTCACCGTCGATGCCTTAAACGATAAAGCCTATCAGGGCCGCGTGGAGAGCATATCCCCGGCCACAGGCGTCGAGTTCAGCGCTATCACCCCGGATAACGCCACGGGCAACTTTGTTAAAATCGCCCAGCGCATCCCGGTACGCATTGAGGTACTCGGTGAGCCGGAGGCGTACCGGCTGCTGCGCCCTGGCATGTCGGTGCAGGTCACCATCGACACGCGGGAGGCGAAACAATGACGCTTCGCCCGATAGCCGGCCTGCTGATGATGGCTATCCTTGCGGGTTGCCAGTCGGTTGACGTAGAGCCCGCCAAATCGTCCCTGCACATCCCGGCCCAGTGGCGCGCGACGTCGGGGCCAACCAGCCCGACAGAACAGCTCTGGTGGCGCAATTTCCACGACAGCAATCTGAACCGCTATGTGGATCAGGCGCTGAAGAACAACAGCGACGTGCTGATTGCCCGCGAGCGGATTAACGAGTATCAGGCCCGGGTGTACGCTGCCGACGGCAGCCTGTTCCCGTCGCTTGACGCGGGCGTGACCGGGACGCGCGCGCGCTCGCAGTCCGCCGCAACAGGCCTTCCGGTATACGGTACGTTGTACAAAGGCAGCCTGACCGCCAGCTACGACGTGGATATCTGGGGGGTAAACCGCAGCACCTCCCGTGCCGCCGAAGCGTCGCTGGAGGCACAAAAGGCGGCGGCCGCGGCGGCAGATCTCACGGTCGCATCGTCGGTGGCCTCCGGGTACGTCACTCTCCTGTCGCTGGATGAACAGCTTCGCGTTACCCAGTCCACGCTGAAATCGCGTGAAGAGGCGTTCAATCTTGCTAAACGACAGTTTGAGACGGGATACAGCTCTCGCCTTGAGCTGATGCAATCGGATTCTGAGCTGCGCGCCACCCGCGCTCAGGTTCCACTGCTTCAGCACCAGATTGCGCAGCAGGAGAATGCGCTCAGCCTGCTGCTGGGCAGCAACCCGGGTGACGTTGTGCGCGGTGAAAGCTTTGATGCCCTGATGCCGCTGAAACTGCCCTCCCAGTTGCCGTCGACGTTACTGAACCGGCGTCCGGATATCGTCCAGGCTGAACGTCAGCTGATTGCGGCGGACGCGACGCTGGCGGCATCGCGTGCCAGCCTGCTGCCGTCGATCAACCTCACGGCCACAGGATCGGTGCAGGATCGCACGCTGTCGGGATTGCTGGATAACCCCCTCCAGCTCTGGAGCGTGGGCGGCAGTATTCTTGCGCCGCTGCTGAACCGACAGGCGCTGAATGCACAGGTGGATATCTCCCAGTCTCAGCGTAATCAGGCGTTGTACAGCTACGAAAAAACCGTACGTAATGCGTTTGCCGAGGTGAATGACAGCCTTGATGCCATCACCCGTTATCAGGAACAGCTTAACGAGCTGCTGGCTCAGCAGGCGGTCGCGCAGGAGACGCTGCGGATAGCGCAAAACCGCTACCGCAACGGGTACTCTTCTTATCTGGATGTGCTCGATGCACAGCGCACGCTGTTCTCGGTGCAGACCAGCGTGGTACAGGTGAAAAACAACCTGCTGCTGGCGCAAATTGATTTGTATAAAGCGCTGGGCGGCGGTTGGGTCAGTGCGTGAAAACATGCCGGGTGGCGGCTACGCCTTACCCGGCCTACATTTCGCCTCTGGCGATACCCCCAAGGAGTCAATCTATGCAACAGCAGTGGTGTTCAGTAGATAATTACATGATTTCGTCGCTTATTCCTGAAGATGAAGTTCTCCAGAACGTCCTTGAAAACAACAAACGCGCCGGTTTACCCGAGCACGACGTTGCCGCAAATCAGGGGCAACTGCTGGCGCTGTTTGTCCGCATGACGCAGGCGCGTCGAATACTGGAAATCGGTACGCTGGGCGCGTATAGCTCAATCTGGATGGCGCGCGCCCTGCCGCCGGATGGAAAGCTGATTACGCTTGAAGCGGACCCGAAACATGCCGCTGTTGCACGCCAGAATATTCATCTTGCGGGACTCGGCGATCGTATCGAACTGATTACAGGCCCGGCGCTAAAGTCGCTCGAGAATTTCGGTGACGTCCCGCCCTTTGACCTGATCTTTATTGATGCCGATAAGCCAAACAATCCCGGCTACCTGGAGTGGGCGCTGCACTACTCCCGTCCCGGCACGGTCATAATCGGCGATAACGTGGTGCGCGACGGCGAGGTGGTTAACGGGCAAAGCGACGATGCACGCGTGCAGGGGGTACGGAAGTTTATCGAGATGACTGGAGATAACCCACGCTTAACCGCCACCACGCTGCAAACGGTGGGCGTTAAGGGGTGGGATGGGTTTACGCTAGCGATGGTGGAACGATAAAAAAGCCGGGTGGCGGCTACGCCTTACCCGGCCTGCATGTTCTCCCGTAGGCCCGGTAAGCGCAGGGTATGAACCGGAAACATGGGTAACACTTTAGACCGGA
>NZ_JBMKJN010000041.1:0-24734 GCF_049236805.1 Enterobacter cloacae complex sp. XAL002
GGCGAAATGCGCCTGGTAAGCAGAGTTTTTGAAATGTAAGGCCTTTGAATAAGACAAAACGCTGCCTCATCGCTAACTTTGCAACAGTGCCCGCTCAGCTGGTTGGTAACTATTTTCAACCCGGACTCCAGATCACCTGGGCCAGCTTCAAGGCAGCGCCGCAGATACTCTGACCGATTACCACCTGAAACCAGGTCTATATAGGCCAAAAGTTCATCTGATACTTTTGCGGTTATTGTTGGCATTCAGTCCTCACTTTGTGCATTTTTTAAACGAAAAAAGGGTGTCTAATACGGTGAAATCATAGTATTACCAAAGTAATAAATAAAAAATGTTTTAAATCAGTAAGTTAGATTAGATTTGTAATACCTGGGTAATACCGCAGCATGGTTAAATTTGGTTTTTTTTCTTTTAAATCAGTGAGATAGCGTGATTTATCACGCTGCGTTAGGTGTATAGCAGGTTAAGGGATAAAAAATCATCTTTTTTTGGTAGGGCGATCTCCGTAGGTTAAGGGTCATTTGGCTAAAAAGCGTCCTATTCTTTGATGGTCATGCTTGCATGACCATCTGAGCAACCAAAAACTACAGATAAACTACAGATAAACTACAGATAAACTACAAAAAACGTTTTGCCTTAGTGTTGGAAGACTACAAATAGACTACAATAAAACTACAAAGAAACTACAAAAAACGTGACAGACTACAAATAGACTACAAGAAAACTACAGATAAACTACAAAACTCGATTGACCCCTTCTTACGAGTGTTGTAGAGTCATTTTCATACAACGGAGGGGGTTATGAATAAACCAGCAGATCTGAAACCCCGCAACTTATCGGCTGCTGTCAGATTGCGCCTAAATGAAATCGAGAACTGGCTGGACAGAGGGCTAACGCGGCATGAAATTGCTGAAATCCTCGACAGCGAATACAGCTTTTCGGTAACAGCCAAAGGGCTTGAGATGGCACTGTATAGAACGCGGCAAAACCGAAAAAATGTATTGCACAATACACATGATAAGAGTAGCGCGAAGGGTGCAGCGGAAAGTGTATTGCACAATACACAACCGTCTGAGCCTGAAGCGCAGGAAAGTGAAAAAGCAGAGAGTCCCGGCATTATTGATAAAGAATTCTTCAATAAAATCGGTGAGAATTTCGACCCTAAGAAGTTCAACAAAAAATTCTGAGGTGATTTATGAAAGTAGCGGTAATTAATTACAGTGGCAGTGTTCGTAAAACCTTAATTTCATCTTACCTGTTAGCCCCGCGGCTGACTGGTGCAAAGTTCTATGCGGTAGAGACTATCAACCAGTCTGCTTCCGATCTGGGTATTGAAAATGTGACCAGTTTTAAAGGTGACGACTTCTCACGTTTGATTGAGGGGTAATGACTCCAACTTACTGGTAGTGTTTTATGTTCAGATAATGTCCAATGACTTTGTCATGCAGTTCTCCCTTCAGGCGTGATTCATAAAGCGGCCAGTCATCCGTCATCCATACCACGACCTCAAAGGCCGACAGCAGGCCCGGAAGACGCTCCAGCGTGGCCAGAGTGCGTTCACCGAAGACGTGCGCCACAACCGTCCTCCGTATCCTGTCATACGCGTAAAACAACCAGCGCTGGCGTGATTTAGCGCCGACGAACCCCACTGTTCGTCTATTTCCGCGCAAACAATGACGTCACTGCCCGGTTGTATGCGTGAGTTTACCGACTGCGGCCTGAGAGGCGGTGTAAGTGAACTGTAGCTGCCATGTTTTACGGCAGTGAGAGCAGAGATAGCGCTGATGTCCGGCAGTACTTTTACCGTTACGCACCACGCCTTCAGTAGCTGAGCAGGAGGGACAAGTGATGGAGATGGAAGCCACTGGAGCACCTCAAAACCACCATCATACACTAAATCAGCAAGTTGGTAGCATTACCCAGAACTGGACAGAATAGGCTGTATGTCTAACTTCTGGCAGCCAGCAGTGCTCGCCGCAGCCGAGCGACAGGGCGAAGCCCCGAGTGAGCGAGGAAGCACCATGGAACAGTACTCATAAATTCTGCATACGCTCAATGCCTGCAAAATCACCTCCCATAGGGGTTATCCACTTATCCACGGGGATATTTTTATAAGATCTTTTTAAATAGTTGTTAGATTTTTATTTTTAGAATGCCCACAGGCCTTTATCCATGCGGGTTCCAGAGAGGGATCTGTGACAAAACGCCCTTTCAGTGTGACAAATCACCCTCAAATAGCCGCCATTTCTGTGACAAGTTGCCCTTAACCCTGTGACAAATTGCCCTCAGGAAGCGTTGCTTTTCACAAAGTTATCCATCCCTGTTGACTCTGTTTTATGAAGTGTGACAATCTTAAAGTCTGTCACACTTCGCATGGACCTGTCATGGCGGAAATAGCGGTTATAAACCATAAAAAACGTAAAAATAGCCCGCGGATTGTCCAGTCTAACGAGCTGACTGAGGCGGCATATAGTCTCTCCAGGGATCAAAAGCGTATGCTGTATCTGTTCGTTGACCAGATCAGAAAATCCGACGGCTCCCTGCAGGAACATGACGGCATCTGCGAAATTCACGTTGCTAAATACGCTGAAACATTCGGGCTGACCTCCGCTGAAGCCAGTAAGGATATACGACAGGCTTTAAAAGGTTTTGCGGGTAAGGAAGTGGTTTTCTATCGCCCTGAAGAGGATGCCGGCGATGAAAAAGGGTATGAATCCTTTCCCTGGTTTATTAAACGTGCGCACAGCCCATCCAGAGGGCTTTACAGCGTACATATCAACCCATATCTGATTCCCTTCTTCATCGGGTTACAGAACCGGTTTACGCAGTTCCGGCTCAGTGAAACAAAAGAGATTACCAATCCGTACGCCATGCGTTTATACGAATCTCTGTGCCAGTACCGTAAACCTGATGGCTCAGGTGTCGTGTCCCTGAAAATCGACTGGATCATGGAACGCTACCAGCTACCTCAAAGTTACCAGCGTATGCCGGACTTTCGCCGCCGTTTCCTGCAGGCAAGTGTTGACGAGATCAACAGCCGGACACCAATGCGCCTTTCTTACATCGAGAAAAAGAAAGGCCGCCAGACGACGCATATCGTATTTTCCTTCCGTGATATAACCTCCATGACGATTGAATAGTTGAGGGCTATCTGTCACAGATTTAAGGGTGGTTCGTCACATTTGATCTGGAAAGTTGAGGGTGATTTGTCACAGTTTTGCTGTTCCCTCCCTGGCATCCTGCGCTTACTCATAGTTTTTTTGGCTGTAACCGGTAGTGGAGCCAGAATTGAGGGCAATTTGTCACTCTATCCTGAGGGTAGTTTGTCACACTAGATTTTCTCCCTCTTCCCGGGTAATGGTGCCAACTTACTGATTTAGTGTATGATGGTGTTTTTGAGGTGCTCCCGTGGCTTCCATCTCCATCACTTGTCCCTCCTGCTCAGCTACTGAAGGCGTGGTGCGTAACGGTAAAAGTACTGCCGGACATCAGCGCTATCTCTGCTCTCACTGCCGTAAAACATGGCAGCTACAGTTCACTTACACCGCCTCTCAGCCCGGTACACACCAGAAAATTATTGATATGGCCATGAATGGCGTCGGATGTCGCGCCAGTGCACGCATTATGGGCGTTGGCCTCAACACGATTTTACGACACTTAAAAAACTCAGGCCGCAGTCGGTAAACTCACGCATACAACCGGGCAGTGATGTGATTGTCTGCTCTGAAATGGATGAACAGTGTGGTTACGTCGGCGCTAAATCACGCCAGCGCTGGTTGTTTTACGCGTATGACAGGATACGGAGGACGGTTGTTGCACACGTCTTCGGTGAACGTACTATGGCCACGCTGGAGCATCTTCTGAGCCTGCCGTCGGACTTTCAGGGCGCGTGGTTCCTTTTAAACACCAGCTCTGTATCTCTTTTAAAGATCCTTTAATAAATTCTGTAAATCCATAACCTGTTCATCGCCTGCATTGTGGACCGGCTCGGGAGAATGCCCGCCCTTGCAGCGACCAGACGGTCGCGCCGGTTCGGCAACGTCAGTGAGAGCTCCCTTCGCTACGCGACGGGCCCCGGCCGGAGAAGCAAATTAGTTACAGCATTCAAAAGGAAATCCATCATAAAACCGGCGCCGGTTTGCCGGCCAGGTGCCCCTCCCCACCACTGAAAAGCGCCGCCGCCCCGGCCGAAGGCCGGGAGTAGTGTCGCTTTTAATGATGGGTGTTGTAACTACTCTTCTTCATCGCTGTCGGTGGAGCTGCGGGCAGTTCTTTGGTACACGCTCGTAAGCGGCCCTCCGGCCCGCTAACGCGGAGATACGCCCCGGCTGCGGCTGTCGCCACTCCGACCGCGTACAGAGGCATCTGAGACGTTTTTAGCGGGTATAGCTTTGCAGCTACCGCGTTAAGTTCCCTGGTGTCGCTGAGATAGTTGATGAACATCCCCCTAAGCGTCAGCAGCAAGCTGCCGCCGCTAAGGCCCCGGAAATCACGCCCTTTACGTCGTAAACGCCGTAAAGCCCGCTCACCGGGGTTAAAAGGGATTACTTTGACTTCTTCATTGCTGTTAGCGGGTTAAGGCTAATCAGGGCAGGGGGTAGGGTGGCAGAATTTATAGCCCGGCAACCGGCTACGCCGGGCTTTCGGCGCCATTTGACTCCACAGACACATGTAACCTCATCTGGCGCCTCCATGCCGCTGACGCGGCATCAGGAAGTGTAGACTTTAACGTCTGCTTTGTGCCAGGAGCGGAAGTTGTTAATTACAGTTTGCGTGGATCACGGGTCAGGGTCACTCTACTTAATACTACTCGTCCCCACCTTCGGTGATCAGACCTGACTTTTTCAGCTCAACCGCCAGCTCCTGTAAGCTCGGGCGAATTGCTTTTTCCAGACGGGTCATACCATCAATCATCCAGCTAATGATGTCAGGCCAAAGTTCTTTGTTTCCGCCGTCAAATGCTTTTGCACAAACAACCTGGCAGCTTTTTCTCTCAGGCAGTAGTCGCCAATTGAGCATCCCACCAAACTGCGACTCAATATGCGTTTTGCGCTCTGACAGACGCTCAAACAGCCATGTATTTTCTACCGCATCTGAACGTGAAATATTGAGCTGAATGCGAGCATCTTTTTGCGAGAAGATCACTTCAAAAGGCACGCCACTAACCCCCGAACCCGCTGCCAGCCAATGGTCTGTCGTAGGTGCTCGGTTGTTAAATAATGAACATGTGCTGGTACGGAATTTTTCCAGTGCTAACGACCAGAACTCACGGCGTAAATAATGTCGTTGTTGCAGTTCGCTACTGCTTGAGGTGGACTGCTCTTCTGCCTCTTTCTGCGCCATTCCAATCATGTAGGATTCCGCTTCAGGAGTCGGAATGACCTGCCGTATATCGACAAAAACATCCTCGGCAAAGAGGTACGGCGTCGCTTTGAAGCATTGCACTCGGATGCCAAACTGCATTAGCCATAGTGCAGTATTGGTAACTTCTTTGCGGAAATTCGCCGCTACCATGATAACGCGCTGTGTCCCTTTTCGATTGAGCACACCTTCTTTCAAACTTTCCCAGCCCATAAATTCTGCAATAACTTCTGCCGCAGGGCGGATTTCCGAGGGTTCATGTTGTGTAATATAAAGCTGAAAAATTTCGACAACGCTTTCCTGACGAAGGTTGGCGCAGTAACCCGCATACTTCAGCGCCTGCCAGACCACGTCACGCCCTGAATCATCAAGTTTATTCTCGATAATGACCAAGTTGCCTTTTTTGTCGATAGCCAGCAGATCGAGACGTTCGTTAGTCTCATCAAAACCAGCAAACTCTTTCTGAATAATTAAAAGTTCGTCCTCTTTATCATCTTTCTTAGTCAACGCTTGAGGATTGTTTGCCAGCCACTCTTGCAAATGATCGCGTTCGCGAAAACCAAGACTGCTAAAAGAGACTTCCATGAGCGACTTGAGGCTATTGTTTTGCCGATCAATCTTATACATTTTCTATCTCACATCCTGATTGTTTTGCTTCTGGCAGAATTATCTTATTTGGGTTTGAGGGTAATGGAACGGAAACGTACGCTAAGAAGATAATTGTTTGTTTATATTGAAATTTAAATTTCTCAATTCCCCATTTATCATATCCTCCGGTAGCGTGAGCTGACAAGCTCCCTGTTGACTCACACCTAATGCTGCTAGCAATGTCCGTAGATCGCTCATAGCGGACTGCGCTCACTTACTGCTGTGAGCGTTACATTGAGTTTAATGCCAGCCAGGTATAGTCAGGTTGACAGTACTTGTTTCAGACCTTCGTCATTAAAAACGGTTCCGGTCTTCAGGACGCCATAACACCAGTGCACCAGTTTCCGCATCAGCGCGCCAATGGCCACCATTTTAGGTTTACCCCGCAGGCACATCTCATCGTAGGTAATGACTCCAAATTATTGATAGTGTTTTATGTTCAGATAATGCCCGATGACTTTGTCATGCAACTCCACCGATTTTGAGAACGACAGCGACTTCCGTCCCAGCCTTGCCAGATGCTGCCTCAGATTCAGGTTATGCCGCTCATTTCGCTGCGTATATCGCTTGCTGATAACGTGCAGTTTTCCCTTCAGGCGGGATTCATACAGTGGCCAGCCATCCGTCATCCATATCACCCAAAGGGTGACAGCAGGCTCATAAGACGCTCCAGCGTCGCTATAGTGCGTTCACCAAATACGTGCACAACAACCGTCTTCCGGAGCCTGTCATACGCGTAAAACAGCCAGCGCTGCCGCGATTTAGCCCCGACGTAGCCCCACTGTTCGTCCATTTCCGCGCAGACGATGACGTCACTGCCCGGCTGTATGCGCGAGAATACCGACTACGGCCTGAGTTTTTTAAGTGCCGTAAAATCGTGTTGAAGCCAACGCCCATAATGCGGGCGGTTGCCCGGCATCCAACGCCATTCATGGCCATATCAATGATTTTCTGGTGCGTACCGGGTTGAGAGGCGGTGTAAGTAAACTGTAGCTGCCATGTTTTACGGCAGTGAGAGCAGAAATAGCGCTGATGTTCGGCAGTGCTTTTGCCGTTCGCACCACCTCGTCAGTAGCTGAACAGGAGGGACAGCTGATAAAAACAGAAGCCACTGGAGCACCTCAAAAACACCATCATACGCTTAATCAGTAAGTTGGCAGCATCACCGAAACTGCCTACCTGATTCGTTTAGCTACGTTCGTATATGAGTCAGAGAATGAAATTTAAACAGGATGCATCACTTGTTGAAACATGTAAGATAAATCTTATCTACGATATTTAAGGAAAGGCACAGCGTGGCGACTTATCGGGCTTACTACGGGCAGGACAGAGATCGTGAATACTTTGAACGCATATTTCAGTCAGCAAACATCAATTTCATCATTGGCTCAGGAGCATCACTGCCTGCAATCAGCGTGTTAGGTGATATTGAAAGCGAGCTTGAGGCTCTGGTCCGCGCCGGAAATGATGATGAATACTTCAGTAAATCTGAGTCTTTTCTGGACAATGTATGGAAGGCAAACAACGTCCTCCTGAAGCGAAGCAGGCCCGCAGAGGTAATCCTTCCTACTTTAATAGATGATGTCGTATCGACACAAAACAACTACGCGAAGCTCATGCGGGCATTAGAAATGCTTCTAACGAGGCGGCGGACTGGATTGCTACCGCGGCGCATCAACCTTTTTACGACTAACTATGATTTGTTCATTGAGGATGCGGCGGTTAAAAATAACAACGTCATTCTGAATGATGGATTCCGTCAGCGCGCTGATATTTACAACCGGACAGTATTCGATGCCAAATGTTTTTATCAGACCATACACGCAACCGGAAACCTTTATAATTACAGCGTGGAACTACCTACGGTGAATCTCATCAAGCTGCATGGTTCCCTTTCCTGGCATAGCTATGATAAGGAAATCTATTATTCCATTAAGGATATGAAGCCAGTTGCGTTCAATACACCAAAGGAGAAGCAGGACTGGGTTATGTCACATCAACTGGTTCTGCCGCGAAAGGATAAATTTCGTGAAACCTTACTTGAAAACGTGTATTACGATCTACTACGGACTTATTCAAATGAGCTGGATAAAGAAGGCTCTTTGCTTATAGTTTTCGGATTTTCTTTTGCGGATGAGCATATTGAAACCCTTACCAAAAAAGCGCTACGAAACGCCACGCTCAAAATTGTTATATTCGCTTACAACGAGGCGGCTAAAGACCTATTTCTTGGTAAATTCCGAGATTATTCCAACGTTGATGTGGTTTTTACTCCTGGAGCTCCGTTGGACTTCAAAAAGATGAATGAAATTATAACCAGCTTTCTTGGAGGTATGAAATGACCTCCGCTTTTGTTAACGAAGAAGCAGTATTAAGGATCGGTGAGGTTCGTGAAGTATCGGGCAGAACACTCAGCGTGCTTGTCGATAAAAATAAAAATCTGAGTGACCTTTTCTATCACGGTAAGGTGCTCAAAAATGTTTCAGTAGGTAGTTTCATCGAAGTCAAAAAAGGCTTCATGAGTCTGATTGCAAAGGTAGAAACCGAGAAGATTGTCGAGGAAAAATCACCTGTTGGTAGCGGAAGCGATTCGCTTCGCTTCCGACGCTATCTTACAGCCTCACTGGCAGGCTACATTGACCGGAACGGGCGCTTTACTGGCGGAACACGCGAGTTACCCCTTATCGGCAATGAAGTTTTTCTGATGTCTGAGGAACAACTTCATCTTATCCACTCGATCGCGCCAGCGGGCGAGTCTGGGCTGAATTTTTCGCGCACCGATCTCGAAGATATTGATATCACTCTCCCGATAAGCGGCCTTCTCAACTCACACATCGCCATCTTCGGTAATACTGGCAGCGGCAAGTCCAATACTCTGGCCGCGCTTTACCAGCATGGCTATGAGGCCCTGAAAAACCTACTAGGCGAAGGATTCAGAAGTCGGTCACGGTTTCTTTTATTTGATTTCAATGGTGAATATGGTGGGAGAAGTTGCATTACGCGCGACAAGGTTGTTTACAATCTTAGCACGCATGATGAAGAGGGTGATCGCATTCCGATGCCTGCTGAGATACTGCTTGAGCATGAGATTCTCTCTGTCCTGACGGATGCCACCGACAAAACGCAGAAACCTTTCCTGAAGCGAGTACTTGAATTCAAAAAGCGAGTGGAGTCGAAGCTGAACCCTCAGTCATATTTTCGTGAAATTCTGAAACGGCGGGTCACCGAAACTCTGTTTGGTTGCGAAAAGAAAAAAAGTGACGACCTGATTGATTTATTCCGTCCCGTACTTAAGGACGAAGACCTGATAGCAGATATTGAATTTTTTTATAACAACGGCGGCGTATGGCGAACTAAGACAGGTGTTTACTTTTCTAATGAAGAAAATACTCATCAGTGCAATATGTACCAGAGGGCTCAGAATTATGAATTTCCCGAAGATATAATGGAAGAGTTGCTGGACTATATGTATGTTCAGCTAATTATTGAATATCTTTCAAGTCGCTCAAATCCTGAACATCTTTCTCCTGTCATCAACCGAATGAGCGGACTGAAAAAAGATATTCGTAAAATTTTCAATACTGCATCCGGCGGAACCATCTGGGCAGAAACGAACTTTGTTGTCCTGAACCTTAATATGGTCAATCTGACCATGAAAAAAACGCTACCACTTTTAATGGCCAAATGGGCCTATTCAGCAAAAAAAATGGATAAGGTACCGTCCACTCTCCATCTCATCATAGACGAAGCACACAATATCCTTTCGAACACCTCGTTCAGGGAATCAGAAAGCTGGAAGGATTATCGGCTCGAAACGTTTGAAGAGATAATTAAGGAGGGCAGAAAATTTGGCGTCTTTGTGACGATATCCAGTCAGCGACCAAATGATATCTCCCCGACTATCATTTCTCAGGCACATAACTATTTCATTCACCGGTTGATAAATCAGAACGATCTGTATGCTATTGAAAAATCCGTTTCCTACATAGACCGCATGACTGAAGAATCTATTCCAACGCTTGCAACCGGCACCTGCATATTCAGTGGCGTGATCTGCCCTATGCCACTTAAGCTTCGTATAAACGAGCTGTCTTTCCGCAAAAAGCCGCACAGCCATACGCTGAATTTTGAAGACCTAATGCTTTAGCCACGGCTGCCGCTTCTCTGAGCAGAACGGCAGCCTGTCTCCCCGTTCAGTGTGAGCAGATCAGCTAATGCTGGAATCGCGTCCGGCTCGGTCACCTTCATAAACGCCGCCTCAAACTAAAGATTCTTCTTGTAGTACTAGCAGTAATTACAAAAAGTGCTTTTATGCTTTTTAAGCATTGCTTTTATATTTTTAATAATGTCAGTTTTTATCCCTCACTCCTTTCTTTTCTTGAGATCCGAAAACTCCAAGTTCCGGATCTGCTTCAGCCCCGCCGGCGCGCAGCGGCCAGGCAACACAAGATGTAGAGGTGTTTCCAGCTGTCAGTGACCCTATATGTTGTGTCCCTCCCCTCCCCCGTGACCGGCCGCTCACCACCCTGAAAGGGCGCTGTGGTTATTCCGTGTGCGTGGTACACTTCCGGAAACTGTGGAATAACATAAAAGTCGGATCCGGCCAGAGCGGCCGTCAGGTAATTTAATTACGTTGTTATATGGCTGCTTATTATTTTAGTATGTGAAAATCACTCTCGTGAAAGTCACTGTCGCGACAGAGTGGCACTCATCTGACGATGATTGAGGTGTGGTAAAATTGCACGGCTAACTATTCAACTGAGGAAAGGACATGTTTACTGCATTCAATGAGAGAAATGATTTCAGTTATGCTTTTGAAAAAATCCGTAATGCGATTTCCGCGCCAGGAGAAAATAATCTTTATGCTGCAACAGAATTAGGTCTTGGCATTCTGCTCCGTAAATACGAGCAGTTTCGCCAGGAACTGGATGCGGCCGGTGAGCTGGGAAACTGGGAATATGATCTCGATACCTACAATCACTGTATTGCGGTGCTGCAACGTTACTTCACCGGCAATCCATCCGGACTGACAGAACGTGATGCCCGGATTTACAGCCATTACCTGCAGACTGAGCACAAAAGGTTTGTGAAACTGGCTGAAGAGCTGGCTGCCGGCCGCTGACTACGGACAGAGGGCGGGATTTCTCAGGAATATAAAGGGGTAAATGATCAATGACTGATATACAGGCCGCAACTGAGAGTATAGTTGCTGCGACATCCCATCCGGTTTCCGTACAGCTGATTAATCAAGGGGCGGGGATCTGGGGAAACGTGGCAACCGGGCTTATCACTGGCCTGCTTACTGGGGGTATAACACTCACTGGCATCTGGCTGACACATTATTTCACGCTTAAGCGTGAGAGACAGGCGTCAGAAGATAAAATGAAAAAGGAACTGCATTACATTGCCACCGAGTTGGTATTCATGCTTGAACGGTATGCTGAGGGTTGTTTCCGGGTTGTGACGGATGACGGCCAGGATGATGATGCCCCCCAGCCTGAGAGAAAAGCTGTCACGAATTACCCTGAACTGAATCTGATCGATGTCTCCGGTGACTGGCGGACTTTAGAGCCACGTCTTATGTATCGCATCCGTGAACTGCCGGTGCTCCAGGATGAGGCCCACAGGGCAATTGCATATGCCGCCGAATACTCCGACCCTCCTTGGCATAAGGACTATTTCAGGGAACGGCAGTATCAGTTCACGCGCTTGGGCATCAACGCTGTCATTCTTGCCGTCCGTCTGCGCAAGGCAACCGGGATGCCCGAAACACGTCTTACAGGTCATGATGAATGGTCTGCAGTTTCCGTGTTTCGTAAAGTCTGGAGGCGCGAAAGAGCCCTGCGCGCTGCTGAAGCTACCCGCAACAGGGAGTGGAATCAATTAGTGATACCTGATGGAATGTCAAACCAATGAGCGGCCTCTTATCATATTCTCACCCGCAGCAGCCGGCGCAAATGCCGGTGGCCATTGACTATCCCGCCGCGCTGGCCCTGCGCCAGATGGCGCTCGTTCAAGATGAACTACCGAAATACCTGCTGGCACCGGAAGTCAGCGCCCTGCTCCATTATGTGCCCGATTTGCACCGCAAGATGCTGCTGGCAACCCTCTGGAACACCGGCGCACGTATCAACGAGGCGCTGGCGCTGACCCGGGGGGATTTTTCGCTGGTGCCACCGTATCCGTTCGTGCAGCTGGCCACGCTTAAGCAGCGCACCGAAAAAGCGGCCAGGACAGCCGGCCGAGCTCCCGCCGGTAGCCAGGCTCATCGTCTGGTTCCGCTTTCCGATCACCACTACGTCAGCCAGCTGCAGATGATGGTGGCCACCCTGAAAATTCCGCTGGAAAGACGCAACAAGCGTACCGGCAGAACAGAGAAAGCCCGCATCTGGGACATCACCGACCGGACAGTACGGACCTGGATTGGCGAAGCGGTTGAAGCGGCCGCCGTCGACGGGGTGACATTCTCGGTGCCGGTCACCCCGCATACGTTCCGCCACTCCTACGCGATGCATATGCTGTATGCCGGCATACCACTGAAGGTTTTGCAGAGCCTGATGGGCCACAAATCGATTAGCTCGACGGAAGTCTATACGAAGGTGTTCGCACTTGATGTTGCTGCGCGGCATCGAGTTCAGTTTCAGATGCCCGAAGCGGATGCGGTAGCCATGCTGAAAGGGAATATTTAAGTACTTAGGAGAATGATGCTGGCGAACGTCCTGCTCGCCGGGGAGGTCTGTCAGACGTTATCTGGACCAGCTGACGGGAATATCTGCTCTGTATTCCTCATACTGCTCATAGATCGCATGCTGAAGCATCGTAATACGTTCTGACAACCTGTTGGCGTCCGACATATGCCGCCATTCCCCCTCAATAGTGGTTTTCTGTCCATCCGGGAGATTGAGCGTGATCAATACCTTTGTATCACGAATAATCACCCCGTCAGTGAAAGAATTAAGACCACTCCTTACGGTATTATCTATCTGTATAGTTTCAAGTTTCATCTTGTTACCTCCTGTTGACCGGATCCCAAGCATAGATATCTGAATTCAAATTGCCTAGTGAAATGTCTGGATATGCCGCATTTTTCCCCTTATACAGCGAAGCTGGCCAAAGGCCAGCCCGCTTGGATTTATCGCTTTTGCCAGTAGATCAGCATGGCAAGGAACAGGATTGTTGCCCCCTGAGAAGCGGTCAGGAAAGTTTCCAGCAATGACATTATCGTAAAACTCCGCATTATTAATTTCAGGTGTGTGATTCAGGGGCCTTAGTCCCCCTTTTACAGGACGTAGTGTTCTGTCACGACGGAAGCCAGGGTTAATAAAAACGATTCGAATATGTCTGCAGGGACGATAGAAATCTTCGTGCGGGTTGTCTCGCTGTAGCCGGCTCTGGAGAGCGACTCGGGGGAGGAGTAGTATCTTCCGGCCACGGATATGATCGAGCCAGCAGTGCTCGCCGCAGTCGAGCGACAGGGCGAAGCCCCGAGTGAGCGAGGAAGCACCAGGGAACAAAACTTATAAATTCTGCTTACGCTCAATGCCTGAAAAATCACCTCTCCTCGGGGTTATCCACTTATCCACGGGCATATTTTTATAAAGTACTTTTTTATTCTTTTTCTTTATTTTACATCTTTTAGGGAGCCTGAAAGCCGCGTACAGTGCGGCCTGAGAGGGGGCCTGTATGGGCAACTGGTAAACATAATATGGGAAATTAATCACGTATCAGTGGGTTTTGTGTCAACAAGCTATGGGATACGCATCAACAAGCTATGGGAAAGAGGTCAAGTTCAGTTCTCAATTATCCACTTGTGGATAAAGTGCAGATTTTTCCGGTGGATAAGTATCGCGATAGCTTGCAATTTCTGTTTTCACTGTCATTATGGGTGGGTAAAAATTTACCCATAGGCATTGAAATGGATACTCAAGCACTCTTGCCAGCTACTAAAACGTTTAAAAAACGCGCCAGTATAAAGCAATCTAACGAATTGACCGAAGCTGCATATTACCTGCCTCTTCAGGCAAAACGTGTGCTGTGGTTATGCCTCATGCAGGCCTATTTTAATGACAGCCAGGAAGATGACTCTGACGTATTGCCGCTCTTCAAAATCAGCGTTTCCGATTACGTCAAATACTTCAATGTCGCTACGTCTGTCGCCAGTCGTGATGTGAAGGCTGGGGTAAATGCTCTGGGCGAATCAACGGTTACCTTTTATCCAAAAGAAGGTGAGTTTGAAGAAGTTAAACGTCCGTGGCTGGCTGAAGCAGGAATGAAGCGAGGCCGGGGTTCCTGGCAGATTGAATTTAACTACAAGGTCATGCCATTCCTGGTCGGCTTAACCTCCCAGTTCACTACCTATTCTCTCTATGACTGTGGCCAGCTTAATAGTGTTCGTGTCATCCGGCTTTATGAAAGCCTGTGTCAGTTCCGGAGCACTGGTGTCTGGATCACCACACATGACTGGTTATGTGAAAGGTTTATGCTCCCTGCCTCGCAGAAAAACAATATTGCTGAAATGAAGCGTACCTTCCTGGAACCTGCTCTGAAGAAAATTAATGAGAAGACGCCATTAAAGGTAACATATACCACTGAAGAAGATGGTCGCTTGCTGTTTAATTTTCTTGATAAAAAACAATAGTCTGTAATTTTTATTTCCTCCCCCCTTAGTTTGTTGCTGACATATGGGGGGATACTGAACTTGCTGTGTTTCCCATAGTGCTTGCCTAACTTGACCTGTTTCCCGCAATCGCGGCTGTCTGCGTAGTTGACCTGTTTCCCACAGTCCGGGCCGTCTGCGGAGTTGACCTGTTTCCCACAGTCCCGGTCGTCTGCAAAGTTGACCTGTTTCCCACAGTCCCGGTCGTCTGCAAAGTTGACCTGTTTCCCACAGTCCGGGCCGTACGCGGAGTTGACCTGTTTCCCACACTCCCGACCGTCCGAGAAGTTGACCTGTTTCCCATAGTCCGGGCCGTCCGAGAAGCTGACCTGTTTCCCTTAGTCCGGGCCGTCCGCGAAGTTGACCTGTTCCCCACACTCCCGGCCGCCCGCGAAGTTGACCTGTTTCCCACAGTCCGGGCCGTCTGCAAAGTTGACCTGTTTCCCACAGTCCCGGCCGCCCGCGAAGTTGACCTGTTTCCCATAATCCGGGCCGTCCGCGAAGTTGACCTGTTCCCCACACTCCCGGCCGCCCGTGAAGTTGACCTGTTTCCCATAGTCCGGGCCGTCCGCGAAGTTGACCTGTTTCCCATAGTCCGGAGCGTCCATTAAAGTTGACCTGTTTCCCACAGAGGATGGAAAACTCTTCTTGTGCTGAGCGTAAGAGCTATCTGCCGGAACGGTTCCTCTTCGCTTCCTCGCCAGTTCGCTCGCTACGCTCGGTTACATGGCTGCGGCGAGCGCTGATACATAAGGCTCAGCATTGCACTGGTCGTAACTAAAATCAGAATCCTTCTGAATGACTCTCCTGTCTTGCAAGTTGAATACCTTTCTCAAAGCCCTTTTGTATGAGTTGCTGTTGATGGTCAAAAGTGCGTCTGCGTGTTGCTGCAGTGTGATTTAGTAGCACGCCCGTCGAGCTTCATCCCCCTTCTGTTGAGAGCGAAATCAAAACAATATGATTTTTTTCTTGCAACATGACACTTTTTGTTCAAAATGACAAAAAACGTCATGAGGTGATAAATGGACAATATTGAGCAGTTACGGAAAGTCGCTACACGTGCAGGTAAGCTTCTGACATCTTTGAGCGAAAGTATCCGACAGCAAAAAGAGGAATTGAAGCTTACCGAGTTCTATCAGGAATACAGCAAAGCCGCTCTGTATAAGCTGCCTAAGCTCAGTAAAGGCAGTGTTGAGTATGCTGTGTCCGAAATGGAAGCCGGTGGCTACATTTTTAAAAAGAAACCTTCTGGTAATACGATGAAATACGCGATGACGATTCAGAATGTCATCGATCTGTATAACCATCGTAAAGTACCGAAGTACAGGGATCGCTTCGATAAAGCCTTTACGATTTTTGTATGTAATCTTAAAGGTGGTGGTTCCAAGACAGTTTCTACCGCTTCATTATCACATGCTTTTCGAGCTCATCCTCAGCTTCTGTTCGAAGACCTGCGTATTCTGGCCATCGATTTCGATCCGCAGGCATCTCTGACAATGTTCCTGAGCCATGAGAATTCAGTGGGCTTGGTTGAAAATACGGCTGCTCAGGCCATGCTCCAGAACGTGTCTCGTGAAGAATTACTTTCCGATTTTATAGTACCGTCTATTATCCCTGGTGTTGATGTAATCCCCGCTTCCATTGACGATGCATTCCTTGCTGAAGGCTGGAAGGGATTGTGTGAAGAACATCTGCCAGGGAAAAATATTCATGCGGTGCTTAAAGAGAACATTATCGACAAGCTCCAGCATGACTACGACTTTATTTTCCTTGATAGTGGTCCTCACCTTGATGCGTTCCTGAAAAACTGCATTGGGGCGGCAGACCTGATGTTGACCCCTCTTCCACCGGCGACGGTTGATTTTCATTCTTCCCTGAAGTTTGTGGCCAGCCTCCCTGCCCTCATAGATTCCATCGAAATGGATGGGCACACCTGCAATCTCATCGGTAATGTCGGCTTCATGTCCAAGATCCTGAACAAGTCTGATCACAAAATTTGCCATAGTCAGGCCAAAGAGGTTTTCGGTGCCGATATGCTAGACATGGTTCTGCCAAGACTGGATGGTTTCGAACGTTGTGGGGAGACTTTTGACACAGTTATTTCAGCAAATCCAGCAACCTATGATGGAAGTACAGAGGCACTAAAAAGCGCAAAATCAGCAGCGGAAGACTTTGCGAAGGCAGTCTTTGATCGCATCGAGTTCATTCGTACTAACGGAGGTATGTGATGTCGAATGAGAAAAGAAAAACCATCGGCAGACAGTTAAATACTCAGGCGTCAATGCTCGAAATGGCTGACACCGGTAGAAGTCAGGTATTTACCTTAAAAACCGGCAGGAAGGTAACGTTCAGGTTTGTTCGGGTGCCTGCATCTGAAGTTGAAAGTAAGACCTTCGTAAACCAGGAAAACAATGGAAGAGATCAACTTGCACTGACCAGGGAGTCTCTGAAATCCATTATCCAGACGATTAAGTTTCAGCAGTTCTTTCCCTGTATTGGTATTAAGCAAAGTGAAAGGATTGAGATACTGGATGGTTCAAGACGGCGAGCCTCAGCAATTTTTGTCCGTACAGGCCTTGATGTAATGGTTACCGAAGAACATTTATCAGCTGATGAAGCTCGCCAACTGGCTAAAGATATCCAGACAGCTAAAGAACATAATCTTCGGGAGATTGGTCTGAGATTGATCGCTCTTAAAGAGTCCGGATTTAATCAAAAGGAAATTGCTGAACTGGAGGGATTATCTCAGGCTAAAGTTACCAGGGCGCTGCAGGCGGCGGCCGTACCGCAAGACTTAATTTCTCTGTTCCCGGTTCAGTCGGAGCTATCGTTTAGTGATTATAAACTTCTTTTAGAAGTTAATGAAAAACTCGGTGAAAAGGGATTAACGCCTGAAGAACTCATTCAGTCTGTATCAGCTCAGCTCGATGCAATTTTGAGTGATGGCGAGCGACCAGAAGACGAACAGAAAGCCAGTATTCTGAAGCTGATTTCTCAGGCATCTCAGGCATTGATAGATCCATCTCCCAAGGAAAAGTCAGTGGTTTCCCCACTCTGGTCTTTTGAAGAAAAGGACAAGTTCGCGCGTAAGCGTGTGAAAGGGCGCACGCTGACTTATGAGTTTAGCCGTATGTCAAAAGTGATTCAGGATGAACTGGACAAGGCTATCAACGAAGTCCTTGACAGAAATTTGAGTCAATAATTTCGCCATGGCGATTTCACATCTAACTTATTGTAATTAGGCAGTTTAGGTTGAGAATTTCACGGTGAAATCGCCATGGTTTCACGCCAGTTTCGCTGCAGGAATATCTGACCATCGTGTCGTATAAGCAGGAGAAAGCATCTCCCGTTTCATCTGCCATTCCGGGGCCATACCCCGCCCCGCAAACCATACTTTACCCAGCCCTGAGTTGTTGATCCCGTCCAGAACCCTCATCAGCTCAGCACTGTGAGGGCGTGGCGGGCGTTCGTCGAACAGTTGCAGCTGCGAAACTCCGGAGCCGGTGAAGTCATTCAGCATAACTCCGGCTTTGGCATACCGGTGCCCATCCCTCCAGATACGCTCCAGAGCCGTTGTAGCGGCTGCAATGATGTCCCTGGTGTCCTGAGTGGGTGTAAGAAGTTTTTCCGTAGCCACGTTGCCGTAGTAAGGCTCTTTAATGGCGAACGGAGACGTTTTGATGAAAACGGAAATATGCCGGCAATACTGGTGCTCTTTACGCAGTTTTTCAGAGGCCCGCTCTGCGTGCTGACAGATAGCCTGACGGAGTGACTCGTACTCCGTGATCTTCACGCCAAAACTGCGGCTGCAGACAATTTGCTGTTTCGTCGGAGGGGCTTCCTCAAGCGAAAGGCAGCTTTCCCCGTTCAGTTCCCGTACCGTTCGCTCAAGGACGACAGAAAAATTTTTGCGGATGAAGGCCGGGTTCGTCAGAGCCAGATCGAGCGCGGTTTTTATGCCCAGCACATTTAGCTTGCGTGCAATACGGTTACCCACCCCCCAGATTTCTTCAACCGGCTGCAGTGAAAGCAGTTTCCGCGTCCTTTGCGGATTTCCCCTGGTCAGAGCGAGTACGCCATGAAACTGTTTCCACTCTTTTGAGGCCCACTGGGCTGATTTTGCGAGGGTTTTCGTTGGTCCGGCGCCCACGCCAATGGTCAGGCGGGTACAGTCATACACCTGCTGACGCAGCTGCCGGGCGAAGTCCTCAAGCCCCATACAGTGCTCCACGCCGGTCAGGTCGAGGAACATCTCATCAATTGAATACTGTTCCACCCTGGGGGCCAGTTCCTCCAGGCAGTTCATCACGCGCGCCGATATCGAGGCGTAAAGTTCATAATTACTTGAAAACGCATATATTTTTTCCGGGTATCTTTCGTTTTTTATCTGAAACCACGGAGTTCCCATTTTGATCCAGGGCTTCGCCTCGGCACTGCGAGCGATTACATTCCCGTCGTTGTTGCTCAGGACGACTATCGGCTTTCCTTTCAAATCCGGGCGGAAAACACGTTCACAGCTGGCATAGAAGCTGTTCACATCGGCCAGGGCAAACATCAGTACATCTCCCTCGGGCGGTGGATGATATGCGTGACGACGCCAAAGATATCCAGCTCGTCGGGATCAGGATAAATCGGCGACCAGGAGGCATTCATGGGCTGCAGCGTCAGTCGCGGCGTCAGCAGAAGCCGTTTCACCGTAAACTCCCCCTGCATGCTGGCGACAACGATATCGCCGTGCCGCGGCTTTTCAGCACTGTCCACAACCAGCAGATCGCCATTGTACAGACTGCCGTCGGCCATGCTGTCTCCGCTGGCACGCAGGTAGTACGTCGCGCTCGGATGCCGTATGCAGTAATCATGGAGATCCAGATCGGACTCGACATAGTCAGCAGCAGGGCTGGGAAAACCGCAGCTGGCCAGATCGGCAAACAATGGATGGGCCTGTGGCGGGAGTTCTTTCCCGGTGCTGAAAAGTTGTAGTTTCATCTTTCCTCCTGACACTCTAATTTTACTGGTTATACATACAGTGTGCGCCGGGAGACCGGTAGAGATCAAGGGGTGAAAGTCCCCGACCATTGAAGGACCAGCAATCCACAAGGTCCCCGAGTCATGCGTTGCATACCGCGAGGTATGGGGCGAAGCGTTGACAGGGGTGTTGACAGGCCAGCCATTGAGCCACGAAATGTATATTAAATTACCGGGTGCCGACGTTGTACTGTTAACGGAAGGCAACATCATAGGGTGCGATACTGCGAGTGCCACATGGACCCGGCGGGGTCTGAGACCCTGGCATGTCAATACGATCTCTACGCGGGAACCGGGAGATCTCCCCTCTGACCATCTGCCAGTGTCGGAGATGGCCCGCACCGGGAAGACGAGGAGTCATAGCCGGTGATGTACGGAGAGGAGAAGTCGGACTCGCTCATAGTAGCGGCGAAGCAGGCGAACAACCCGAAAGGAGCGGAGTCAGTGGAGCGAAGGAGCGGGGCCAAGGGGAACGCGGAACAGCCACACATGCGCCGGACACAGAGCCGGGAAAGCATGTCACAGAGGCTGTCACGCGTGCGGGAAGCTGCGAAGCAGCGGAAGAAAGAACGGTTTACAGCATTGTTCCACCTGCTGACAGTCGAAGCACTGGAAGCCGCATTCCTCTCCCTGAGCAGGAAAGCGGCCGCCGGAGTGGATGGCATCAGGTGGATGGACTACGCCGGAAACATGAAGAACAACATAACAGATCTGCACCGGAGGCTACATCAGGGCAGCTACAGGGCGCAGCCCGGCAGGCGTCACTACATCCCAAAAGCGGATGGAAAACAACGCCCGCTCGGCATCGCCTCGCTGGAGGACAAGATCGTCCAGTATGCGCTGGTGAAAATCCTGAACGCAGTCTATGAAAACGACTTTATGGGGTTCTCATACGGGTTCAGACCCGGGCGAAGCCAGCACGATGCACTGGACGCACTGGCCACAGGGCTGGTACGCACTAACGTAAACTGGGTACTGGATGCCGACATCAGTCAGTTCTTTGACAGGGTGAGCCACGAATGGCTGATCAGGTTCACAGAGCATCGGATCGGCGACCGGAGGGTAATCAGGCTCATACGTAAGTGGCTCACAGCCGGGACGTCGGAGGAGGGTCAATGGCGAGCAACGGAGGAAGGCACCCCACAGGGTGCGGTCATCTCACCGCTGCTGGCAAACATATACCTCCACTACGTCTTCGATCTGTGGGCGCATCAGTGGCGACGTCGCTATGCCACAGGCAATGTGGTAATGGTCAGATACGCCGATGACATCGTCATCGGGTTCGACAAACGATACGATGCCCGGCGCTTCCGTATAGCCATGCAGCGCAGACTGAGGGAGTTCGGACTCACGGTTCACCCGGAGAAAACCCGTCTGATGGAGTTCGGCCGCTTCGCTGCCGAAAACCGTGCCATCAGGGGAAAAGGCAAACCAGAAACGTTCAACTTCCTCGGGTTCACGCACATCAGCGGGAAAGATCGCAACGGCAGGTTCATGCTGATACGAAAGACCCGCCGGGATCGGATGACGGCAACTCTGAAAGCCATCAAAGACGGTCTGCGAAGGCGCTGGCATTACTCAATCCCCGAACAGGGAAAATGGCTCAGGAGAGTGGTTCAGGGATACCTGAACTATCACTCGGTACCGGGCAACTTCCCCACCATGCAGAAGTTCAGGACACACGTAACAAACCTCTGGCGCCGGGCGCTCAGGCGCAGGAGCCAGAAGGATGATACGACCTGGACGAAAGCAAACAAACTGGCAGCCGCATGGCTACCAAGGGTTCGGGTTCTTCATCCATGGCCTGTGGAGCGGTTCACCGCCAGACACCCGAGGCAGGAGCCCGGTGCGTAAATCGCGCACGCCGGGATCTGTGCGGGGGGTATCCGGTAACGGGTATCCCTACCGCGACATAAAGGGCGGTGAAATTTCTGCAAGTGATGGGGGAGTGCCGGTCAGAACGTCCCCGAAAACAAACCGCCCCCGGATTCAGGAAGGGCGAACTGACCGGCTGCGGCAGTGTAACACCGCACACCACAAAGGCAGCACTGACGTCGTCAGTGCTTTTTTTACCTGTCCTCCGGACGCTGAAGGGCGATTTCACCCGTGCAGCTAAAGGGGCGGTAAGTCCGGGTGTGCACATCGTCATTTTCTCCTGTGATGCCTTTCTCCTTCGTATCAGCTTCCGGTAATCGTCCCCAGTCACAACCTGGTCAGCAAGGGTAAATGGCACGCTGCGCGCCCTTGCAGACCAGAACGACTCCGGGCAGGCCGAACCGTCAGGCGATACGAAGACGAAATTCACACTGACGGAGAAACAGCCATGACGATGAACCTGCACACTCAGACAACCGCCCCTAAAGCTTCACAGGCGACCAGCGTATCCCCGCTGGAGCAGTCAGGCTCCTCAAAAACGAAATTTTCCAGGGGCAAAAGCAAAGCCCGTGCTGGCGCAGTCAAAACAGACCTTTACCAGACCGTAACGGACAGCATCATTGCAGCCCTGGAAAGCGGCGTTAAACCGTGGGTGTGCCCGTGGGTTCGCAACGGCGCAGCGGCGGGATTACCGGCCAACTTCAGCACCGGCACGGCATACAGCGGAATTAATATCATGCTGCTGTGGTGTAGTGCGGCAAAACAGGGTTTTCAGGACGAGCGCTGGCTGACCTACAAACAGGCGCAGGAGCTGGGCGGCCAGGTTCGTAAAGGTGAACACGGCACGACGGCCATCTTTTACAAGACTCTGGAGAAAGAGGACGAGGACGGGGAAATCGAAAAAATCCCGATGCTGAAAGCCTTTACCGTGTTTAACGTGGAGCAAATCGACGGCCTGAGCATCGAGAGCGTGCCGCAGCCGGTTGCCGGTTTCGATCCGCTGCCGCAGGCGGAAGCACTCATGACCCGGAGCGGGGCAAAAATCACCGAGCAGGGCGTAAAGGCGTTCTATCGTCCGGCCACCGATGAAATCGTCCTGCCAGAGCGGTTCCGCTTCGCGGACGCGGCGAACTTCTACGCCACCGGCCTGCATGAGCTGGTTCACTGGACGGGGGCAGCGTCCCGCCTCAATCGTGAAAAAGGCAATAAGTTTGGCTCTGAGGCGTATGCGTTTGAGGAACTGATCGCCGAGCTGGGCAGCGCGTTTCTGATGGCGGATTTGGGAATTACGGGAGAGGTGCAGCATGAAAGCTATATCGCGTCCTGGCTGAAAGCCCTGAAGGGAGACAAGCGCTACATCTTTAAAGCGGCGGCAGCGGCCTCAAAAGCGCACCGCTGGCTGATGGACTGCTGACAGCTGGAGCCCTGCGGTGCAGGGCTTCAGAATTTTTGAAAGAGAGAGAATCAGGGAGGGAATTATATAAGTCACTGTTTTTTATAATTCTGTAACGCGGCCGGCATCAGCTGCAGGACGTCCTGCAGCTGATGCCGGCACGGGAAAAAAAACAGGACAGATTCAAAAAAAATGAACCCTTTTTCAGGCGGCAGCCGTTACGTATCTGGGATACGTAACGGCGCGATGTCTTACGTAAAAAATGACGTAACGGCTTTCGCCGCCGCAGCTAAAGGGGCGGTAAGTCCGGGTGTGCACATCGTCATTTTCTCCTGTGATGCCTTTCTCCAGCGGATCCGCAGCCGGTAAGCGGCACCCGTCACTACCTGGTCAGCAAGGGTAAATGGCACGCTGCGCGCCCTTGCTGACCAGAACGACTCCGGGCAGGCCGAACCGTCAGGCGATACGAAGACGAAATTCACACTGACGGAGAAACGACCATGACGATGAACCTGCACACCCCGACAACCGCCCCTAAAGCTGCACCGGCGACCAGCGTATCCCCGCTGGAGCAGTCAGGCTCCCCAAAAACGAAATTTCCTGAAATCAAAACCGTCAAAACGGCGGTGGTTAAACTGATCAGCGACATCGAGGGCAACCTCGATCCGCGTCTGGCATATCGCGAGGCCGGAGAGGGATGGTGCCAGGAGGCGGCCAACCGGATAACCCAGTGCATGCATTCACGCAGTACAGGGCAGACGCTACGTGATCTCCGCGAGCTGCTGTCGGTGACGCTGGACACCATTATCGTGGTGGAGTTTGAAGGGGAGCAGACCCGTCTCAACTATGGCGGACGTTCAGCAGAAGACGTGATCGCCATGCTGAAAGCGCTGCATCTTGAAGGGCGCAAAGCCTGGCTGGAAGTGGAGTAAAAAAAAAAGCCCCGTCCGCAGACGGGGCTGATTCAGTACAGGGCATTCAGCGGGGTGCCCTCATCCCACAGGCGGGTAAATTCTCGCTGTTACGTCTCCGCCAGCTGCGGCGCATCCTCGATCAGCAGCACGTTTTCCGCGTTGCGTGAAACGGCGCTTGCCGTGTAGTTAAACGACCCGGTCTGGACGTTTTTGCCGTCGATCACCATAAACTTGTTGTGCATGATGGCGTAACGGCCGTTAAGGTGCACCGGCACGCCCTGGTTTATCAGATACGTCACGGCGGTGTAGCGGTCGCTGTTCGCCTTTTCGTCGGCCACCACGCGCACGGCCACGCCGCGCCGGTTAGCACCGGCGAGCGCCGTCGCGACCGGCTTACTGGTGAAGCTGTAGGCCGCGACGTCAATGCTCTGCCTGGCGTTGTTTATGGCGCCGAGCACGATTTCAAGAGCAGGGCGCCCGTCAGACGGCGAAAAACCCGCCGTCAGGACGGGCGCGGCGGTGGCGAACGCGGGCACGCAGAGGGCGGCGGCCAGCACCAGAAGGGTGGTTTTACGCATAGTTGTCCAGCTCCAGGTTTTTCAGTTCATCGAGGGTGTAAAAGCGGAAGACGTCGCGGTGTTTTGCCTCCAGTTGCACATGCTGGTTTTTCACGATCACGCTGGCGATGCTGTCGAAAATAATCTTCAGGGCGCGCTTTTTCGCCTCGTCCGGGGCGACGTAAAACGCGTACCGCCATTTTTTATCGCTGATAGCCAGCAGGTGGCTCGCCATGATGGACTGATAGGGGTCGTCTCAGAATTCGGAAAATAAAGCACGCTAAGGCGTAGTCACCCCGTGACT
>NZ_JBMKJN010000042.1:0-13870 GCF_049236805.1 Enterobacter cloacae complex sp. XAL002
ATTTCAGGTAAGATACTTCGGATGAGGAGCAAAAAGGTGGTTTATACTTCCTATACCCAAGCCACCACAATAATCGCCAGCAACAGTGAAGGGATCGACAGCAGGGTGTCCAGAATGTGATTCAGCACCGCGGAGCGCAAACCGTGTGTTGCCCCGGCAACCACGCCAAGCAATAAGCCACACAACGTGGCGGCAAGGGTGACGACAAACGCACCGCCCACGGTCGGGGCCGCACCGCTAAGCAGGCGGCTTAAAACATCACGCCCCAGGTCATCAGTCCCGAGGAAGAAAGAGACTTCGCCATAGCGTGACCATGACGGCGGCAAAAGCTGGTAGCCAAGAAACTGCTGGTCGATGCCATAAGGCGCGAACCAACCACCAAAAATACACAGAATTGCCAGTCCAGCACAGCCATACAGGCCGATCATTGCGGTTGCATCGCCGTAAAAATTGCGCCATGCGGTGCGCAGCGTACCAGGCGGGCGCTTTTCGCTGTAGACGCTATCGTAAGGCATACCATTCCTTATGTTTCAGAGGGTTAGCCATAGCACCCAAAATATCAGAGATCACGTTAACAATGATAACCAGTGAGCCAATCACCATCACACCCGCCGAAATCGCCGCGTAATCCTGCTGGCGAATCGCGTTAATCAGCCAACGGCCAAGACCTGGCCAGCTAAAGACCATCTCGGTGATCATCGCCAGCGTCAGCATGGTGGAAAACTGTAACCCCAGGCGCGGGATAACCGGTGGGAGAGCGTTGTGCAGTACGTGACGGCGTAAAATCGTTAACCGTGACAGACCACGAGTCGCCGCCGCTTTGACATAGTTTTGATCAAAGACCTCAATAGTGCTGATACGCATCAGACGAATAACTTCCGTCGTCGGTGCCACGGAGAGCGTTAACACCGGAAGCACCATATGGCGGATGGCACTGACCAGCATTTCATCGCGCCAGGGCGAGTCGGAGATCCAGGCGTCAATAATGGCAAACCCGGTTACGGGTTTTACTTCATAAAGCAGATCAAAACGCCCTGATACGGGTAACCAGCCGAGGGTTAGTGAGAATAGCAACGTCAGCAGCAGCGCCAGCCAAAAAACCGGAATAGAGAAGCCCATCAGAGCCAATGCGCTGATGCAACGATCCTGCCATTTATTACGCGTTATGCCCGCCAACATGCCGATGGGGATCCCGACCATTAGTGCAAAACCAAATGCCAGAATGCACAGTTCCATTGTTGCCGGGAACACCTCTTTCAGTTGTTCTGAGATCAACTGGCCGTTAATACTGGACACACCAAAATCCCAGTGAATCAGGCCATTGAACCAGAATACCCAAGCGTTCCACAGCGATGCGCCCTGTAACGGCGCATGGGGGGTGAAATAACTCAGACTGAAGCCAATAAAGGTCAGGAAGAACAAAGTGACCAGCAATAATAAAAATCGGCGTAGGGTGAAGATAATCATGGTTTTTTCACCTCGTCAGCCTTTTCCCTGGAAACCCCGGCAAAAGAAGCGTTGCCGAACGGACTGAGCACCAGCCCTTTGATGTCATAGCGGTAAGCCTGCAAACGGAGCGAAGAGGCCAGAGGCAGGATCGGCAACTCGCGCGCAAGAATATTTTGCGCTTCGTCGTAGGCATCAATTCGCGAGGAGAGTTGTTGCGAAGAGAGGGCTTTGCGCAAAATGCTGTCAAACTCGGGATTGCACCAGTGGGCAAAATTGGTCTGCGAGTTAATGGCGGCACAGCTAAGCATCGGTCGGAAAAAGCTGTCAGGATCGTTACTGTCAGTTGCCCAACCGGACAACGTCAGATCATGGTTCATATCCATTAATCGCGCCTCCTGAAAACGGCCCTCTACCGGGATGATCTTCACTTTCACACCCACCTGAGCCATATCAGCCTGAATCAGCTCTGCGGTTTTCAGCGGACTGGGGTTCCAGGCCTGAGAGCTGGTAGGTACCCAGAGTTGTAACGTCAGGTTTTCCAGCCCCAGCGCTTTTAACTGCTCGCGCGATTTTGCCGGGTTGTACTCGGTAATTTTAGCTTCGTTGTCATAAGCCCACGAGGCGCGAGGCAAAATAGATGCCGCGGTTTCCGCCGTACCGTAGTAAATAGATTGCATTAACCGTTGGTTGTTAATGGCCAGCGCTAGCGCATGTCGTACGGCAGGGTTGTTCAACGGCGGTTTATCCGTGTTGAACGCCAGATAGGCGATATTCATCCCCGGACGCAGCGTCAGGCGCAGCCGCGGGTCATCACGCAGTATGCTGAGCTGGCTGGCGGCAGGCCATGCCAGGACGTCGCACTCGCCGGTCAGTAATTTCGATAAGCGTCCGGTCCCGCCAGAGCCGAGATCCACCACGACCTGCGGCATCAAGGGGGTACCACGCCAGAATTTTTCATGCCGTTGTAGGCGAATATATTGGCCTGCACGATTTTCTGAAAGTTGGTACGGGCCTGTGCCGACGGGTTGTCTGTCGAGTAATTCCTGGCGATCCTGTTTTGCTAATTTGGCGGCATATTCGGCCGACATCACAGAGGCATAATGTGTGGCAAGGTGCCACAAGAAGGAGGCGTCGGGTTGATTTAAGCGAAATTCAACGGTGTTGTTGTCCAGTTTACGCACGCTTTGGACGTTATCGGCGAACTGCAGGCTATCAAAATAAGGAAAACTGCTACCATTGACATTATGCCACGGATGCTGGCGATCAAAGATGCGCTCGAAGGTAAATACCACATCGTCCGCATTTAGTTTGCGGGTGGGCGTGAACCAGGCAGTCTTTTGAAACGGAACATCGCGTCGTAAATGGAAGCGGTAGGTTGCGCCGTTATCTAATACTTCCCAGCTTTCAGCCAGTTCTGGCACCAGGCGATAGGTGTAGGGATCGACATCAAGCAGTCGGTCATACAATTGGGCCGCTAATGTGTCTACGATGAGACCGCTGCTTGCTTTTTGTGGATTGAACGTATTGACCTGCCCGCTAACGCAATAGACAAAGCCACTGTCACGAATATCAGCGTACGAGGCCTGCTCAGGCGCAGCTGCAGCCTGACCACTCAGAAATCCAGCCATCACGATCAGAGATGATAAAACCAGGCGCATAATTTTAAAGGGTTATATATAAAGAAGCTATCTTACTAATACTTAATGACATTTGCCATTACCGTTTGTTTTTGGGGCAGTGGGGTTGATAACCGCGAATTCGACATCGCGTACTGGTCAAAATTCATACCCGCTATCCACTTTGCATATACTCTTGTAGCTATCTTAGCATTTTCATGGCCCCTCTGACTCGCTTAAACGCTGGATTTGCTGCCAGAGAGATTATGTGAGGTGTCTGACGGGGAAAATGAATCTGTTGTGTGGGAGGCGGGAAGAGTGAATTTCTTCCCGGCTGAGGTATTACTTCTGGATTTTATTAACGCGCACCACCGGCGGTTGCATTTTAGCGTCAAGGCTACCGTTAATGCTGATCATTTGATCGGGTTTTATCGTTCGGCCATCAAAGACCGCAAGCGGGATTAGCGTATTGATACTGCCGGTTTTGTCACGGAAGATAAACTTATCTCCTCCCTGATCCTCAATGAGATTACCTCGTAAAGAGATGGTCGCACCGTCATGCATGGTTTTAGCTTGTTCGACGGTCATGATTCTTGCATTTTCAGTGCCGCGATAGCCTTCATCCAGTGCATGGGCAGGTGGCGGGGCGGTATCTTTTTTCAATCCGCCATTATCATCGGCAAACGCTGATGGCAATAAAAAACAGAACAGTAAGGGGGCGAACGATATTTTCATAGAGCCTCCATTGAAATTGATTTGACTTATTAAGTTTGGTAGCTATTTATTAATCTGGCGAGTGGGATAAGTCTCAAATTGTAATTTTTCAATAAAACAACGGCTTGGTGTTATATAAGCGAGGCGGGGAGATGAACAGAGAGAAAACCCATTTTCAAGGAGTAAAAGAGAGCCTGCGTTTTCTGAATTTTGAATCTGGCTTTCACAAGATTGGTTTTATCTGTTTGCTCTGCATTGTTTTTCTTGCTTCGGTGGGAGCGTTTTCCGGCGGATATTTAAGTGAGGTGACGAGAAAAAACACCTTAAAGACAACAGGGTTACAGTACGAAAGGTTTGGGCGCTTGCAAACGGAATTTAAATTTAAAATCTCTGCACAAAAGTATGATTCTGTGAACAAGACGTTGCGCATTGGCGGCGATTTCAACAAATTTTATGAAATGGAAAATATTTGGCCGCAGCCAGACAGCATGTACAGCAAGGGGAACGATCTTTACCTCGTCTACAATGATTCTGAAGCAATGCAGAACTTTACTATCTGGCTGCGGGTTACGCCCGTGAAGCCAGGAAGCGTAAAGAGTTTTCTCCAGCTAAATGGCGAACCTGAAATCCGCTTCAGACAATTTATTTATCCCTAGGAGGTGAGTATGGAGATGGTCTTCCGGGCATCCGCCATTTACCTTATTTTGCTGGTGGTTTTCAAAATAGCAGGTCGCCGGGCATTATTACAAATGACCAGCTTCGATCTGATTTTATTACTGATTATCAGTGAAGCAACTCAACAAGCCTTGTTGGGTAATGATTTTTCGATAACCGGCGCCATGATCACGATTGTCACTCTGGTTACTATTGATATTCTGTTCGGTTTCATTAAAAAAAAGGTGGGTGGGGCCGAATCCGTGCTGGATGGTTCCCCGGTTATCCTGCTTGATCACGGGATCCCTTTATTAGATAAAATGAAGAAAGTGGATGTCTCTCTTGAAGATATATTAGTCGCTGCGCGACAAAATCAGGGGATTACCGAATCAAGTAAAATCAAGTATGCCATTCTGGAACGCAACGGACATATTTCTGTCATTCCTGAAGAGAATTAGCGAGGCGGTAATGAATACGGAGTACAATGACGCAAAAACAGTCAATGAACTGACAAAACGGCTTGCAAACACGCTCATTGATAGCGATTTAACGTTGACCACCGCAGAATCCTGTACAGGAGGAAAGCTGGCCGCGGCGCTTTGCGCACAGGCGGATACCGCAGAATTTTATGATATCGGCGTTATAACCTTTAGCGATCGCGCCAAGCAGAAAATGCTCGACGTGCGGGCCAGTACGCTGAAGAAATATAGCGCCGTTAGTGAGCAAACGGTCAGTGAGATGTCTGTAGGAATACGTCAGCAAGCCGAAACCGATATCAGTATAGCCATCAGCGGATATGCAGGGCCGGAGGGTGGGGAGGATGGTACTCCCGCAGGAACCGTGTGGTTTGCGTGGAATTTCCGCGGACAGATAATAACAAAACGTGAGTGTTTTTCCGGGGATTGCCAGGACGTCATTGAAAAGGCGGTACGTTTTAGCCTGGCGGTATTGATTGAAGAAGTGTCAGCCTGGAAGAACAAATAAATAAACCAGGACTTATCCTAGGAAATATTTCAATGCTATGTGAAGTTATCGTCGTGAGAGCCAGGTTAATATTAGGAGAAAATTAAGTGGTAGGTAAATTATAAAGACCATGTCATTCATTTTGTTCTACGCTTATTAGTCTTTGCGATGAATGATGACTCACGAGAGGTGATTGAATGACTGACCTAAATAAAGGAAAACAGACCACCAATAAAACTAATTCAGAGCGTTTTCCGCAGCCGCCTTTTCCACATCAAAAACAACCTTTTCCGGGGCTCGCCGGAAAAATGCAACCGCGCCCCGATCATGGCGAACAAAGCTATCAGGGAAGCGGCAGGTTAAATGGTCGCAAGGTATTAATTACCGGTGGTGATTCAGGTATTGGGCGTGCTGTTGCCATTGCCTATGCCCGCGAAGGCGCCGATGTCGCGATTAATTATTTACCTGAAGAAGAGGACGATGCTCGTGAGGTTGTTGAGTTGATAAAAAAAGCTGGGAGAAAAGTTGCGGCGATTCCCGGCGATATTCGTGACGAAACTTTTTGTAACCATCTGGTAAAACAGGCGGTAGACGCGCTGGGAGGGTTGGATATCCTGGTGAATAACGCAGGCCGTCAGCAATTTTGTGAATCGATCGAAGACCTCACCACAGAAGAATTTGATGCGACATTCAAGACCAATGTCTACGCCATGTTTTGGATCACCAAGGCGGCTATTCCCCATTTCTCCCGAGACAGCGTGATTATTAACACCTCATCGGTACAGGCTTATGAGCCGAGTGAGATCCTGCTTGATTATGCTCAGACCAAGGCGGCGATAGTGGCATTTACTAAATCGCTGGCGAAGCAACTGGCCCCTAAAGGGATCCGTGTAAATGCTGTCGCGCCTGGGCCGTACTGGACGGTATTGCAGTGCTGCGGCGGCCAACCACAGGAAAAAATTGAGAAATTTGGTGCAAATGCGCCGCTTGGTCGCCCTGGCCAACCGGTAGAAATTGCTCCGCTGTATGTCACTTTAGCGGCTGAAGAGAACAGCTATACATCCGGTCAGGTATGGTGTTCTGACGGGGGGACCGGAACCCTCTGACGTTTATGCCCCCGAAGTCGAAACGTCTGAGGGGGAAAGCCAGCCCGGACAATATTGTATAAGGGCAGGGGGCGGCATATACCGCTCCCTGAACATTAACCCATGACAGCGATACCAAGACGTTCCAGGAGCAACGATGCCTGGTAGCTGTCCAGTTTGACGCCTTGCAAATCAACCCCGCGGATATCTAAATCGCCCAGTTCCGAATTGGTCAAATCACAGTGCGTAACGTTTGCTGCTCGCCAGTCGAAGGATGAAAACTCGCCGCCAGAGAGGTCTGATCCACTGAACGTTGCGCCCAGCACCTGAGTACCCATCCAGCGGTTTTCCCACAGCTCGCACTTTTCCAGTACGACTTTTGAAAAGTTGGCGTAGCTTAAGTTGGTATTGGTGATATAGGCGCTACAAAACCAGGTGCGGGTGGTGATCATATTCATAAAACTTGCGCCGCGAAAATCTGACCCTTGTGCCCGGCAGTGGCGAATTTCGATTCCCAGCGCATTGATATTCCTGAAATCAGCCATGGAGAGATCACAACTTTTGAAAATGGCATCTTTCAGGTTAGCGCGACTAAAATTACATCCTTTCTGACTTTCTCGATCATAAAACTGGCAGCCAATAAATTCAGTGCCGCTAAGGTCGGCACCCGAAAAATCACAGTTGAAAAATGTGCTATTTTCAACTTTTTCACCGGTGAACCTGTTTCTGTCAATTTTTTCGCCAACTAACGCCAGAGTCATCATGATTAACCTGTTTTTTTATACAGTGATTGCAACATGGTAAACTGTTTTAACTCTCGCGTCCAACGTCTGCCCCTGCACGCTAAATTTGGTGTTTCTTCAGTAATGCGCGGAGTTGATGGTAGGTCAGACCTAATAATTCAGCGGCTTTTTTCTGATTAAATTTCGCCTGCTGTAAGCTGGTTTGCAAAAATTCCTTCTCCTGCTGCTGTTGGAATTCACGCAGATCCAGCGGTAGGGTTACTGATGTATGTCTGGTTTCTTGCGCCAGCGGCGGTGCGGCGTGACGCCTGAACGGGTCAATCACAATCTCATTCAGTGGGTAATCGCTGGTCCCGTGTCGGTATACCGAACGCTCCACGACGTTTTTCAGTTCACGAATATTGCCCGGCCAACGGTAGTGGAGGAGCGTTTCTTTGGCCTCATCGGTGAACCCAGGAAACAACGGTAACCCGATCTCACGGCACATCTGAATGGCAAAATGTTCAGCCATTAACATGATATCGCTTTGACGTTCGCGTAACGGGGGAAGTTGCACCACGTCAAAGGCCAGACGATCCAGCAGGTCGGCGCGGAACGTGCCTTCACTCACCATGCGTGGCAGGTCGGCGTTGGTTGCGCAAACCAGTCTTACATTGACCTGCAGAGGTTGGCTACCGCCTACGCGTTCCAGCTCTCCGTACTCAATAACGCGCAGCAGTTTTTCCTGTACCAGCATCGGGGCGGTTGCCAGTTCATCAAGAAACAGTGTGCCGCCATCGGCGCGCTCGAACCGACCTGGGTGACGTTTCTGCGCGCCGGTAAAGGCGCCCGCTTCGTGCCCAAAGAGTTCGGAATCAAGTAAATTTTCGTTGAGCGCGGCGCAGTTAAGTGAAATAAACGGGCCTTGCCAACGGGTTGAGAGGTAGTGCAGGCGGTTGGCGATAAGCTCTTTCCCTGTTCCTCGTTCCCCAATGACCAGCACAGGTTTATCCAGCGGCGCGAGACGAGAAACCTGCTCCAGCACTTCAATAAAGCTGTTCGCTTCGCCCAGCAGATTATCTTTGTATCCTGCCATGATGAAATTCACCATTTGTTAGTGTTATTCACCAATTTACCCTATTTATCCCGACAGGTAAAATTAGTTATTTTCAAATATTTCAATGAATTAAAAAGTTGGCATGCGAAGTGCATTAGAACAGCAGCAGGGCATTGCCCGATATCAGAACAGTAAGTGAGGATTACATTATGGGTATTTTTTCTCGTTTTGCCGACATCGTGAACGCCAACATTAATGCGTTGCTGGAAAAGGCTGAAGATCCGCAGAAGCTGGTGCGGTTGATGATCCAGGAAATGGAAGACACGCTGGTTGAGGTGCGCTCCAACTCCGCACGCGCGCTGGCAGAAAAGAAACAGTTATCGCGTCGTATTGAACAGGCCAGCGCCCAACAGGCAGAGTGGCAGGAAAAAGCAGAGCTGGCGCTGCGTAAAGAAAAAGAAGATTTGGCGCGTTCTGCGTTAATCGAAAAGCAGAAACTGACTGACCTGATTGCCTCCCTGGAGCATGAGGTGACGCTGGTTGACGATACGCTGGCGCGTATGAAAAAAGAGATCGGTGAACTGGAAAACAAACTCAGTGAAACCCGTGCTCGTCAGCAGGCATTGATGTTGCGCCATCAGGCGGCGAGTTCTTCCCGTGATGTTCGTCGTCAACTGGACAGCGGCAAACTGGATGAAGCGATGGCTCGCTTTGAATCTTTTGAGCGTCGTATCGATCAAATGGAAGCTGAAGCTGAAAGCCATAACTTCGGTAAGCAGAAGTCTTTGGATCAGCAATTTGCTGACCTGAAAGCAGATGATGAAATCAGCGAGCAGTTGGCGCAATTGAAAGCCAAAATGCAGCAAGACAAGCAATAATAATATCTGGCGGTGCCCGAACGCGCCGCCGCTCATCACCTGTAAGGAGTACTCATGAGCGCGCTATTTCTGGCCATCCCGTTAACCATCTTTGTGCTGTTCGTCTTACCGATTTGGCTCTGGCTGCATTACAGCAATCGTTCCAGTCGCGGCGAGCTGGCGCAAAGTGAACAACAGCGTCTGGTAGAACTTAACCAGGACGCACAGCGGATGCGTGAGCGCATTCAAGCGCTGGAAGACATCCTTGATGCTGAACATCCAAACTGGAGGGACCGCTAATGGGGGGCGTTAATCTGAATAAAAAACTGTGGCGTATACCGCAGCAGGGCATGGTGAAAGGGGTTTGCGCGGGTATTGCGCATTATCTCGATGTTCCTGTGAAACTGGTGCGGATCCTGGTGGTGCTGTCCATCTTTTTTGGTCTGGCCTTTTTCACCTTTGTCGCCTACATCGTACTGACGTTTGTGTTGGATCCGATGCCAGACAACGTGGTTTCCGGAGAACAGCAGCCATCAAGCGGTGAGCTATTGGATGCTGTCGATCGTGAACTGGCTGCAAGTGAAAAGCGTTTGCGTGAGATGGAGCGTTATGTAACGTCTGATACTTTTACATTACGCAGCCGCTTCCGCCAATTGTGAGGTTAGAAATGAATAATCGCTGGCAACGTGCCGGGCAAAGGGTTAAGCCGGGCATTAAAATAGCAGGTAAGCTGGTGCTACTGACTGCGCTGCGCTATGGCCCGGCTGGGGTAGCAGGGTGGGCGGTGAAGTCCGTGGCCCGACGTCCGCTAAAAATGTTGCTGGCGTTAGTATTGGAACCTTTGTTGAGCCGGGCAGCGACAAAATTGTCGAAACGCTATTCAGGTAATCAACCCTGATATCCGAAACAACAAAAGCAAGCAACATTTAGTCAACATTCCCCCAGTTAATTTGCGGCAGAGTAGTCTCTTGTGTCATGGGATCGCTACCAATAGAAATGAAGGTGAAAGCGACAGACTCCATTATGCAGGTATCGGTGTGAATTACGCATTCTAAAATGCACTGGGGCATTGTTATGCCCCAGTTTTTATACCAGTGAGTCGGCTAACGATATTTGTGTACCCACGGTGATATTTTGTAAACCTTTCTCACCGGCAATCAGGCTAAATAATAAATTACAGCTTTGTTCGCCGAGCTGCTGGGTTGGGACATCAATGCCTCCCGGCACGGGCGTCAGCATAAATGACAACAGTTCATTACAGTGACGGTATACGGCACCGGCTTGCCGTCACGGGTCATAGACAGACGCGATTCCAGATTTTTGACATCAGCGGGGGCATTGAAGGTCAGGCCGATAATGGCGTGTTTTTTCATCGGATCTTGCGGATCCTGATAGAACTCCGCCCGGCCGCCGCGATAATAAAACTCAGGGGTGGTAAAGGTTTTTTGTTTCTCTGTTAACGCCACCTGCGGAGCCAGCAGTGTTTTGGCATCCATATCGACGGTGTAGGTTTTCCCCATCGGGAAGGTTTTTTTCGCCGTGAATACCAGCTTACGGTCATTACGCCACTGCCACTCACCTTCCATTGCGGGGGTCAGGGTAATACCGGCGGTGACCGGTTTACCGATCAGCGTTACCGGTGCGGCAGAGCGGGAGAATGTCACCACCACAATCTGCGCTGAATTATCATCACGGTTATAATTAACCGCCGAAGGGCGCTGCACAGACGCGGAAATATCCTGCACCACCAGCGGCGCAACATCCACCGGCTTCGGTTTGTTCTGATACCAGTGCCAGGTGTAATAACTGCCCGCTGCCACCGCAGCAGTCAGTAATAATAAGGCAGATATGGTTTTCGGATAGCGGTTGCCCCCCCGCTCCAGCCGGGCAAGCTGATTACCGGCAAAGGTCACCCAGCCCGGCACCGCCCAGCGGATCCGTCCGGTGAACGGGCGCAGCAGAAAACCCAGCAGAGTAAAGAGATAAACAAGACTGCGAGCCGCCAGACGCAGCAAAATAAAAGGTAAGCGGAGGATAAAACGCAGAACGTCCATGACAACATTTTCCTCTGTGTGTTGAGACTGACATCAGTTTGCCGCAGCACACAGTGAAATCCGGTTCAGCCGGAAGCTGTCAGTGCCCGATACTCTCATCCTCCATAAAACAGCCCATAAAGCAAATTATTGCATAAGGAATAATCTTAAATTACGGCCCCGGCGTATCCGCAGGGGCCTGTTCAGGAAAAAAATTATTCCAGTGCACTCAAAATAGCCTGTGCAGCTTTGACTCTTTCGGTATTCGGGTAGTTTTTATTCGCCAGAATCACAATCGCCACCTGTTTTTCCGGAATAAAGGCGACATAGGCGCCGAAACCAGTTGTTGCGCCCGTTTTATGCACCCAGGAAGCACGGTTATACGGCTGAACCTGGTTGTCTGTTACCGGATGCGGCTGCAATGCGACCTCGTTGGTCACACCGTTAATGATCATATCTTTCTGCTGCGGCCAGTCATACATTTCCCAGCCCAGCCCCTGGTTAATCGCGGCGGTTTTATAGTAGCGGGTCTGGGCGAGATACATTGCCATTTCCAGATCCGCATTACCGGCCCGTGACGGCTCCATATTCATTTCCGCCCAGCGCAGCATATCTTTTGAGGCGGATTTCACGCCGTAAGATTCCGCATCAAGCTGTCCCGGCGACACGCGGACCGGTTTTTTGTTTTTATAACCGTACGCATACTGGCTTTGCGCACTTTCCGGCACAGTAATAAAGGTGTGAGATAACCCCAGCGGTGCCAGGATCCGTGCAGTCAGCAACTGCTCATACGGCATCCCCGCCGCGTTTGCGGTCAGAGCACCAAACAGGCCGATACTGCTGTTTGCATACAGACGCATATCGCCCGGTTTCCGGGACGGCTGCCACTGCTGATAGAAATTCAGCAGATCCGCACGGCTTTTTACCGCATCCGGCACCTGTAACGGCAGTCCGCCTGCGGTATAGGTAGCCAGATCCAGCAATGTGATCCCCTTCCACTGCGGCAGAGCCAGCTCCGGCTGGTATTTTGCCGCCGGATCATTCAGCGCCATCTCTTTTTTCGCCACAGAAACCGCACCCAGCACACCTGTGAAAGTTTTACTTACAGATCCGAGCTCAAATAGTGTATTTTCAGTGACCGGCTGTTTTGCCTGAATATCGGCAAAACCATAATTGAAATAATAGGGCTTACCCTTTACGGAGACGGCAACCGCCATCCCGGGAATATCCTGCTGTGCCATCAGCGGTTTAATGGTGCTGTCCACCACCGCCGCGACATTATCAGCGGCAGAAAACCCCGGGGCGGAAAACGCCAGCAGAGCGGAAATCAGTGTTGCAGATAACGATTTTTTCATCAGAATTAACCTTCCGTGTGTGAGTAACGGCGGCAAGTATCGTCAGATTCACCGGACAGAACAAACGGTTATTTATAACAAGAGCCTAAAGAAAAACTTACAGGTGGATTATGGTCAGACGTTATCTCCCCCTTAACCCGCTGCGCGCCTTTGAGGCCGCCGCCCGTCATCTCAGTTTTACCCGCGCGGCGATTGAGCTGAATGTCACCCATGCCGCCGTCAGCCAGCAGGTCAGGGCGCTGGAAGAACAACTCGGCTGTGTGCTGTTTACCCGCGTCTCGCGCGGGCTGGTGCTGACCCATGAAGGTGAGGGATTACTGCCGGTGCTCAATGAGGCGTTTGACCGGATTGCGGATACTCTGGAGTGTTTTTCTCACGGGCAGTTCCGTGAGCGGGTGAAAGTCGGTGCGGTGGGAACATTTGCCGCAGGCTGGCTGCTGCCGCGTCTGGCCGGATTCTATGACAGCCATCCGCATATTGATCTGCATATCTCCACCCATAACAATCATGTGGACCCGGCGGCGGAAGGGCATGATTATACGATCCGTTTCGGTAACGGCGCGTGGCATGAGTCAGATGCGGAACTGATTTTCAGTGCACCACACGCTCCGCTGTGCTCACCGGCCATTGCAGAACAGTTACAGCAGCCGGATGATGTTCACCGCTTTACCCTGCTGCGCTCATTCCGCCGGGATGAATGGAGCCGCTGGCTGGATTGTGCGGGCGGCACACCGCCTTCCCCGTCACAGCCGGTAATGGTGTTCGATACCTCACTGGCCATGGCCGAGGCGGCACAACTGGGTGCCGGGGTAGCGATCGCACCGGTATGTATGTTCAGCCGCCTGTTACAGTCAGGCGCACTGGTACAGCCGTTTGCCGCAGAAATCACCCTCGGCGGCTACTGGCTGACGCGGTTACAGTCCCGTACGGAAACCCCGGCCATGCAGCAATTCGCCCGCTGGCTGCTGAATACGGCGGCGGCGTAAAACTCACTCACCTTCCAGGCTTTTTACCCGCAAATCATCACCTTCACTGATGCGCAGCCGTTCACTGCCGCAGTGCGGACAGCATCCGGCGTGCTGCATGATTTCGGCCTCACGGCTGCAATCCCAGCACCATGCCTGTGCCGGGATAACATCAATATGCAGTGTGCAGCCCTGCGCCACGGTATCACGGCAGGCGATATCAAAACAGAAATGCAGTGCACTCTCCTCAACATCCGCCAGTGCGCCGACTTCCAGCCAGACATCCGTTACCCGCGCAATGCCGTGCTGTTCAGCCTGTTCGCGGATAATGTCCGCCGCACCGAGGGCTTTACTAAGCTTGCCCCTTCCGCCGTTGTCATAATCGGTTATGGCATCGCAT
>NZ_JBMKJN010000043.1:0-9132 GCF_049236805.1 Enterobacter cloacae complex sp. XAL002
AACTTTATTGCTTCTGCATAAAAAAATTACTGGGGATCCCTCAGCCCACAGGGAGAGGGTTAGGGTGAGGGTACCCAAAACCCCTCACAGCATTGCAACCACGCCTGTGCGCTGTGCGACAGATACACCCCTTCACGCCAGATCATCCCTAACTGCCAGTGCAGATCGCTCTCCAGCGGGATCCAGCGCAGCGTGTTTTTATCCAGCCGCTCGCAGATCGGCTGCGGCAGGATGGCTATCCCCACGCCCGCCTGTACCATCGCTGCCAGAAAATCCCACTGGCCGCTGCGCACCGCAATGCGCGGCTTTACGTTGTGCTGGTTAAACAGCGCCATCAGCTGGCGGCTTAAGGCGAAATCTTCGTTGTAAATCAGCAGCGGGTGTTCGCCGAGCAGCTCGGGTTTTACTGATTCAATCTTCAGCCAGTCGCCGGAGCGCGGCACCAGCACGCACAGCGGGTGGCTGAACAGCGGCAGCGTCGCCAGGCCGCTTTCCTCCTCTACGGGAAGGGCCGTCATGGCCACGTCCAGTTCACCGTTCATCACCGCCTGCTGCACGGTCAGGCCGCCAAATTCAGAAATTTTTAGCTCAACGCCGGGATAGCGCTGGCGAAACAGGCTAATCGGCCCGGCCATCATCATGCCGACCATCGGCGGAATGCCGAGCCGCAGCAGCCCTTTTGTCAGGTGGTTGATGTCCCCAAGCTCGGCCTCCAGCTGGCGGAACTCCGCCAGAATTGCCAGCCCGCGCTCGAACACCACGCGACCGGTATCGGTCAGCAGCAGCTTGCGCCCGTCGCGGATCAGCAGGGTACAGTTCAGCTCATCTTCGAGGTTTTTCAGCATCTTACTGATGGTAGGCTGGGTTACGAATAACTTCTCCGCTGCGCGGGTAAAACTTTGCTGGCGAACCACCTCGACAAAATAGCGCAGCGTTCTTATGTCCATGATTATTCCTCGAAACTATACCTTCGATGATTTTAATTCATTTCAGTCGATACCGTACGCTCACTATACTGGCGCCTCGTCTCATTTCTGAGGAAAACCCCCATGGCCGTGGCGTTAAGCCGTGTTACGCCTGCCGTTGTTCAACGACTCCAGGTACCGGTTCAGGTACTGCTCTACGCGGGACTGTTTGTTTTTGCTGAATATCTTGTCGACTGGCTGAACCTGCCTTTACCCGCCAACCTGGTGGGAATGGTGCTGATGCTGACGCTGATCCTCTGTCGCGCGTTGCCCCTTAGCTGGGTGCGGGCCGGTGCGCGCTGGCTGCTGGCGGAGATGCTGCTGTTCTTCGTTCCGGCCGTGGTGGCGGTGGTGAATTATGCGCAACTGCTGATGGTCGACGGCTGGCGCATCTTTGCGGTTATCGCCCTGAGCACGCTGATGGTGCTGGGCGCCACCGCCTGGGTGGTGGATAAAGTGTATCGCTTTGAAATCAGCAGGCAGAAGCATGACTAACTTTCAGATAAGCGTGCTATGCCTGATTGCGACAGTCGTCATTTACTTTGCCAACAAGCGCCTGTATCGCCGCTTTCGCACGCTGCCGCTGATGCCGCTGGTCTTTACGCCGATCCTGCTGGTGCTGATGCTGGTCTTCGGCCATATCTCCTGGCAGAACTACATTGGTGAATCCCACTGGCTGCTGTGGCTGCTCGGCCCGGCGACTATCGCCTTTGCGGTGCCGGTGTATGACAACCTGGCAATTATTAAACGCCACTGGATGTCGCTCAGCGCGGGAGTCGTCACCGCGACGGTAGTGGCGGTGTGCAGCTCGGTCTGGCTGGCGCGGCTGTTTACCCTGTCTGATGAAATCCAGCGCAGCCTGGCGGTACGCTCGGTGACCACACCGTTCGCGCTGGCGGCGGCTAAACCGCTCGGCGGACAGCCGGATCTGGTGGCGCTGTTTGTGGTGGTGACCGGCGTGTTCGGCATGGCAGTGGGGGATGTGCTGTTTCTGCGCCTTTCCATTCGCGAAGGGATGGCGAAAGGCGCGGGGTTTGGTGCGGCGTCGCACGGGGCGGGGACGGCACGTTCGTATGAGCTGGGACAGCAGGAAGGCGTTGTTGCAAGCCTGGTGATGATGCTCTCGGGCGTGACAATGGTATTAATCGCGCCGCTGGTGGCGTGGGTGATGTTTTAAGTTCCCCGGCCAGAGCGACCGGGGAGAAAAGGTTTAGTGCGCGCGGCCTTGCTCAACACCCAGGCCGGTTTGCGAGCGGATAAACTGGGCGCGGAATTTCTCACGCTCCAGGTTACCCTCCGGCGAGTTGTCGGTCGCTGAGAAGAACCAGATCCCAATAAACGCCACGGCAATGGAGAACAGCGCCGGGTATTCATACGGGAAGATAGCGCTTTCGTGACCGAGGATCTGCACCCAGATGGTCGGGCCGAGGATCATCAGAATCACCGCCGTCAGCAGCCCCAGCCAGCCGCCAATCATCGCCCCACGGGTGGTCAGTTTTGACCAGTACATGGAGAGCAGAATGATCGGGAAGTTACAGCTTGCCGCAATCGAGAAGGCCAGCCCCACCATAAAGGCGATGTTCTGCTTCTCGAACAAAATCCCCAGCAGGATGGCGACGACGCCCAGCACCAGTACGGTGATTTTGGAGACTTTCAGCTCATCGCGCTCGCTTGCGCCTTTGCGGAAAACGTTGGCGTAGAGATCGTGCGATACCGCAGACGCACCAGCCAGCGTCAGCCCTGCAACCACCGCGAGGATGGTGGCGAAGGCCACGGCAGAGATAAAGCCGAGGAACAGGTTACCGCCTACCGCGTCGGCCAGATGCACCGCCGCCATGTTGTTACCGCCGATAAGCGCGCCCGCCGCGTCTTTAAACGCCGGGTTTGCCCCCACCAGCATGATCGCGCCAAAGCCGATGATAAAGGTCAGTATGTAGAAGTAGCCCATAAACCCGGTGGCGTAGAACACGCTTTTACGCGCTTCACGTGCATCAGACACCGTGAAGAAACGCATCAGGATATGCGGCAGGCCAGCGGTACCGAACATCAGGCCGAGACCGAGCGAGAGCGCGGATATCGGATCTTTCACCAGCCCGCCCGGGCTCATGATCGCTTCCCCTTTCGGGTGCACTGACATGGCTTCGGTAAACAGATTATTGAAGCTGAACCCGACGTGCTTCATCACCATAAAGGCCATAAAGCTGGCGCCGAACAGCAGCAGTACCGCTTTGATGATCTGTACCCAGGTGGTGGCCAGCATGCCGCCGAACAGGACGTACATCACCATCAGCACGCCTACCAGCACCACCGCGACGTGGTAGTTCAGACCGAACAGCAGCTCGATCAGTTTGCCCGCGCCGACCATCTGGGCGATGAGATAGAGCGCCACCACCACCAGCGAACCGCAGGCGGAGAGCATGCGGATGGGGCCTTGTTTGAGGCGGTATGAAGCTACGTCTGCAAAGGTGTAGCGGCCAAGGTTACGCAGGCGCTCGGCAATCAGGAACAGAATGATCGGCCAGCCGACGAGGAAGCCGAGGGAGTAGATCAGGCCGTCATACCCCGAGGTATAAACCAGCGCGGAGATCCCGAGGAACGAGGCGGCAGACATAAAGTCTCCCGCAATCGCCAGCCCGTTCTGGAAGCCGGTAATGTTGCCGCCCGCGGTGTAGTAATCGTTACGGGAGCGCACGCGTTTCGACGCCCAGTAGGTGATGTAAAGCGTTAGCACCACGAAAATCAGGAACATGATAATCGCCTGCCAGTTGGTTGGCTGGCGCTGGACCTCGCCGGTAAGGGCATCTGCCGCATGGGCAGCAAAGGGAAGTGTGGCGGCAAGCGCCGTCAGGACTCGCTTCATGATGCTTTTACCTCGCGCAGAACTTCTCTGTTAAGACGATCGAATTCACCGTTCGCACGCCAGACATACACACCTGTCAGCACAAACGAAATAACGATAACGCCAATGCCAATTGGGATGCCGCGCGTAACGCTGGTTCCGGCGTGCAGCGGCGTACCGAGCCACTGCGGCGCAAAGGCGATCAGCAGAATAAAGCCGACGTAAATAACCAGCATGATGATGGAAAGGATAAAGGCAAACCGTTGCCGTTTTTCGACGAGCTCCCTGTAGTGCGCACTATTCTCTATCTGCTGACAAATATCGTTATTCATCACAGAGTCTCCAAAGGTAAGGTTGGTTTGTTTTTATCCCCTCTCCCCAATGGGGAGAGGGTTAGGGTGATGGAAGGAAGGTGCGGTCTGATGCCCTCACCCCGGCCCTCTCCCACGGGGAGAGGGAGAAAACACTAGGAAGGCATTGCGATGGCCTGCTTCTCTTCGAGCAGTTTGTCCACCACGCCAGGATCGGCAAGCGTTGAGGTATCACCGAGGTTGCTGGTGTCGCCCGCTGCGATTTTGCGCAGAATACGGCGCATAATCTTGCCGGAACGGGTTTTCGGCAGTGAGTCGGTCCAGTGCAGCACGTCCGGCGTGGCCAGCGGGCCGATCTCTTTACGCACCCAGTTACGCACCTCGGTATACAGCTCTGGCGACGGCTCCTCGCCGTGGTTCAGGGTGACGTAGGCGTAGATCGCCTGGCCTTTGATGTTGTGAGGAATGCCGACAACTGCCGCTTCGGCAATCTTCGGATGCGACACCAGCGCAGACTCAATCTCCGCCGTGCCCAGACGGTGGCCGGAAACATTCAGCACGTCGTCCACGCGTCCGGTGATCCAGTAATAACCGTCTTCGTCCCGGCGCGCGCCGTCGCCGCTGAAGTACATGTTTTTAAAGGTCGAGAAGTAGGTCTGCTCGAAGCGCTCATGGTCGCCGAACAGGGTACGCGCCTGGCCAGGCCAGGAATCGACGATTACCAGGTTGCCTTCGGTGGCCCCTTCCTGCGGATTGCCTTCGTTGTCCACCAGCGCGGGCTGCACGCCGAAGAACGGACGGGTGGCCGAACCGGCTTTCAACTGCGTGGCGCCCGGCATCGGGGTGATCATGAAGCCGCCGGTTTCGGTCTGCCACCAGGTGTCCATCACCGGGCACTTCTCGTTGCCGATCTTCTTCCAGTACCACTCCCAGGCTTCCGGGTTGATCGGCTCGCCCACGGAACCGAGGATGCGCAGGGAAGAGCGGTCGGTCCCTTCGATGGCTTTATCGCCTTCCGCCATCAGCGCACGGATCGCCGTTGGCGCGGTGTAGAGAATGTTGACCTGATGCTTATCGACCACCTGGCACATACGCGCCGGCGTTGGCCAGTTAGGTACGCCTTCAAACATCAGCGTCGTTGCGCCGCAGGCCAGCGGGCCGTACAGCAGGTAGCTGTGACCGGTGACCCAGCCCACGTCGGCGGTACACCAGTAGATGTCGCCCGGATGGTAGTCGAAAACGTATTTAAAGGTGGTGGCCGCGTAAACCAGATAGCCGCCGGTGGTATGCAGCACGCCTTTCGGCTTACCGGTGGATCCGGAGGTATAAAGGATAAACAGCGGATCTTCCGCGTTCATCTCTTCCGGCTGATGCTGGTCGCTTGCGTTTTCAATCAGATCGCTCCACCACAGGTCTCGGCCCTCGTGCCAGTCAATGTTGCCGCCCGTGCGTTTGAAGACAATGACGTTATGGATGGATTTCACGTTCGGGTTTTTCAGCGCTTCATCGACGTTTTTCTTCAGCGGAATGCCGCGCCCGGCACGCACGCCCTCGTCAGCGGTGATCACCAGCTTTGAGTTCGAGTCGACGATACGTCCGGCAACCGCCTCCGGCGAGAAGCCACCAAAAATAACGGAGTGGATCGCGCCGATGCGCGCGCAGGCCAGCATAGCCACCGCGGCTTCCGGCACCATTGGCATATAGATCGCCACCACATCGCCTTTTTTAATGCCCTGGGCCAGCAGCACGTTGGCGAAGCGGCAGACGTCGCGATGAAGCTCTTTATATGAGATGTGTTTGCTCTGAGAGGCATCGTCGCCTTCCCAGATAATGGCCGTTTCGTTGCCGCGTTCGGCAAGATGGCGGTCCAGGCAGTTCGCCGCCAGGTTCAGCGTGCCGTCTTCATACCATTTAATGGAGACGTTGCCCGGCGCGAAAGAGGTGTTCTTTACCTTCTGATAAGGTTTGATCCAGTCGAGGATGTGGCCCTGTTCACCCCAGAATGCGTCAGGGCTGGAAATGGACTGCTGGTATTTCTCCTGGTACTGCTCCGGGCTTATCAGGCAACGGTCCGCAATGTTTGCGGGAATGTCGTGTTTGTGTATTTGGCTCATGGCTTTTTTTCTCCTTGTAAGATGTTAATAATATGTCGCAAAAACGTTAATAGTAGGGGCTTTACAAGCTTTGTTTAGTATTTGGGCGACAGATCACGCAATGTCTGAAGAGTATGAAAATTGAGCGAATGAAACTTTGAAGGGAAATAATTCATCTGAAGAATTATTCACTTTTTTGTTTGTAAAAGTTTTTTCATAACAATCGGTTATTGATGTGGATTGCTATTAATTACCGTCAATGACGCTTTTTGCAGTGAAATGCCTTGTTCTTTAAGGCTTGCGCAGCATGCCGTGCAAATGATACTCATACGGCGCGTTAAAAAATCCCATAAACCAACGCAACACAATTCATACCCTTTCAGTATGTCTCCATATTCATGCAGTTTTGCTGGTGCGGAGATTTCATTGAGGAAGTCAGTTTCTATGAAAAATTTGAAAGTCAGCCTGGCCTGGCAGATCCTGCTGGCCCTTGTGCTGGGCATCTTGCTGGGCAGTTACCTCCATTACCATAGCGACAGCCGCGAGTGGCTGATTGCGAACCTTCTCTCGCCAGCGGGCGATATCTTTATTCATCTGATCAAGATGATTGTTGTGCCGATTGTGATCTCGACGCTGGTGGTCGGTATTGCCGGGGTAGGTGATGCGAAACAGTTAGGCCGCATCGGCGTTAAAACCATTCTCTATTTCGAAGTGATCACCACGGTTGCCATCATTCTTGGTATCACCCTGGCGAACGTGTTCCAGCCAGGTTCCGGGATTGATATGTCGCAGCTGGCGACGGTGGATATTTCGAAATACCAAAGCACCACCGCCGACGTGCAGAGCCATTCGCATGGGCTGATGGGGACTATCCTCTCGCTGGTGCCGACCAACATTATCGCGTCAATGGCGAAGGGCGAGATGCTGCCGATCATCTTCTTCTCGGTGCTCTTTGGTCTGGGGCTTTCTTCCCTGCCCGCGACGCACCGTGAACCGCTGGTAACGGTGTTCCGCTCTATCTCTGAAACCATGTTCAAAGTCACCCACATGGTGATGCGCTATGCGCCGGTGGGTGTTTTTGCGCTGATCGCCGTAACCGTGGCGAACTTCGGCTTTGCTTCCCTGTGGCCGTTGGCGAAGCTGGTGATTCTGGTGCACTTCGCGATCCTGTTCTTCGCGCTGGTGGTGCTGGGGATTGTGGCGCGCCTGTGCGGGCTGAGCATCTGGATCCTGATCCGCATTCTGAAAGATGAGCTGATTCTGGCGTACTCCACGGCAAGCTCCGAGAGCGTGCTGCCGCGTATCATTGAGAAGATGGAGGCCTACGGTGCACCGGCGTCCATTACCAGCTTCGTTGTACCGACCGGTTACTCCTTCAACCTGGATGGTTCAACGCTGTATCAGAGTATTGCGGCAATCTTTATCGCTCAGCTGTACGGCATTGACCTGTCGCTGTGGCAGGAAATCGTGCTGGTGTTGACCCTGATGGTGACCTCAAAGGGTATCGCAGGCGTGCCGGGCGTCTCCTTCGTGGTGCTGCTGGCGACGCTGGGCAGCGTCGGTATTCCGCTGGAAGGCCTGGCGTTTATCGCCGGTGTGGACCGTATCCTCGACATGGCGCGTACCGCGCTGAACGTGGTGGGTAATGCGCTGGCGGTGCTGGTAATCTCCAAGTGGGAACACAAGTTCGACCGTAAAAAAGCGCTGGCGTATGAACGCGAGGTGCTGGGTCGTTTTGATAAAACGGCTGACCAATGATGTAAAAATGCCGGGTGGCGGCTTCGCCTTACCCGGCCTACATAAGCCGCAGGCCCGGTAAGCGCAGCGCGACCGGGCAATAATTTACTCCCCGCTCAACGCATCAAACTCTTCACACCCGGTATCAAACCCTTCCGTACAGCTCAGGTTTAACCAGTAAAGCGCTTTCTGTTTATTCGGTGTGATAAAGCCTTTCTCACCCTGCCTGAACAGCATGCCTGCCCAGTACTCCGCATAACCCGTCCGGGACAGAGCCGAACTCCGCTTGAACCACGCCGCAGCCTGCACGTCATCCTGAGGGACTTCAACGCCGTTGGCATAGATCAGCCCCAGCAGCTGTTGCGCGTCTACCGCCGAGTCGCTATCGATGTCTTCGGTCGCCGTTTGCAGCAGTTTAATGGCCTGCGGGTAGTCGGTCTTGCCTGCTTGCGTGTTCACCAGCACCCGCGCCAGCATGATCGCGCCGCGTTTGCTGCCCGCAATGTTTGCCTGTTGGGCCAGAGCTTTGGCCTGTGCGTAGTCGCCCTGCGTAAAGAGGATTTGCGACAGCAGCGCCATGGCGTCGACATTGCCGCCTTTCGCCGCTTTCTCGGCCCACAGCGCGGCCTGCTTGCTGTCGCCGGAGCTGAAGTACGTATCGGCAAGATAATACTGGGCGCGCGCATCACCGGCTTCCGCCTGTTTACGATACTGGCTGCCTATCTCATCGGCACGGGCAAAGGCGGTTAAAAATAACAACATCAGAAAAAGGGTTTTCATGGATTCTTATCATCTGGGTACACGCCGCGCAGTATAATCGCGGCGACAGAAGAAAAAAACGGGTGCGTTAAGACCTCAGCATCCCACAAGCCGGGCGGAACACGCGTTCCGCCCGAAGAGGTTAGCCTGCGTTACAGGCTAATTTCGCCGCCACCTCCTGATGTTCACTCTTTATTGAAAACTCACATAAGTTACCGCGAGTAATAAAGGTAAAGATCACTATCGTCAGGCAAATAATAAAGACGATGCCTAACGCAGTTTTTAATGGCGTCATGCCTTTTACTCCTTGTGAAAAAAAGAATAAGAGGCTACTCTCAACCTGTTGGGGGTTGAGGGGTAGCCTCGGGTTGTACTGCACCCATTTTGTTGGACGATGAAATGGAATAGTCCCTGATATGTCAAAGCCA
>NZ_JBMKJN010000044.1:0-8290 GCF_049236805.1 Enterobacter cloacae complex sp. XAL002
CCAAGTGCCTTGGCCGCATGCCGAAAATTCAGATGCTCGGCGACGGCGATGAACTGAACAAGGGAAATGAGCGGTATCCTGCCAGACAGGATACCGACATTCACGAGGTTTCGATGGTTAGTGCGCCGCATCGGAGCGGGCCTGCTACCAGTCGTCGGTTAGACGACTGGCGACTTCTCGGTGGCAGCCCCACGGAGCCGAAGGAGCACCAGCCCCAACGAAACCAGTACCGCCATCGCCGTGGCGTAACAGATCACGGGCCACGCTGTGTCACCGTTTAAAAGTGCCACCGCCAATGTCCCGACAATGCTGACTATCAGGCTTTGAACGCAGAAGTAGAACGCGACCGCTGATCCCGCGATGTCGTCGAACTCTGCCAAAGCGCCGTTCGCGGTAACGGACACCGTGAAGACAATACCGACCGCGACAACCCACATCGGTAGGATGAAGGTGAGGAATGACGGCGAGCCGTAAAGTTCGCCGATCCCCAACAGGACCGCTCCGCAAACAAGCAACGCCATCCCACGCGCCACGCATCCTGCGATGCCCCATCTGGCGACAAAGGACTTCGCGAAACGGGTTGTCACGATCATTACAAGCGCGACAGTGGCGAAGGCAAAGCTGAATCCGATCTCGGAATATTCCGCTTGGCCTATGAGCACACGGGGAGCCGTCGAGAAGAAGACGAAGTAGGTGCCCATACCGGCGCTAAAGCCGACAGTGTAAACCCAAAAAGCCGGACTCGCGAAGATCGGCAAGACAGATCGGCGCGTCTTGACTTGATCCAGAGGGCGGGTTTCGTGCCACCTGAAACCCGCATTTAGGAGTGCGAGCATCGCCAGTATAGCCAAAGTAATGAATATCGCCTGCCATCCCAAGAACTCGCCGATCAATACTCCGGCGATAGGGCCGAGCGCAGGCACGAACGCCAGCATCGAACTGAAAAGGCCGTAGATGACGACACCCTCAGGACGGTTGGCATAAACGTCGCGAACCGTCGCGAACGTCGCCACCAGCATGGCCGACGCGCCCACTGCTTGAAGTAGACGGAAAGCGACAAAGGCCGGTGCAGTTGAAGACCAAGCTGCTCCCAGAGACGCAATGACGAAAGCCGTTGCGCCCGCAAGTAGAATTGGCCGTCGCCCGATTCTGTCTGAGAGCGGACCAAAAATCACCTGGCCCACGCCGAGCATCACCATATAGAGGCTCAACGTGAGTTGGATCATAGCGGGCGTCGTGTTCAGGATGCCGGGCATCGCTGGAACGACAGGGAGATAAATATCCATCGCCAGTGAAGCGAGGATGTCGAAAGGAGCCATCAGCAGCAGTGCTGCCGGCAGCGTATAGGCCCACGCGGGGCGTGTGGTGGTCATGACGAATCAACCCTCGATTAAGGAATACCGGGCGACGTCTGCTCGTCAGCAATCAGATGAGACTAGCCTTACAGAGCGCCGCAACAACAATACTGGTTGTTGCGGCTTACTTGTCTGCTGACTTGGAATTTCCCATCTGATTACTCCACGCTTACGAATATGAATTGCTACATTTTATCCGATTATCTTTTGCTTCGCAATGCGGCATGGGCGCACTCAGCGTTCCAGCCCCCTCTGCCGCCCTAACTGCCACGACACCGACCCGCCCTGCACGATGCCCATAACCTCGCGGCCGAGTTGGCGGTCGATGATCGGCCGCCACGGGACAAGGGTGAACTCATGGGATTTCTCGACCACGGCGAACTTGCCGCTCGATAGATGCACGGTTCCGGTAAACTTGCCGCTGACGCTCTCGCCGTCCGTGGCGGCGCGGAACGGCAGGCCCTTACTCAAAGCCATATCCGATCCGACGCCGGCTACCTCGCGCTCCCGCAGGATGGCGAGAAGGTTGCGCCGGTAGAAGACGCGGCTGTCCCGGCTGCGGGTGGCGTCGCCCTGTTCGATATGGTGCTCGCGGCGCTGGTCCATGGCTTCGCGGACTTGTTGCCCGAAGCCGGTTGGCGCAAGGTCGGCCGTCTCGCCGTGGATCAGCCGCCGGTCCAGCCAGGTCGCGCCGTCCGATCCGATCTGTTTGTTCAGATCGACCGGGGAAAGGACGCGAACGCTGGCCTGACTGTCTCGGCCGGCGTCATGGGCGGCGGCACGGCTGACCAGATCATCGGGGATGCGCCATTGGTCGGCGTCGATCCGCTCGACGATACCGGCCCGGCGTAGCGCCTCCAGCCGGCGCACATGGGCATCGACATAGCCCTCATAGTCGCCGCCTGGAACGCGGCACGTATAGGAAGAATAAACGCCCTTTTCACCCAAGTCCAACAGCTTTGGACCGCAGTTGACTCTTTCGACACCCCTGCGATGCAACCCAATCCGGCTGACGGGGAGCCAGCAACGCTGAAAATTTACCCTCCTCTTTCCCACTAGCGGCTCCTTTTCCGACAACCAGCACGGCGGATCCCTGCCGCGGCGCTGTGAACGCAGCATTTTGATTGGTATCGTTGGCCTTCAGGCTCGTCAGTCAAACAGACCCAGGAGCAGCTCAGCCGGTGGCGCCCGGCTTTCGGGTAACGCCCTGGTCCCGCTGGTTTCGGCTTTGTGCTTCAGGTGATCAAGGATCTGCTTGATCACTATAGGGTCTTCAATGCAGGCGATGACTTTCATGGCGCCGCCGCAGCCGCTGCAGGTCTCGATGTCGATATTGAAAACACGCTTGAGCCGTTGCGCCCATGTCATCGACGCTCGCCGTTGTGCTGGTGTTGCCGGTTCATCAGCCACCCTGACCTTGTTGCCCCTGCCCCGTTTTGCCGGCGTGACCAACGCCCGGTGCCGACTGTTGGGTGCGAACACCCCGTGGAAGCGGGTTAGGTTGACTCTGGGCTTCGGTACCAGGGCGGCCAGCCTTGCAATGAAATCCAATGGTTCGAAAATGACGTGCGTGGTGCCGTCCCGGTACGGCGTCTTGAGCTGGTAGCGCACGTTGCCGCCTCGTGTTAACGACAGCCGCTTCTCGGATACCGCCGGGCGGCTGATGTACCGGCACAGCCGTTCGAGCTTCTTGCGTTCATCGGCCCTGGCCGCCACGCCGGCGTGCAGGCTGGACCCGGCTACCTTGCCAATCCCGTCACCGAACGGATCACCACTGGTCGGCAGAGTTTGCAAAGTGAACACCTTTCGCCCCGCCTGTGAACCGACAGCGATACGGTAAGTGATCGAGTGCCCCAGCAGGGGTGTCATCGGGTCGTCATCCACCGCATCCGAGGCCAGATAGCTGTTTTCGACATCCCGTTCCAGCAGGCCTTGCCGTTCCAGATAGCGACCCACCCGGTGGGCGATGGTGTGCGTCAGCGGCACTGTTGCAAATAACCACGAATGGTAAGCTGAAGACTGTTTTAGCTAAAGGTGCAGCATATGAATCCTTTCCATGGTCGGCATTTTCAGGGCGAAATCATTCTTTGGGCTGTGCGCTGGTATTGTAAATATGGCATTAGCTATCGTGAACTGCAGGAAATGCTGGCCGAACGGGGTGTGAATGTTGATCACACGACTATTTACCGTTGGGTTCAACGTTATGCTCCTGAAATAGAAAAACGTTTACGCTGGTATTGGCGTAATCCTACAGATCTGAGCTCGTGGCATATTGATGAAACCTATGTAAAAGTGAATGGACGATGGTCTTATCTGTATCGTGCAGTCGATCAACGTGGCGATACCATTGATTTTTATCTTTCTTCTAGACGTAATACCAAATCAGCATATTGTTTTCTTGGAAAAATTTTAAATAATGTGAAGAAGTGGCAAATTCCACAAGTGATCAACACGGATAAAGCACCCACATATGGACGTGCTTTATCACGGTTAAAACGGGAAGGTAAATGTCCACCAGACCTTGAGCACAGGCAGATTAAGTATAAAAATAACGTGATTGAATGTGATCATGGCAAGCTAAAGCGGATCATCAGGGCCACATTAGGATTCAAATCTATGAAGACGGCTTATGCCACAATTAAAGGTATTGAAGTCATGCGTGCACTACGTAAAGGACAAGCATCGTCATTTTATTATGGTCAGCCTCAGGGTGAAGTGTGTCTAATCAACAGGGTTTTCGGTCTCTAAGTACTTTTTAAAGGGAACATCATCGACTCAAATCTCTATTTGCAACAGTGCCAAAAAAACCAACTTCAAGTTGGTTTTTCTTTTTTAATCATCAGTGGCGACCTTAACACCATATCCAATTAAACCTGCAAGGCTAGCATAGGCTATTTTGGCATAAATCGAACCCCACCAGACCGTAATTTTACTGGCACCAAATTCCCGAACCGTTTGCCCCATAAAATTAGTGGTTTCATAGAAATTTTTAGCAGAATAACCTAACGCAATATGATCAAGGACAGGGAATAAACTAAAAGCTAAACCTACTGCTGCTGCGGGGAAAGTAAACTCTCTTGATAGACCGAATTTTCCAGTAATAAATACAAGCGATACCACGATAATTAATCTAATGATAGTCCATAGCATCACTGTGAAAGGCAAGTTAAAGATGCCTGCTCCCTGCCACGCAAGACCGCAAACAACTAGGGGTCGTCTCAGAAAACGGAAAATAAAGCACGCTAAGCCGGTTGCAGAGGCCGTAGCGGCCTGAACTTCCCCGCGCCGATCTTGGCGCTGCTGCGCCATAGGTAATCACCGGTCAGGTTGATGTGCTCCCAGCCGAGTGGCGACAGGTACTGCAATAGCGAGTCATCGACGGCATGACCATTGCCGCGCAACGCATGCGCCGCACGCTCCAGGTAGACCGTGTTCCACAGCACGATGGCCGCCGTCACCAGGTTGAGGCCGCTGGCCCGGTAGCGCTGCTGCTCGAAACTGCGGTCACGGATTTCACCAAGGCGGTTGAAGAACACGGCACGGGCCAGCGCATTGCGCGCCTCGCCCTTGTTCAGCCCGGCATGCACGCGGCGGCGTAGCTCGACGCTTTGCAGCCAGTCGAGGATGAACAGCGTGCGCTCGATGCGGCCCAACTCGCGCAGCGCGACGGCCAAGCCGTTCTGGCGCGGGTAGCTGCCGAGTTTCCTGAGCATCAGCGAGGCCGTCACCGTGCCCTGCTTGATCGAGGTGGCCAGCCGCAGGATTTCGTCCCAATGGGCGCGGACGTGCTTGATGTTGAGCGTGCCGCCGATCATCGGCTTGAGCGCGTCATATGCGGCATCGCCCTTCGGGATGTAGAGCTTGGTGTCGCCCAGGTCGCGGATGCGCGGCGCGAAGCGGAAGCCCAAGAGGTGCATCAGGGCGAAGACGTGATCGGTGAAGCCCGCCGTGTCGGTGTAGTGCTCCTCGATCCGCAGGTCGGATTCGTGGTACAGCAGGCCGTCGAGCACGTAGGTTGAGTCGCGCAGGCCGACATTGACCACCTTGGTGTGGAATGGCGCGTATTGGTCGGAGATGTGGGTGTAGAAAGTCCGTCCTGGGCTGCTGCCATATTTTGGGTTGATGTGCCCCGTGCTCTTTGCCTTGCTAGCGGTTCGGAAATTCTGTCCGTCCGATGATGATGTGGTGCCATCGCCCCAGTGCCCGGCAAAGGGATGCCGAAACTGAGCGTTGACCAGTTCAGCCAACGCTGTCGAGTACGTTTCGTCGCGGGTATGCCAGGCTTGCAGCCAAGCGAGCTTCGCGTAGGTCGTGCCGGGGCAGGACTCGGCCATCTTGGTCAGGCCCAGGTTGATCGCGTCGGCCAGGATCGTGGTCAACAACAGGTTCTTGTCCTTGGCCAGATCGCCCGATTTCAAGTGCGTGAAGTGCCGGGTGAAGCCCGTCCACTCATCGACTTCGAGCAGCAGTTCGGTGATCTTGACGTGCGGCAGGACCATGGCTGTCTGGTCTATCAGCGCCTGCGCGGTGTCGGGCACCGCCGCATCCAGCGGCGTGATCTTCAAGCCCGACTCGGTGATGATGGCATCCGGCAGGTCGTTGGCTGCCGCCATGCGGTTGACGGTGGCAAGTTGTGCTTCCAGCAGCGTCAGCCGCTCATGCAGATATTGTTCGCAGTCGGTGGCCACGGCCAGCGGCAATTCGCTGGACTGCTTGAGGCTGGTGAACTTCTCGGGCGGTACCAGGTAGTCCTCGAAGTCCTTGAACTGGCGTGAACCCTGCACCCAGATGTCGCCCGAGCGCAGGGAGTTCTTCAACTCGGACAGCGCGCACAGTTCGTAGTAGCGCCGGTCGATGCCGGCGTCGGTCATCACCAGTTTCTGCCAGCGCGGCTTGATGAAGCCGGTCGGTGCATCGGCTGGCAGCTTGCGGGCGTTGTCGGTGTTCATGCCGCGCAGCACCTCAATGGCATCAAGCACGTTTTTGGCGGCGGGCGCGGCCCGCAGCTTGAGCACGGCAAGGAATTCCGGTGCATAGCGGCGCAGGGTGGCGTAGCTCTCGCCGATGCGATGCAGGAAATCGAAGTCATCGGGTTGCGCGAGCTTCTGCGCCTCGGTGACGCTCTCGGCAAAGGAATCCCAGGACATGACGGCCTCGATGGCGGCAAACGCATCGCGGCCTGATTGCTTGGCGTCGATCAGCGCCTGACCGATGCGCCCGTACAGACGTACCTTGGCGTTGATGGCCTTGCCTGACGCCTGGAACTGCTGCTGATGCTTATTCTTGGCAGCGTTAAACAGCTTACCCAGGATGCGGTCGTGCAGGTCGATGATTTCGTCGGTGACGGTGGCCAGCGCCACGAGAGTGGCGTAGCGCCGTTGCGGCTCGAATTTGGCCAGGTCGGCGGGTGTCATCTGGCCGCCCTCGCGGGCAATCTTGAGCAGGCGGTTCTGGTGAACCAGCCGCTCGATGCCGGTAGGCAGATCGAGTGCCTGCCATGCCTTGAGGCGTTCGATGTGTTCCAGCATATGCCGCGAATTTGGCTTGGCCGGAGACTGGCGCAACCAAGCCAACCAGGTCGTCTTGCCGTTGTCCCGGCGCTTGAGCAGATCGTCGAGGCGGCGGCGATGCGCGTCCGCCAGTGGTTCGGCCAAGGCGTCGTAGATGCGCCGGTTAGCACGGGTGATCGCCTCGGCACTCGCCCGCTCGACGGCGTTGAGGGCGGGCAGAATGACCGACTGCCGCCGCAGGTGCCCGATCAAGGCGCTGGCCAGCACGATGCCTTTGTCGGTTTGCATCGCCAGCTCGGTCAGCATCTGGACGGCCTGCCGGTAATGGCTCATGGTGAAGGGCCGGAAACCGAACACGGTTTGCAGCTCGCTCAGGTGCTCGCGCCGGGTCTGCTCCCGCTGGCCGTACTCGTTCCAGCTTTCGACGCCGACCTTGAGCTGGTCGGCGACCAGCTTCAACAAGGGCGGGAACGGTAGTTCATCGACGCCCAGGATGACGCCGGGAAAGCGCAGGTAACAGAGCTGCACCGCGAAGCCCAGCCGATTGGCTGGCCCGCGCCGCTGTCGGATGATCGAGAGGTCGGTATCGTTGAATGTGTAATGTCGGATCAGGTCGTCCTTGGAGTCCGGCAACGCCAGCAGGCTTTCCCGCTCGGCGGCGGACAGGATGGAACGACGTGGCATATTTACTGATCCGTTCTCAAGTATTGATACAGGGTTTCGCGACTGATTCCGAATTCACGAGCAAGCTTGGTCTTTTGCTCGCCAGCCTCGACACGTTGGCGCAGTTCGGCAATACGCTCAGACGACAGGGATTTCTTCCTGCCACGGTAAGCCCCGCGTTGCTTGGCGAGCGCAATACCCTCGCGCTGACGCTCGCGGATCAGGGCGCGCTCGAACTCGGCGAACGCGCCCATCACCGAGAGCATCAGGTTCGCCATCGGAGAGTCTTCGCCAGTAAAACTGAGGTGTTCCTTGACGAATTCGATATGCACGCCGCGTTGTGTCAGCGTTTGCACGATCCGGCGCAAATCATCGAGATTGCGCGCCAGGCGATCCATGCTATGCACCACCACGGTGTCGCCGGTGCGGGCGAAGCTTATCAGCGCTTCCAGTTGCGGACGCTTGACATCCTTGCCGGATGCCTTGTCGCTAAAAGCGCGATCAACCTTGACGCCTTCCAGTTGCCGTTCCGGGTTCTGGTCGAAGGTGCTGACCCTGATATACCCAATGCGCTGTCCAGTCATGGAATTCCCTGCAAAATGTCAGGGAAGACTCTATGACCTTCAACGAGATATGTCAATAAATTCAAAATTCAATCCTATCCTGACGCAATTTACACATGGCATCTGACATCAGGTTAGGGTATGCCTCAATCTGACGGCTGCGAACCGCCAGGGACAGGCGCAATGTCAGATTCTGTCG
>NZ_JBMKJN010000045.1:0-7055 GCF_049236805.1 Enterobacter cloacae complex sp. XAL002
TGGCTTTGACATATCAGGGACTATTCCATTTCATCGTCCAACAAAATGGGTGCAGTACAGGTTAATTGAAAAATTACTCGGGGCTTTCTGCTTTTACCACAGTCAAACAGTGTTACCGCTGGCTGGGGCAAAAGCCTCCAGCACCAGCGTTATTATACCACCCTGCCCTGATCAGCCAAACACCCCGCCTACATAAATTACTGATTTTTCATTTATTTGACATGATTCACTTCCGGTTGTCGGCGAAAGTCATTTTATACTAAAGAAAAGGGTAACGGGCAGCTGCTGGGTCGGAACATACAGTGCAGTTCCTGCCCGTTTAATTTCCGGATGCAATGGTAGGATCAGGAGGCACTGCTTCCGTTGATTAGGGAAATCTTATGTGCCTGAATACGGCTGTATTCGAGATGGGATGCAATATTACAGATGCGCTCCAGTCGATCATGCAGCCTCGTGTAGGTCAGTCGATGAATACCGGACATTTCATCAAGTAGCCAGCGCTTGATGTAAGGGTTACAGGAAAGCCGGGCAAGATCGTCGTCATCCACTTCGTCAAAGAACCAGTACTGCTCCATCGGGACTACCTGAAATATCCACGGCCGGGGATAGTCCCCTGTGACAACCAAAAACCATGCAAGAAAGCATAGACACAGCTCAACGACCATAAGCATCGAAAATTGCGAATAACTTAGACCGGGCACATAGGGTGAACTATCCGCAACATACCCCCTGAGCAATTCCGCCACAAGGTAGCCCAATAGCGTCAAGGCCAGCATCAGGGTCAGGATTAATCCCCCATTAAACGCTACCGAAGCCTTTTGAACCCGATCAGGTGCTGTCCGGCTGCGATAGTTGGTCACTACTCTTTCTACAAGTGCCCTTATGGCAGCCTGTTCTTTACTGACATCAGCTCCGGAAAAACCGGACGGGCTTTTATTTAATTCAGTCATACCCCACTCCTGTTATGTGCTCTACTTAACAAACACGTAGATCATACAGAGCTCACGGACGCACTCCTGCCAGATAAAGGAGGGAATTTGGCTGTAAGACGGTTAGCCAACAGTTCAGGTTATGCGTGGGATCCGCCCAGTCAGAAAGGATTCCGTTAATAACAGGCAAGGTTAAAGGCAGATGGACGGTGAAATTGTGGGTGCTAAAAGGGGGTATTACTCTTTTTCCTGCATAGCGGTTTTTTCAGCCCGGGTGGCCAGACGAACATTTCCGAAAGGCTCACGGACAAGCAGTGGCTTCTCCTTCTTCCAGCCCCTGATAGCCGTTTCTCCAAACCGACGTGGTGCATTGCCGTTCCAGCGAGCAATCACATGGTTATCATGAATTTCAATAATGACAACGGGGTGGACAATGACCGTTGAAATGGTGGTATTTCCCATTTTGGTACGGGTTACAGACCAAACCTGCATCCCGGATTCCAGCTGGCTGATTTTCATATTATATCCTTAAGCCATCACGAACTGCGCCACAAACAATTAATGTGGCGCAATTTACCATAAACAATAAACATCAGATACCCGTGAAAAGATTTCCCTTTATTTTAAAATTCTTCTGGAGAAAAAATGATATTTCCAGAAGAGGTCAGCGAAATTCAGAAACGGCCATCACAATGGTGCTGCGCTGACGCTGGCGTTCTGCCTTGCGCTGCCTGCGGCGATAGATCTGTTTTGCGCTGACGTAAGGGCAGTCCTCACGGGTATACCAGCAGCAGCCGCAAGGTTCGGGCCGGGGTTTTCCGGCAAGTCCAAATGGTTTCATCAAGTCACCTTTTTAATGTTTTTAATGGAAAGATACTTACCTAACCCATTGTTTTATAGGAAATAACGTTGTTGCATAAACAGATACAGATAACCCTCAGGAGAAAACATGCAAAGGTTATCAGTGATAACCGCGTCCAGATACCGAGTGTCAGTCTGTAAACGTTTTATCACCAGAAAATGTGCTGCCGCAGCCTTAATGCCAGAACTACCGTTTACAACATTATGTATACCCGCTTTGAATAACGAACGAGCATGAATTACCTTTTCCCGGGCCGCTTCGATCTCAGCATTAATAACGCATTGCCGCGCCTGGATGACTGCCTCTCCGGTTAAATCGCGGAAATTCATTAGAGATGTGATCATGATTGACTCTCCAGATTATGTGGAATCATTATAACAACTGGCACCACGCCACAAATAACCTGAGATAAATTCTTTGAAATATTCCTATATATAAGGAATTACAGTCGGAAAAGAAACAATGAAATAGCGCCGACCGCTTAAAATCGATAAATTAAAATGGACGGCACTGGAATGAAAAACTGAAAGTAGTAAGACCGTAATTATCCTTCACGGATGTAAGCTTTAAAAGAGGAGTACTGGCAAAGCTTTGCCAAGTACTTCGGCGGTTGTGTCTACGATTTTACGGATGTCATCGATCTGCGAAGGCTTATTCAACACCACCGTAAAAAGCTCTCCTTCGTTATCAGCCTGCTCGCAGTTTCCGTATCGGCTCCCGTCGTACAGCTGCACAATACGTGACATAGAAGACTTTGTTTGTTTCATGGCTTTGCACCTGCTTTTAGGCAGTTTGGTTACTGGTTATCAGAAGCTGGTTTCATGCGCTTCCGGCTGGGACACGAACTGGTATTTGACGCCGCCAGGCACACCTACTGCTTCGGCAATAGAGTCGCAAAGCCGCGATAAATCATTTAGTGTCATCGGATATTCAATATCTACTGAATATAAAGCACCTGCATTTTCAGCATCTTCGATGTTTTTATACTGGGCACTAAATATAGCAATGGTCTGAATTTCGTGGTTATGCATGAACCGGTCCTTATTAAATTATAAAAGCCACCCGAGAGTGGCCTGAGTGGAAACTTAAATCTGTGAAGTATATTTGAGAGATTTTTTGCGATCCAGATGCCGGGCAACAATGGTTCCGATAACAAGTAGCGTGATGACCGCACTGAAGAAGGTGCTGTCAGGGACGCCCTGGAAAAAATCACTGAAACTGTAAACAATAAAAATCAATGCGCAAAAATAGAAAACGATACGAACATAAGGGGTAAAAAACATTTTCATCGGTTGCCTTCCATTCAGGGAGAATTCTCAGTAATTACATCACACCTGAAGAGAAACTATTTTCGTATAAATGAGCATTTTCGACATATCAGAGGGGGGTTTTACTCATAAATGAGGTAGTAAGGGTCACACTTGAGATGAAAGTTACTTTCCTGGCTGCGAACGAACTATCTCAAATGTTAGAGGTGTGCGTTCGCCTTAAGAGCTTCATGCCCTGAGGAGCTCAACTTGAGCCGATAGTATAAACCTGGCTCCAGATGCCTTACTGGCTGGCATAACTCCACGAGGCCCAGCCGGAACAGGACCGGAGAGCTCCTGCACGTCACATCATCAGGATTCCCCATAAACGTACGCCGTTCTCTGGCCCGTCTGAAATTGCCAGAGATATCATAGATCGTGCCGGATGCCATCCGTCTTAACACGTAAATCTGCGCCCTTGTAAGCTTCTGGGCGGAACTGCTTAAACCTGACATACCTTCCCGGCCTTATATAAAACAATCCGCCAGCAGCTCGACTGGCGGACAATGTTTGACTGGAAACAGCAAGGACATACTATTTGCTGACAAGTTTGATATTGGTTTCACTCATTCGAAGTCGAAACTCCTGAAAACCCTGCTCTACCGCTAACTCCAGCCACTCAACGGGAATGGTATAGCTACAATCAGACCCACCCAAAGCGGCATCACAAGCGTAATCCCAGTCCTCATCCAGTTTTGGATTCATCCCCTGGGCGTAAGCCACAGTATCGCGGGATGCGGGAGAGCCCTCAAGCTCAGCATTAGTGATCAGGTATACACCATGACTGTGCGCGAGAAGCACTTTTGGCACCAGATGTGTGCTGGCAATTTTTGAGGATGAGGGAAAGAAAACCCTACCAGCTTTACGCGCCTCTTCTTCAGTCTGTCCCTCAGCGTTAAGGAGGGCTCCCCCCGGATAGCATGCCGGGTCATAGATCTGATCTGGGGTGACCGAAAACGTTTTTGCGGTGCGAATTTCTTCGATCAGTTTATTGATATCTGCCATTTCAAATACGAGAGTGGTCACAGGCTTACTCTCCCTCTTCAGTGGACAACATCAGATACTTTGTTGCCAGCAGAAGCTCTCCCACATCCTTGAGGGACAATTCAGCTTTGCCTTCTACGGCAAGCTGCAAGCGCTGTCGAATTGCATGAACAGAATCTGAAGATAAAGATGCCATTTTGCGCAAAACGGCATTAGCCTTTTCTACAGCAGGATACAGAATTTCTGAGTTGGTATTATCTTCGTCATTATCAAAGATAATTTCAGAATCCATATTGATGTTATCTTCAAGCCAGCTTGAAAGCACTTCAAGTAATGACATCACCTTTTCAATTTGCATATCGCCTCCTCTGTTAACATGAAACAAATATAACAAAGTGGCTTACCCGGCTAATAACCTGAGCAGAAAGTTTTCGAACTTAGTTTGAAAACAAGTTTTCTGCTCAGGTTAATGTTAAAGTCGCTGGGTAAAAGATAAAAGGCACTGAAGATGATTTAAGCATCAAACAGACTAAATAGGATTCCGTCTTTTATAACGCTTTTAAAATAGAATGAATGAAATATAAATTTTGCGTTTAAGAATGAACGCTGTAGAGGATGATTTATCCTGTGATATGCAGTTTGTGGCCTTTAAAAAGGCTTTATTATGGACTTGAATTGCAAAGAGAGCACCGACATTTTTCTGGGGGCTCCCGCAGAGAAAAAGCTGTGAGGTTATGAAGACGTATAGGAGGTATTCGGCGAAATACTGTATGGCCACAGGAGAGCTTCAGCACCCATATCCTGCCGCCTCGCTCGCCTGTGGTGATTTCAATATGTTCTACGTCATACCACGTAGTTGTATTTCTCACTTTGTTTATGCTTCCTGACACCGCGTGAACGCAATCTTCGTCTGGATGCGTTCATAGATGGAAAACTGCCTTTCAATGGAATCGGCATTAGACAGTAATTCATGAAGCTCAGCAGAATCTGTATCAGGAACGATAGCGACAGAAACTCCATATTTACGCCCAGTTCTGATCAGGTGCGCAAGTTTTTCCTTCTCTGATTCTGTGAGCATTGCCAGATCCCTTCCGGATACCTGCTCGATAAATGGACCAAGGTTTTTCGGAAAAAAGGGTTCGGCATCAGAATTATGTACCGGGAGCGTTTGCGGCTTATCGAAGCTATTGGACATGAAAAGAACCTTTATAGTTAGAGAGGTGGAGACTGAATGCGTAGCCCATTAAAATTAGTAGTGCCACACTCGAATGCTAATCATACTTTATGATGGCTATGGTAGGAATGGCCGTCAACTTAAACCGCCAGAAGCGAGCCATTCACCGTTAAAGTAACTTTCCCGTATGATGTTCTTTTTATGGAATGAGTTGTTCACACTCCTCTTTAAGAGCCGCCCTGGAACGAGATCGACAGACTTTGCTTAATGAAGAGCGTAATTGATGTTCATCAACCCCATCAGCGACAAACTGACCAATTTTCTTTTCAAGACGCTGCATTGCCTCATAAAGCTTGGCATCAGTATTATTTTTAAGAAACCTCAGTATATAATCAGCAATAATTTGAACAGGAGTAAAGTTACACATCATGTATCCTTAATAAGTTGTGTAAAAATAAAACCATAAAAAACATAATCAGAAGTAGATTATTATACTTGAGTAAGCTTTTCAGCTAACAAGCTGGAGAAGCAGATTCCGGTAAATTACTACATATTTGATAAAAGTTACTGAATAAAAAAGCCCAGCGTACCGGGCTTTCATTCAATTTGATTCTAAGAATCTGACTCGCCGCCTGATTTTTATACCAAGAAGAGCGAACAAAACGCCAACGAATGCGACGGGACTACCTACTTTAAGACAATTAACCGACGCTTTTGAAAAGGTATGTGATTTAGACATACGTTTTTGCTCATAACGAATCGCAAGTGGTGAGACGGATTTATCTAAAGCTGTCTTTTCCAATGCATAACGAACTTTCACGGGAATATTTGACTGTAATACACCAGACATATACGCCCTAACAACATTCTGTGTTAACTTCACATCTGGCTTGCCGAGTTTTATATGTAGTTGCGCCTTTAAATAGTTTACAGATACCTCTTCGCCTGAGGGCCAATTACTATCATTTAAATATGCGACAAGTTTATCGTATTTTTCATGTTTTACATATTTCTTGATAACCTTTACAGTCGAAGCTGAAGTGGCATCAGTCTCTTCCGAACCTAAAGCAGATGTAAAAACTGACAAGCCGATAAGAAAAGCGCCAGCAATTAGAAGCATCGGGAATATCTCACCTATTTCCTCCCCCTTTAAAATTTTAAAGGCAGTTGAAGAAACTACTAATAGCCCCATAATCCCTAATAGCAACTTAGAATATGTAGTTAGGAAGCCTCCAAATGCATCGCCAAAATCCGAAACCACTAACTTATCTTCACCTTCAGATGAATTGAAGAATGACAAGGGCACATCAATATCAAAGTCCAGAACTGAAGGTGAGAGGTGTAATGACAGCAACCACAAGCAAAGACCAAAAATCATTATCAGCAGGCCCGCACCAAATATCGCGAAACCTGAATTTCTAATCTTTATAGACCGGTGAAAAAGAAATGACAGTTCACGGGAAAAATCGTCACTACTCTTAAGGTTACGCACCATGATCTACCCCTTTTTGTGTCAGTCGGGTGCGCAAATTCTCACGCATGGCAAGAACCTGTTTTTCTGTTTCCCTGAGCTTAATAGCCCCTTCTCTCTGGATTTTAACAACATCGCCAACCGTCTGGATAAGCGTATCCTGCACCTCTTTAAGGGTGCTTATATCAATAACCAGCCGTTGGTTTGCTTTCATAGTTTCTACTGCATTGCGATGCAGTAATTTTGCATTACTACGGAGTAACTCATTGTGGCACTGTTGCAAATAGTCGGTGGTGATAAACTTATCATCCCCTTTTGCTGATGGAGC
>NZ_JBMKJN010000046.1:0-6442 GCF_049236805.1 Enterobacter cloacae complex sp. XAL002
TAATCTCATGACCAAAATCCCTTAACGTGAGTTTTCGTTCCACTGAGCGTCAGACCCCTAATAAGCCAGCCTTTCTTGGGATGATTGATGATGTTGAACACGCTATAAAGCGAAAATGCCCCTTTTTAACCTATAGGTTGGGCACTATGAGTAAGATACAATCAAATCGCCAGTCAGATGGCTAATTTCATTTTGACCAAAGCGGGCTATTTCAAGCGTTATCGCTGAGACGAGGCTTCAATGACAAGTACACTTGACCCATCACACAAGCAAATTGAAATGTGGCGCAGAGCTACCGGTTCCGAAGGTGGACTCAACGAATACCGCAACTGGGTTCTGGAAAATAGTATGAGATTTACAGCATACGGTATCCATACCGTTATCGTCGAAGGTGAGGCGAAGCATATAACAGCGCTTGATGATGTTACCCTCTGTAACGAGTGGGCGAAGCTTAAAAGAGAAAACAATAGGCTTTACGCAGCAAATGAAAAAATTTGCTCTGGCTGGCGTGGTTTTGTGTTGCGTTTGTTAGGAATAACACTGTCATGCAGAAAACCGGTCATCTTACTGGGGGCAGACGCGAAGAATCAAAATGATGCCGTGAAAGGGGCTGATTTGTAATTTTCAGGCGAGCCCACCGTTCTTAGAAAGCTGTTCTATGGGTATGTAAGGAAGATAATGTTCTCTGAACGCTCAGTACACTTAATCACTTCCTGTACAAAGGGCAAGAATCATCAGGGCCACGTCTGGCCGACATTGGACATAGATCCAAAACAAACCCCGGACGACGCAGCATATGCCTGGAGTAACATTGTAGACGACGCCAGAAGTAATCAGGCGGTACCGGCATTGTCCTTGTATTCAGGTAATCACTGGTCTACGGCAAAGGAAATTTTAAACTCAACCAGAAATCTGGAGTTGTGGATAATCTCTGCCGGGATGGGGTTTTTAAATAGTCGAGATCGGGTGCCCTCTTACGAGGCGACATTTCATCAAGTACCATTCAGGCATGATCTCTGGTGGAAAGCCATCACAAAATCACTAGGAAAGCATAACCGTTGCGCAACTATAAGCCAGTTAATGCAGTCCAGTCCGAATGATGAATATTTGATTGCGGCTTCGCCTGTTTATATTGCTGCTGTCCAGAATGACATCCTGAAGGGCATTGAGAGTTTGACTCATCCTCTTACGCAACTAACGATCGTGACATCAGGGGCATATGCTGGCCCACTTGAAGAATACTTAATTAAGAGTTCTTCTAGGATGATGAAAGAGCTAGAGTGCAATATGGTGTGCCTGAATATAAAACTGGCTCAATACATACTTAAAAGTGGTAGTCGTTAGAACTAGACTGTTAATGATACAATTCTCCTGTTATTTTATTTTTATAAAAGGTCTCAAATATGCTCAAAAACAGATTTTCTTTATTGTGTCTTGCTGTGGCATCGTCACTTACTCTTACTGCTTGCGATGTAGTTGATGCTGCCTATGACGAGACTTTAAATGATAATGCACCCGAAATTGTAATAGCTGGAGGATTCAAAATTGATATCCAAGGTAATGCAGTTCCGGTTGAGGGATATGATAATTGCTCTTTGAATACTCTTCAGGGAAGCGTTGATACGGATAAATCAAATTGTATTGTTCTGGATAGAACACGTAAAAAAGTACCGGTTCTAGTTCATTTGTCATCCGGTCCCGTCAAAGAAGAATGGAAGATCGAGCACCAGGTTGAAAAAACCAAATCCGGCAAAAATTTCATCCAAACTCGTATGATTAGACCTGACGGTAACTTTGTAGTGCCTGCATCCTCAGAACGAGGGATCTTTAGTGGCAAACATTACAGTCAAGCCAGCTAAGTCAAGTCTATCCGTTCAAACAGAAAAAGGTTTCTTAAAAATGACGTTATCCGCTGCATTGCAAGGCACTTTTAAAGAGATGAGGAAAGACAATACAGTAGGCATCACAGTTCAAACTTGTTCAGATATTTTTGACAGCAATGTTCCTCCGGCTTATGTTTTCTGGCTTTATCGTCTCAAAGCGGGAGAAACTTTGCCGCGCGGAAGGTTCTTCAGAAAAAGAAAGCCAATCATCAATGTTATGGCAGTTGTTCATGATGCTGCATTCGAAAAATAACTGCGCTATCAGGAAAGTTACTTTTATGAACGTAATTGCAGCTGGAATTTTTTGCTTTATTTTTTACCCTACAGCTTTCGCTTATGCTTGTTATAAAAAGAGATGGCTAGAGTGGATTTTTCTTACTTTAATTATAATTTTTGCTTCTGCCATTTCGATTCAACAATACAATGAAGCGAATTTTGTAAGTGAGTTAAATTACCCTATGTTTATCTCCGCCATATATGGCCTGTCACTGGCATGGTTTCCTTTTCCGATTGCTTATGTTGTTCTGCGCTTCCTTCTTGATGATTTACAGCATGAGTACCCTAAACAGTGAGCAGATTTTAAGACTCATGAACAACATCGAAAGCACGAAACAGTCTGCACAAGGAAGATAAGGAGTATTCTTAGCAAGATATCTTTGTACCTGAAGACATAAAGCTGGCATCTTTTTCCTTATAGAGTGTATTATGATTAAGTAAATCCTTATCAAAGAATTAGAAAGTGAGGTCGTATGTCTGAAGCACTCAAATCGTTAAACAATATTCGTACTCTTCGCGCCCAGGGCCGCGAGCTGCCTTTAGAAGTACTTGAGGAAATCCTCGAAAAGCTTAATGTCATTGTTGATGAGCGTCGTCAGGAAGAATCATCCAAAGCTGCCGAACTGCAAGCTCGTCAGGAGAAACTTGACGCCCTGCGTAAGTTAATGGAAGAAGATGGTATCAACCCGGAAGAGCTGCTTGGCTCATTCCAGGCCAAATCTACGGCTACCAAGAAAAGCCGTGAACCACGCCCGGCCAAATACTCATTTACTGATGAAAATGGCGAAACAAAAACGTGGACTGGACAGGGCCGTACCCCCAAAGCTCTGGCAGAACAAATTGCAGCCGGTAAAAGTCTTGATGATTTCCTGATCTAACTTTTGCCACCAGTTTTGATAGAGGCCACTTCGGTGGCCTTTTCTCATACGGAATCAATTTCAGGTACAGAACATATGAAAAATTCAGAACCTAAGAGCTGTGATCCCTATGTGGACAGTTTGATTAGAAATGCAGATGCAAAGGAAGCCAGGTCATTTCTCAAAATATTGAAGCCCTTACCATTCCTTATCGTTATCATCGCTGTATTCTTTTTTTGGGTATCGTTTTCCCGTTTATTATCCCAGGTCGCGTAAAACCTTTTTAAAGACTCTTCTTTACCAGATATGCTCCCTCACCGGGATGGTTTCAACCTCTTCAGTTTCCCATATTGGCAAAACCTTCAGGAAATAAGACGATACCCTCCACGCTTTCCATTAAAGCGGGATGACGACGCCCAGTTCTTACGACCAGACTCCACGTTTTCGATTAGGATGCCTTTGGGCCCTTCTAACGAGGCCACCTCAACAACTCGCACTTTCCGGATCAGTCTTGGATCCACTTCTTCCCAGATCTGGCCAACTGTAATATCTTTTTGGGTTTGCATTTAATCTCTCGCTGTCATTTAGTGAACAAGACTAATCCTCGCCGTGGTTCAGCTTATGGCTTTATTTACGCTGACGATCCTTAGCCTTAAATTTTTGCCATCGTATCCGAAGGTTTTCGATGTTAACCGGAACCTGCATGCGTGTCGTCTCTATCTCATTCCCATGCCATTTCAGGAGATCATCATCCAACTCCCGGGCCTCCCGGCTGAAGTAAATTTTCATAGTGTCAGGGTTTATGGCGCAATGGTCATTGTCGAACAGTGTATGGATATCACGGCGAAGTAAAATTCCGTTCGTTACGTCGGGAATGCCTTCTTCATGACGTGGCGTTAAGTGCGCGGCCTCAGTACGCCAGGGGGACCTTACGCCGGTGACAACACATCGCCCGTAGCAATTCAACCTAACATCCCGGGCGAAAGGACCTTGGTCAGGACTGGTGACAGAAGTACATTCCTGGCCCTCTTTGTAGATACGCTTCGGGAAGTCGATAGTGGTTTGAGCTGTTTGGGAAAGTGACACATACGTAACCCCTTTGTATCTCTTTATCCCACCATTAAAAGTGGTAGGAATCGAGCTGGTTATGGCCACCAGTTTCACATCGCCCATTTCGACGATCTTAAGGCTCTTATTAGCGGCTACATGTAACTGGATGAATTTACCTACGTACACATCATGGTTCTCATCTTGTCTTTCAACACACAGAACGACATGGTCGAAGGTTCTCTTGTCAGAGATTACCCAGTTGCCGGTTTTCACACGGCCTGCTTCACTCACCCCTGCGGTAAGATCGGGTATGAGCGTCCCCTGCATGCCGTCAGTTCGAATTGAAAGAATTTCACCCGATAAACCCAGCTCTGCAAGCTCACTAATAAACGGTCTTTTCATCCGGCTTACCGGTTTTGGCTTCGTCATTTTCATCTTTGCTGTAACACCTCAGTACCCCATTGCTCGTTCCTGGCGGGACAGCCGTTCATCAGCAGCCTGAAGACGCTCATCACGCCGCCGTGCTGCCAGAACCCGTCGTTCTGAAAAAGACATAGCCGCTACGTTTGGTACGCTGAGCTTACCGTCACCGGCACAAACGTCACAGCGAACATCAAATGCTCCGGCAAAATACTTTTCACGCATTTCTGGCTCCCACTCAGCCATTTCTGATTGGGTGAATCCATTTTCAAAGGCCGGGTTTTCCATGGTCCCGTGGCCTTCGCACTGGTGACAGATTATGTACTTAAATTTGCGCATGTAACGCTCCTGTATATGATGGATGAACCACTCTCGTTCAGGGTTATGGCGAAATGTTTATCGCCGCAGCGAGAGATTCAGTCTTGCTATCAATATTCCTGAAGGTTGTCCGCCTGATTTCAGGGAAAGCATTCATTCACTGGCCGGTTCTACCTTATTATTCATACAGATTAAAGTAGTTGTGCCTACTACTGCGGTCACCTTCCTTGACAAAGTAAGCAAAGTTTGAAAAATTTAACACCGACGAAAGGCCATACCTTCGTTAGTGTGCGAAAGCCGCTTGCGAGCGACGGAATAGGTGAAAGCTTTAGTCAGGGTTAATTACCCTGTCTGCGGTGATGGGATGGCTCAGGCGTATATCATCACTCCTTCCAAAGTCCGTACACACTCTTTCAGCCTTTGCAGAAATGCAGGGGCTGTTTCATATCAGACAAGCGCAATGAAATTTTCAAATGCTTTCCAGAAATTCAAAGGCCTTAAGCTTTATCTGTATCTTACGGTCCCCGCACGGAAAGTAACTTTCCTGAACAGGAACCGCCTTGCCAGCCTTAACTTTCTAAACGGTTAAAGTTACACCAGGCTGTAAATGGTGAAACAGTTTTTGAAGCCCATGAAACACCGCTGTCGGAAAGATAACTAGCCCCAAGACGTCTAACTTCTTTTTGATGTAGAGCTAATTCTTTCGGATCGGCAATATCTTCCACCACGCTCATCATGGCAATCTGAACTCCGGGAGATGCCATTTTATAAGCTGTCGAGCTTGCAACTGAATTTTTCAGGATTGCCAATCTTTCTTTTTCTGGTCGCCCGTTGTCAGACGTATTCGCGTACGTTGTACCCGCAACTAACAATGGAAGACTGGCGTTGGCACAGAACTGCATAACGCGTTTTTGCTGGAGCTGTAATTCAGTGGCTGCAAATGCTTTACTGCATCCGAGGATCCCGATAATCATCACTAATGCTGTTTTATACATAAAATTGAAACCGTCCTTATTGAACTTTAAATGTTGCGGTTAACACTGTGTGGAGATGTATGGACTGGATAATACCCACATGCCTGCGCCTGCCAGTATACCGGCTCAGGTATTAAACCTAAGAGATCTGGTGCACCGGATTTTACCTTTTCATTTCGGTTTTATCTTGAGCCTGGCTCTTGAGTTTAAATTTAAAGGTATGGCGCATGCAGGTTTCACTGACGGGTTTTCACACATCCCGGCTGTAACCCATCATTGTTCATGAGCCAGGCCCTGGTATCCTGCCCAGCGTACGGCCAGCCGCTCTAAGTCCAGATCGTACACCAGCGGTGTGATTTTACGGCCTTCAAACAGCTCGCCCAGCTCAATGCCTGGCTTAAAATGAACGGTCAGGGTGGCCGGATCTATGCCCATAAGATCGGCATCAAACAGAGCATGCATTGTTGGAGTCATCAGGATGCCATTAGACGGATTGTACCGGGTTCCATGTTCAATGTGTGCCGCATCCAGGACACCGCCATTAACCCAACCGGTTACCGCACAACGGCCCGCGAAATTCTCGATGAGCAGAGCTTTAAATTTACCCTGTGCCACGCCACTACGTTGCGTCACTACGCGCTCGCAGTGCTCACCCTGGATATCT
>NZ_JBMKJN010000047.1:0-6225 GCF_049236805.1 Enterobacter cloacae complex sp. XAL002
CTGCCAGGCATCAATCAGAAAGAACCCCGTACCGGAAGGTGCGGGGTTTTTTGCTTTATGCGTTCTGAAAAGTCGGGTGGTGGCCCCACCTTACCCGCCCTACATGCTTTCCCTCCTTGAAACTTTCTCACCTTTCGCTTGCAGACTCGACATTAAGCCCGTTTCTGGGTATCGTTAGCTGTCTGGATGTCTAAACGTTTATACGTATGCTGTGAGGATTTAAGGTTATGCCGATTCGGGTGCAGGACGAGCTACCAGCCGTCAATTTCTTGCGTGAAGAGAATGTCTTCGTCATGACGGCTTCGCGTGCGACAGGTCAGGAAATTCGCCCGCTGAAGGTGCTTATTCTCAATCTGATGCCAAAAAAGATCGAAACGGAGAACCAGTTCCTGCGTTTGCTCTCCAACTCTCCGCTTCAGGTTGATATCCAGCTGCTGCGCATTGACGCCCGTGAGTCACGCAACACGCCTGCTGAGCATCTGAATAACTTCTACTGTAATTTTGAAGATATTCGCGATGAGAATTTCGATGGACTGATCGTCACCGGCGCACCGCTGGGTCTGGTGGAATTTAATGACGTTGCCTACTGGCCACAAATCAGGCAGGTGCTGGAGTGGGCAAAAGATCACGTCACGTCCACCTTATTTGTCTGTTGGGCGGTACAGGCCGCGCTGAATATCCTCTATGGCATTCCCAAGCAAACCCGCAGCGACAAACTTTCTGGCGTATACGAACACCACATTCTTCACCCGCATGCGCTGCTGACGCGTGGTTTCGATGACACTTTCCTGGCTCCGCATTCTCGCTACGCCGATTTTCCGGCACAGCTGATCCGCGATTACACCGACCTGGAAATCCTGGCCGAAACGGAAGACGGCGATGCCTACCTGTTCGCCAGTAAAGACAAACGCATCGCGTTCGTTACCGGCCATCCTGAGTACGATCCGCATACCCTCGCGTCAGAGTATTTTCGTGACGTTGAAGCGGGTCTGAATCCGGATGTCCCGTACAACTATTTCCCGAAAAACGATCCGCAAAACACGCCTCGGGCAACCTGGCGTAGTCACGGAAATCTGCTGTTCACTAACTGGCTCAACTATTACGTCTACCAGATTACGCCGTACGATCTGCGCCACATGAATCCGACGCTGGAATCGTCTGCATTAAACGATCCTAAAGCGTTTCAGCTATTCAGATCAGGCACCTTAGGGTGCCTTTTTTATTTTCGAAAACCAACTCAACATCGTGAAAAACTTTAATCTCATATTAATCATACAGTTGTGATTGGATATGAATTAAAATGGAAATTGTTTTTGATTTTGGAAAAATTATAGATAGTCTTAATTCTGCTGAGCGAAAACTAAACAACGATCTTTCGCTCGCATCGGGGGCGTGATTTTGGATCTTTGATGAGGAGCAGAACGATGACTCAACAGGCAACAACGGTCGATGAACTGACCTTTACCCAGCCGAATGGTGAGCAAGAACAGCAAGTTTTGACGGCAGAAGCGGTAGAGTTTCTGACTGAACTGGTGACTCGCTTTACGCCACAGCGTAATAAACTGCTGGCGGCACGCATTCATCAACAGCAGGAGATCGATAACGGCAAGTTGCCAGGGTTTATTTCGGAAACCGCTTCCATTCGTCATGGTGAATGGAAAATTCGCGGAATCCCTGAAGATTTACAGGATCGTCGCGTAGAGATCACCGGCCCGGTAGAGCGCAAAATGGTGATTAACGCCATGAATGCCAACGTCAAAGTATTTATGGCGGACTTCGAAGATTCCCTCGCGCCGGACTGGCAGAAAGTTATCGACGGGCAGATCAACCTGGGCGACGCCGTCAACGGCACCATCAGCTATACCAACGAAGCCGGTAAAATTTACCAGCTCAAACCGAATCCGGCGGTGCTGATCTGCCGCGTACGCGGTCTGCATTTGCCAGAAAAACACGTTACGTGGCGCGGAGAAGCGATTCCGGGCAGCCTGTTCGACTTTGCGCTGTACTTCTTCCACAACCATAAGAACCTGCTGGCGAAAGGCAGCGGCCCCTATTTCTATCTGCCAAAAACCCAGTCCTGGCAGGAAGCGGCGTGGTGGAGTGAAGTCTTCAGCTACGCAGAAGACCGCTTCAGCCTGCCGCGCGGCACCATTAAGGCCACGCTGCTGATTGAAACCCTGCCAGCCGTATTCCAGATGCATGAGATCCTCCATGCGCTGCGTGACCATATTGTGGGCCTGAACTGCGGCCGCTGGGATTACATCTTCAGCTACATCAAAACCCTGAAAAACCATGCCGACCGGGTATTGCCGGATCGTCAGGTTGTGACCATGGATAAACCCTTCCTCAGCGCCTACTCGCGCCTGCTGATTAAGACCTGCCACAAACGCGGCGCCTTTGCGATGGGCGGCATGGCGGCGTTTATCCCGAGCAAAGACGCAGAGCGTAACAATCAGGTGCTCAACAAGGTGAAAGCCGATAAAGAGCTGGAAGCCCGTAACGGCCACGACGGGACGTGGATTGCCCACCCCGGTCTGGCCGACACGGCGATGGAGGTCTTCAACCGCGTACTCGGCGACAACAAAAACCAGCTGTTTGTCACCCGTGAAGACGATGCGCCAATCGCAGAAGAACAGTTGCTTGCGCCGTGTGCGGGCGAGCGTACGGAAGAGGGCATGCGCGCCAATATTCGCGTCGCCGTGCAGTACATCGAGGCATGGATCTCCGGCAACGGCTGCGTGCCGATCTACGGCCTGATGGAAGATGCCGCCACGGCGGAAATTTCACGTACCTCCATCTGGCAGTGGATCCATCATCAAAAAACGCTCAGCAACGGCAAACCGGTCACCAAAGCCCTGTTCCGTCAGATGCTGGCCGAAGAGATGCGGGTCATCCAGGACGAACTGGGCGAGCACCGCTTCAGCAGCGGGCGTTTTAATGACGCTGCGCGCCTGATGGAGCAAATCACCACCTCTGATGACTTAATCGACTTCCTGACCCTGCCGGGCTACCGCTTCCTGGCGTAATTCACCACATAACAATATGGAGCATCTGCACATGAAAACCCGTACCCAACAGATCGAAGAGTTACAAAAAGAGTGGACCCAACCGCGCTGGGAAGGCATTCACCGTCCGTACAGCGCAGAGGAAGTGGTGAAGTTACGCGGCTCGGTTAACCCGGAGTGTACGCTGGCGCAGAACGGCGCGGCGAAAATGTGGGATCTGCTGCACGGGGGGTCTAAAAAAGGTTATATCAACAGCCTCGGCGCACTGACTGGCGGTCAGGCATTGCAGCAGGCGAAGGCCGGCATTGAAGCTATCTATCTTTCCGGCTGGCAGGTCGCGGCGGATGCTAACCTGGCCTCCAGCATGTATCCGGATCAATCTCTTTATCCGGCGAACTCGGTGCCGTCAGTGGTAGATCGGATCAACAATACCTTCCGCCGTGCGGATCAGATCCAGTGGGCGGCGGGCATCGAGCCCCACGATCCGCGCTTTACTGATTATTTCCTGCCGATCGTCGCCGATGCGGAAGCCGGTTTCGGCGGCGTGTTGAACGCCTTTGAGCTGATGAAATCGATGATTGAGGCCGGTGCAGCGGCCGTACACTTTGAAGATCAGCTGGCGTCGGTGAAGAAGTGTGGGCATATGGGCGGGAAAGTGCTGGTGCCAACTCAGGAAGCGATCCAGAAGCTGGTTGCCGCGCGTCTGGCTGCTGACGTGCTCGGCGTGCCGACGCTGGTCATTGCCCGTACCGATGCGGACGCGGCGGACCTGATCACCTCTGACTGCGACCCGTACGACAGCGAATTCATCACCGGCGAACGCACCAGCGAAGGGTTCTATCGCACGCATGCCGGTATTGAACAGGCGATCAGCCGCGGCCTGGCGTATGCCCCTTACGCCGACCTGGTCTGGTGTGAAACCTCCACGCCGGATCTGGCGCTGGCGAAGCGCTTTGCCGATGCGATTCATGCGAAATATCCGGGCAAGCTGCTGGCCTATAACTGTTCACCGTCCTTTAACTGGCAAAAAAATCTGGACGACACGACCATCGCCAGCTTCCAGCAGCAGCTGTCGGATATGGGCTACAAGTACCAGTTCATCACCCTGGCGGGTATCCACAGCATGTGGTTCAACATGTTCGACCTGGCGCATGCCTACGCACAGGGCGAAGGCATGAAGCACTATGTTGAGAAGGTACAGCAGCCAGAATTTGCGGCGGGCAAAGAGGGTTACACCTTCGTTTCGCACCAGCAGGAGGTGGGAACCGGCTATTTCGATAATGTGACCACGATTATTCAGGGCGGGACTTCCTCCGTCACGGCATTAACGGGTTCAACGGAAGAAGCACAGTTCTGATCTTTCCCCCTCTCCCCCCTCGGGGAGAGGGTTGGGGTGAGGGGAATATATGTCGCGTGGTCTGGAATTACTGATAGCCCAAACTATTTTGCAGGGCTTCGATGCCCAGTATGGCCGCTTTCTGGAAGTCACATCCGGCGCGCAACAGCGTTTTGAGCACGCCGACTGGCATGCGGTTCAGCAGGCCATGAAGCAGCGTATCCATCTCTATGATCACCACGTAGGTCTGGTGGTGGAACAACTGCGCTGTATTACCGACGGTAAAAGCCCGGATGCGGAATTTTTACTGCGCGTGAAAGAGCACTACACCCATCTGTTACCCGACTACCCGCGCTTCGAGATTGCGGAGAGCTTTTTCAACTCCGTCTATTGCCGGTTATTTGACCACCGCTCATTATCTCCTGAGCGGTTATTTATCTTCAGCTCCCAGCCCGAGCGACGCTTCCGTACCATTCCGCGTCCGCTGGCGAAAGATTTCTTTCCCGATCGCGGGTGGGAAAAGCTCCTGCACCGCGTCTTAACAGATTTGCCGCTGCGCCTGCCGTGGCAGAATAAACCCCGGGATATCGGCTATATCCACGCGTATCTCAGTGAAACCTTCGGCGAGGCGGTGCTCAGCCGCAGCCATTTGCAGGTTGCCAACGAGCTTTTCTACCGCAATAAGGCCGCCTGGCTGGTGGGTAAACTGGTTACGCCGACAGCCATCGTGCCGTTTCTGCTGCCCATTCACCGTACCGACGACGGCGAACTGTTTGTCGATACCTGCCTGACTACCAGCGCTGAGGCGAGTATCGTATTTGGCTTCGCCCGCTCCTATTTCATGGTCTACGCCCCGCTGCCCGCCGCCCTGGTGGAGTGGCTGCGCGAGATCCTGCCGGGCAAAACCACCGCCGAGCTGTATATGGCGATTGGCTGTCAGAAGCATGCCAAAACGGAGAGTTATCGGGAATACCTGCGTTATGTCACCACGGCTGATGAGCAGTTTATCGAAGCGCCGGGTATCCGCGGCATGGTGATGCTGGTCTTCACGCTGCCGGGCTTTGATCGGGTGTTTAAGGTGATTAAGGATAAATTCGCCCCGCAGAAAGAGATGACCGCAGCCCACGTCCGTGCCTGCTATCAGCTGGTAAAAGAGCACGATCGCGTCGGGCGAATGGCCGATACCCAGGAGTTTGAAAACTTTGTGCTGGATAAGCAGCAGATCGATCCGGCGCTAATGACGCTGCTCATGCAGGAAGCGCCGACGAAAATTACCGATCTTGGCGATAAGATTGCGATCAGCCATCTCTACATTGAGCGCCGTATGGTGCCGCTAAATATCTGGCTGGAACAGTCAGAGGGCCAGGCTTTACGTGATGCCATCGAAGAGTACGGCAACGCCATCCGCCAGCTCGCCGCTGCCAATATTTTCCCCGGGGATATGCTGTTTAAAAACTTCGGCGTCACCCGTCACGGGCGGGTGGTGTTCTACGATTACGATGAAATTTGCTACATGACCGAGGTGAACTTCCGCGATATCCCGCCGCCGCGCTACCCGGAAGATGAACTGTCCAGCGAGCCTTGGTACAGCGTCTCGCCGGGCGATGTGTTTCCGGAGGAGTTTCGCCACTGGCTGTGTGCGGACCCACGCATCGGGCCGTTATTTGAAGAGATGCATGCCGATCTGTTCCGCGCCAGCTACTGGCGCGGGCTGCAAACGCGGATTAAAAACGGGCACGTGGAAGATGTCTACGCTTACCGCCGCAAGCAGCGGTTTTGCATCCGCTTTTCTCCCTCTCCCGCAGGGTAAGGGCATCATGTTTTCTCCCTCTCCCTGTGGGCTGAGGGATCCCCAGTAATTTTTTTATGCAGAAGCAATAAAGT
>NZ_JBMKJN010000048.1:0-5947 GCF_049236805.1 Enterobacter cloacae complex sp. XAL002
GCAAGATGGGCGGATTTCCACACGGCAGCGGCGCCCGGCAAGGTGGGCCGATTCCCACGCGGCAGCAGCGCCCGGCAAGATGGGCCGATTCCCACGTGGCAGCGGCGCCCGGCAAGATGGGCGGATTTCCACACGGCAGCGGCGCCCGGCAAGATGGGCGGATTTCCACACGGCAGCAGCGCCTGGCAAGGTGGGCCGATTCCCACGCGGCAGCGGCGCCCGGTGGGTATTTGCATTCACTTGACTCCCCATTTGCATTTTACTTGACTGCCTGTTTGCACTTCTCTTGGTCATCTCCAACAGAAAATAGAGACAGTTTCCTTCCGAGTTGACCGGCAGCTATGAGCGAAAAGCGGATATAGGCTTAATGTGAGAAATGACATTTTCTAATACCACCTCGCCATTGTGCAATGTGTAAAAAAGCAAGAAGAAAAACTCCGCTGGCGGTAAACCGCATTCGGGCCCCCCCCCGTGCCGGAGTTTTACCGAATGGCGCAGCGGGGCAACCGGCGCGGCCTGCCCCGGCGCTGACCGCCCGATCACTATATCTGGTAGGCCTGCCAGCTGAGACAGGCACAACATGTAGTGTTGCGCGCCGCGGCGGGGCGATTCGGTGTTATGCGGGTTTTACCGAATGTCTACAGATCGTGAGCGGGGATGAAAGGCCGTTATGCAGGATTAGCAGGGATGATTGACGGGGTCGTCAAAATAGCATAGTATTGTTCCTACAACTCAACCCCGAACGCAGCGATTAAGTTCACTGGCAGTTGGGGTGAAGAAACCGGCCAGCGAGCCGGTTTTTTCGTATCTGATGGGAAGCAAACGTGCGCACCGCTTTTTTCATTGATGGATACAATCTCTTTTACGGGCTGCTGGCTGGAACACCCTTCAAGTGGCTCGACCTCCCTGCGCTTCTGACATATATCACGAAAATTCAAAATCCTGCCTCTGAGACTGCCCAGGTAAATTACTTTACCTCTCCCGTTTTACCTCCTCTTGCAACCAGAGGTAAAGAGTCGGCTGAAGCTCAGGATGTTTATATTCGCGCACTCAAGGCGAAGGGCGTTACAGTCCATTTAGGAAGACACAGGCTTAATCGTGGCAGTGCGCCGCGTTATCTGGATGGTATTCCTGCATCCCGATCTGATAAGGTTGATGTATGGGATCTTGAGGAAAAAGAGACCGATGTAAATATTGCTATCAGTATGTACCGACTTCTTTCAAAGCAACAGAACCTTGAAGCAGATGCACGCATTGCACAAATAGTCTTAGTGTCGGCTGATACCGATATGACGCCTGCCTTAAAAGCAATAAAGGAAGATTTTCCAGAAATAACGGTTGGCATTATTTTGCCACATCGCGAAGGTATCGAACGCGGAGTGCCCGGCTCACTTAAAAACCATAGTGATTGGATAAGACGACAAGTGAAGATTGACGAATTGCAATCTCACCAGTTTCCTGAACGTGTCCCTACAAAGAAGAAGCCTGCTATCAAGCCTCATTACTGGTAATTCGGTAATATGGGCGTTTTACCGAATTACCGTGTCCGGGCATCTCATACCCTCAAACAGTAGCGGCCTCGCCGGAACAGTTTAGGATCAGGACATGCTAAGCTGAACTTAATCCGTCATGAATATTCTGAGGTAATATGAAAAAACCGCGCAGGAACAGAACCAAAACCGTGCAGTTCACGTATAAACAGCATTACCTGGGCAGACAGTTCCTGAAACTATTTTCACAGGATGCAAATAAAGTTTATGTAAAGATAGTAGATAAAGAAGGGGTCGTAAAACAAAAGTCTGTCAACGATGAAGTCTTTTATTCAAAAAAAGGATGGGATGAATCCACGGAAAGACTTATGAAAAGCATAGAGGATGCTTTTAAGGAAGAAGTAGATAAAGCAATAAATAATGAAAATAGCTTCAATTTCGGAAGAATAACTGATTACTACCTGATGTGGAATATCAGGGGCAGGTTAGCCAGCGAACGTCCGGAAAGCGTCAATTTCCGCATAATCGGAAGCGAGTTATCTTTTGAAGAGCAGGACACATTAGAGTACAAAGGGGCTTATTTTATGAGGCCGGACGGAACAATGCATGATGATATGTTTCGGGGTTTGACATTCAAAATGGACTTGAATAAATTAAATATTTTATTTAAAAGCAGGAAGTGGGGATTAGTTAAATCGCCGGAGGAAAACTTTATCCTGCCTGATTTCTGGAACGTTAATCTTTGGAAAAACGATCTGACCTGGATAATCCCAATTACAAGAGACATGGCATTTGTTGCTGAGCACGAAAATGGAATCGTAACGCAAGAAAATGCGTGCCGCATGAATCAATTTTCGATGACTCACTGTAATAATTTTTGTGTTACGTATTCATAAAGATAAACCTGAAAAATTAGGCATTTCTCTGTGTAATACATATGTATTACACAGAGAGTTAAGATTATTGTGTATGCTTAATCGCTCTCAGGTATCTCAACAAGTAGGAAGTCATCGGGCGCTTAAAAATCCAAGTAGTCGTCACTTTCCCTGTTACACAGTTCGGTGTTATGGGCGTTTTACCGAATGCCCGGACGGGAACATAAGAAACTGCCTGGCGGCAGCCTTATAATTGCTGGTCAATAACACGGTGCTGGGTGGAGCAATAAGCTTCATTGCAGTAATTTGTTACCTGACAGGTGAATATTATCTGATAAGAAAATCTGCCAGAAAACTGATAGCTTTCGTCCTATAAGCATAAACCTGACCACTAAGATAGTTCACTTTAACGTCCACTTCTGGCACAAAGCGGACCGCCTGAGGCGTCGGGAGGTCTACTATGAGCGAGGAGCTGAAGTTGGCACTTTTTCTCCCACAAAAGTGACTGTAGAAATAGTTGCATTTCACTTTTTCGTGCCTTTAGACATCAAAGCGAAGCCAGCGTTCTAGCAATCCCGATTTGTTCAAAGGAACTGAGTGAGCATTTATTTTTTTACCTTCCAATATACTTTTAGCAAAGTATGTGCAATCAGGTTTGAAATGTACAGTGAGTAAGTCAGGATTAATAGCCATTAAATCAGCATCAAAAAGGCGATGCAAACATGCAAGCATCAATAATCCGTTAGAAGTATTATTATTTCCTGTTCCAACTGGCTCAATGTGGGCGGCCTCTAGTGCTTCTCCGCTATTAGTTATGGCACAACGATAACCAAAGTTAGCGGCCACACGCTCTTTAAAATCGTTCTGATTGGTACGGGTACGAACAATACGATCTGCGAACAACGCTTGCTCAATAGATTCAGATAGAGCGGGAGCGTAAGAAGGAGCATTAGCAACTGAATTTACAAGCGTTTCTACGGGATTTATAATGGTATTCGGTTGTTCAGGAGGAAGAATCACTTCTAAAGGGCGTACAGGTATTCCTGTGAGGTGTTTTGACGGCTTACAGACACTAAGAAATTCATGTGCCTCTTTTACATCCATACCTTGTTTAGTTGCTTCTCGTTTGAAAGCATCAACCATAGCAACGGTGTACCCCTTTTCTGCAAACAATCTGAGCCACTTATCACTAAAGGATTCTGGAGTTTTGGCAACAGGAATAGAAACAACTTCCTCTACTGATTCAGTAGACGATAATACAGGCACCCCGATTAAAAAATCAGCATTGGCAATAGGTTTTTCAATTTCTACAATTAGCTTAGGTGTACTTATGCTTGCATGATGAACATCTCTAGCATGGTCTGCAAATCCTCCAAGCGATTGAAAATCAACCTTGCATTCAATACATGAAATACGGCGACTTATAAGATCCGCCTCTAGCTTTTTTTGTTCGTTTTTAGCTTGAATTATTTCGTCCTGTTTCGTTTTCGCTATGTGCCAAGGATCAGACTTAATCTTTTTCTCATTACGAATAGCTCTATATTTGGATGAAAGTGATACTTTAGCCACAGGTTTACTTTTTTTGTTATTGAGTCGCTCAAGTGTTTCACGCTGAATAATATCTTTTGCTTTCTTCGTCGCTTGCTTTTTTGACAAACCAGATGCAAGAAGTTCAAGCATTATATCTGAATAAAGTAAAGGTTTATTTTTACGTTTTTGATTATTTAACTTGCGTTTTTGGTTGTAAGTTTCCATTTCTTTAGGAGTTAAATAACCTCCTACGCTACGGATAGGTGCAGGCGCAGTTAACGGTTTCTTACCGTTAATATTCTTTTTTACTTGCTCTTTGCTAACTCTAACTTTAGCTGTAGTGGGTTCTACATGGAAATCATGGCTACTATCATTTTGTTGGGTGCTGATCAGAACTTCTCTGACCTCTTCGGGAATTGGCTTACCTTCTCGGCTTGCTCTTCCCCATGCCTTGATAGCTTCTAAGCGTGTCATTTTCATGTGAGTACCTGAAAAATCTGTAGATATGAGGAAGTATACAAATCGTTCTTATCAATCGTCTATACATGGAGGTAAGCACTGCAAAAGCTGACGGAATGAAGGCATTACCGTCATACATGAATCCAATCAAAAAGCCATAGAAACCATGCAGGTATTTGTTTGTATCCCTGCATAACGAACCATTAATTTTTAGAGCGCCTCTGGCACTCCAACTTCCGCTTTTGGCACACAGCAGCCGTTAAGATGTAAGGCCTTACGCCAACTAAATCTAATGGGACAGATTTAGTTGGTGATGGTCAAGTAATCTGCAAACGGTCACCAAGTAAAATGCAAATGGGTAGTCAAGTCCGATGCAATTACGCAGCCCGGCAAGGTGGGCCGATTCCCATATCGACATGTATGTAGCTTGTGTTATCCGTGGATTGTGCAGCTCAGCGGGTCGCTGGTCGTATGGCGTAGTGTCCCCCGTAACCGGCCGCGTGCGGCCGCTAACGCGCAGTACGGCGCCGCGACCCGAAGGCGGGCCGCCGTTCCCGCGCGCAGGCGCGCGGCGCCCACTGCGCACCACCGTGGGGGACGTGCGGCAGCTGCGTGGCGGCGGGCTGGGTTATGGCTTTGCAGGGAGGGGCTGGGCCGGGCGATACGGTCAGCGTTGCGGTTTCCGGCGATTTGCGGCCGGTGCCCGTTTAAGTCCGGCGTGGTCGCCTTCCATGCCCTGACGGGCATAAGAAAATAAAACCGCCATGCTGCGGTCATTCATGATTTTGTGGTGTAGCGATAAATAGTCATGCGAGAAACGTTGAAGCGCTTAGCAACTGCACCAACTGTCATTTCAGGATCAGCAAGTAAGATTCTAATTTGTTTAACATCTTCTTCAGAAAGTGACGGTTTTCTCCCTCCCACACGGCCCCTTGCGCGTGCAGCTGCAAGGCCTGAGCGCGTTCTTTCAATATTGCGGTTGCGTTCAAAGCTAGAGAATATCGCCATCAGATGAGTATAGATTTCCCCTATAACTGGCGCATTTGTGTCTATTCTGTCCTTGATGGCTATGAAAGTTATTCCGCGTTTCTTCAGGTCGTCGAGTAAAGTAATGACTTGACCCAATGAACCGCCGAGCCGATCTAGTGCCCAAACTACTAGGGTATCTCCCTCGCGCAATGCTTTCAGGCAGTTCTCCAGTTCCGGCGCACCTTTTTTGTCGCGCTTGGGGCCGCTACGTGAGGTCTGATCCTGATAGATTTGCTCACATCCAGCTTTTGTTAGTTCGTCAACCTGGTGCGCCACATCCTGAAGATGCGTAGATTTACGTGCATAGCCGATTTTCATTCTTTTCTCGCTAATTAGTTATGGGGTTATTGTTATGTTGATACAGTAACGAGTTTTGTTACATGAGGGGAGTCATTTTTCGGGAGAAGTCAGGACTTTTCAAGACTGTCACAAAAACCATCGTTTTTGATACATTAATTTAACCAATAGGTTGCAGATCAAATCGCCTGTAACAGCCTTTCTGGCTGTTTGTCGTTTTCAGAAGACGGCTGCACTGAACGTCAGAAGCCGACTGCACTATAGCAG
>NZ_JBMKJN010000049.1:0-5624 GCF_049236805.1 Enterobacter cloacae complex sp. XAL002
GATGTTATGGAGCAGCAACGATGTTACGCAGCAGGGCAGTCGCCCTAAAACAAAGTTAGGCCCGCACGGAATCAACATCTCATGTCCGCCAACAATGCCGCAATAGTTCTACGAGTCATGGCCGAGAACGATCTGCCAATGCTCCATGCTTGGCTGAACCGCCCCCACATAGTCGAGTGGTGGGGCGGCGAGGATGAACGCCCAACTCTTGACGAAGTCTTAGAACACTATTCGCCCGAAGTTCTGGCAAAGCAAGCTGTAGTGCCTTACATCGCAATGCTAGATGACGAACCCATCGGCTACGCCCAATCCTACATCGCACTTGGAAGTGGCGATGGATGGTGGGAAGACGAAACTGATCCAGGGGTCCGCGGGATTGACCAGTCTTTGGCTAATCCATCACAGTTAAACAAGGGGTTGGGTACAAAGCTCGTACGCTCGCTCGTTGAACTCCTGTTTAGCGACCCGGCCGTAACGAAAATCCAAACCGATCCATCTCCTAGCAACCATCGCGCCATTCGCTGCTACGAGAAGGCCGGGTTCGTTCAAGAAAAAAACATCCTCACACCTGACGGCCCTGCGGTGTACATGGTCCAAACACGCCAGGCGTTCGAAAGCCTGCGCACTGTTCAAAGCTTCAAAATCAAGGGGAAGTGGTCATGAATGGCTGCACCATCTCTACCAACTGGTATCTCGGCGTGTTCTCATCTGCCTTCGCATCTGTCGTCAGCCTAACCGGGCGTTCAACCGGACATCAACGTGCTGCGCACGTTGATGTCGGTTAACTGGGGCGTTATGCTCTGTGAGCCTGGTTATTGGCGAAGCGAAAGTATGACGATTTCAGCAATAAACGCAAAAGGATAAAAAAATGACATGGAGAACGACCAGAACACTTTTACAGCCTCAAAAGCTGGAGTTCAATGAGTTTGAGATTCTTAATCCCGTAGTTGAGGGCGCCCGAATTGTCGGCATTGGCGAGGGTGCTCACTTTGTCGCGGAGTTCTCACTGGCTAGAGCTAGTCTTATTCGCTATTTTGTCGAGAGGCATGATTTTAACCCACATTTCCCAAGTAAGGCGCTGATTTCGCTGTCCTGACCATTATATTTCCTATATAAAACATGGTGTTGAAGGCTGCGAGGGGCGCGTTTCATGGATCACCCAGAGGGTGCGGGCTTGCAACGGGCAGATCGGGTGGATTTCGACCCTCGCGTGCGGCTGGAATTTCGCGGCACGCAGCTCAGTTCCGACGGCGGCCTTCTGGTGATGCGCGAGCTTGATGACGCGCTCGGGTTGTCCGATTTGGCGTCAGCGGCGCTGCGCGATACTCGCTCTGGCAAGAACACGGTCCATCGGCTCGACGGCCTGTTCCGGCAATCAGTCTTTGGGCGGCTGGCCGGATACGAGGATGTCAACGACGCCAACCGTCTCGCCTGCGATCCGGTCATGCGCCAAGTTGTCGGCGGCAGAGCGGTCGATGCACAAGCGGCCTCGGCATCGCAGATGGGACGGTTCGAGACCGAGACGCTGGCTCTGGCCGGGAACCGTGCCGCGCTGGCCGACCTGAACGGGCAATGGATCGACCGGTTCCATGACCGTAACGGGCTGAAGTACATCGTTCTGGACATGGACAGCTCGGTCAGCCCGACCCATGGCGACCAGGAAGGGTCCGCCTGGAATGGCCATTTCGACTGTAGCTGCTATCACCCCAACTTTCTGTTCAACCAGTTCGGGATGCTGGAACGCTGCGCCCTGCGCCATGGCAACGTCCACAGCGCCGATGGCTGGCGTGATGTTCTCGACCCCGTAATTGCGCGCTACGCGGAGCGCGACCTTGGTGGCAGGTTCTTCCGGGCCGATGCTGCCTACGCGATCCCGGCGATCTATGAGCGATTGGAAGAAGCGCGGTTCTTCTACGCCATCCGGCTGCCCGCAAACGCGGTCCTCAAGGACAAGATCGCGCATCGGCTAACGCGCCCTGTCGGGCGGCCGTCACTGACCAAGGTCAAGCGGTTCTTCGAGGAATTCGAGTATCAGGCGGCGTCCTGGGACAAGGAACGCCGGGTGATCGCCAAGATCGAATGGCATCCGGGCGAACTGTTCCCGCGTGTCGGCTTCATCGTCACCAACCTGCCGATGGAGCCGGACTGGGTGGTGCGGTTCTACAACCAGCGCGGCACCGCCGAGCAGCACATCAAAGAGGGCAAATACGCCTTTCGCTGGACGCGGCTGTCGTGCCGGAAGTTCCGCGACAATGAGGTGCGGCTGCAACTGCACGCCCTGGCGTACAACCTGGCCACCTTCTTGCGCTGCATCGAGCTGCCCGAGGCCATGGCCGACTGGTCGTTGACCAGCCTGCAACTGAAGCTGATCAAGATCGGGGCACGTGTGGTCCGTCACGCCCGCACCATCACCTTCCAGCTGGCCGAGGTCGCTGTCACCGGCACGATGGTACGCGCCATCCTCGCCGCTATCCGCCGATTGCGAGCGCCACCGCTATGCGCATGATCGCGATCCACGCTCAAACTGAACGAAAGCGGCTGGACAGATCTGTCCGCTGCGCTGAAAAACGCCGCCCCTGGGCAAGGAAACAGCGGCTTCGCGGTCTGATCCGTCCAGATCCAGCAGTCTGCGCGACCGCAGGTGCCGCTTGCGGCAGAAAATCCTTGTCTAGCGCTCGGATACAGGCTATCTTCACCTCAAACGACACGCCACTTGGGGAATGCAGGATATAGAGGATGGCAGCGGAATGAACACAAGGGAAACAATTGCGGCGGACCTTTCACGGCTGGGTGTCCAATCCGGCGCTCTCGTCATGGTTCACGCATCGCTGAAGGCGATCGGCCCCGTCGATGGAGGCGCAGCATCGATAGTGTCTGCCCTGCTCGATGCCGTCGGCCCCACTGGAAGCTTGATGGGATACGCCTCGTGGGACCGGTCGCCTTACGAAGAAACGCTCAATGGCGCACGGATGGATGCGGAACTGCGCCACCGATGGCCGCCGTTCGATCCAGCCATATCAGGCACGTATCGCGGCTTCGGCCTGCTCAACCGGTTCCTCCTCCAGACACCCGGCGCCCGGCGCAGCGCGCACCCGGATGCCTCGATGGTCGCGGTAGGGCCTCTGGCCGGCACTCTGACGCGGCCTCACGAACTTGGGCAGGCTTTCGGACCTGGATCGCCGCTGGAGCGTTTCGTCGAGCGTGCCGGAAAGGTTCTGTTGCTCGGAGCCCCGCTCGATTCCGTTACCGTCCTGCACTACGCCGAGGCCATTGCCCGCATCCCGAACAAGCGACGCGTGAGCTACGAAATGCCGATCCGCAGCGAGGACGGCGGAGTGAGATGGAAACGCGCCGAGGATTTCGACTCCAACGGCATTCTCGATTGTTTCGCTATCGAAGGAGAGCCGGACGCCGTCGAGACAATTACCAATGCCTATGTGGAGCTGCGACGCCATCGGGAGGGCTTGGTCGGTCAGGCGCACTGCTACTTGTTCGAAGCGCGGGATATCGTTTCGTTCGGTGTCGACTATCTTCAACGGCACTTTGGCTCGCCCTGATCCGACGCATGGCATGCGGGATGCTCGCCCGCACCCTATCAACGACTATGTATCCAGGGTGCGCCCCGCCGAAAATACGGGCCCCGCGACACTGTGAACAGAAGCGCTTAACATCAAGGGGGACTCTATGTCTGCTACCGCAACCATGTTTGCCCAGTCGTTCTTCCATGGAACCAAAGCCGCTCTTGCACCCGGTGATCTGATCGCCGTCGGTTATCGATCGAATTTCACAGACGCGAAATCCCTGTCGTGGGTGTATTTTACAGGCACGCTCGATGCGGCGATCTGGGGCGCCGAATTGGCGGGTGGCAGCGGAACGGAACGAATTTATGTCGTCGAACCGACCGGCGCCATCGAGGAGGATCCGAACCTGACGGATAAGAAGTTCCCGGGTAACCCGACCCTGTCTTATCGCTCCCGCGATCCATTGCGCGTAATTGCTGAAGTGACGAAGTGGCAAGCACACACGGCCCAGCGGCTGCGGGAAATGAAGGAGGGCCTGGCGCGTCTGAACGCAGAAGGTGCCGAGATCATCGATTAACGTCGCCTGCCGGCAGTGCCATCATGGCGCATGGAACCGACTGTAGCCGATGACCGCACTGGTCTTTATTCGCGTCGCGGATGCCACAAATTGCTTAGCCCACTCGCCGCCTGGGGCCGATTTTCGCCCCTCGCCTTGAAGGGATTCCGAGTAGAATCCCGTGGCCATTGTTAATTAAGCAAGCGCGTTAATTAACAAATATGATCTCCGCATCGCAACCGTACCTCTCGGTCAGGTTAAACGTGTCCAGGCTGGCAAGCACTTCGGCGCTTTGCCAGTTCATGCTGGCAATCGTGCCTACGCAATGATGGGCGGCATCGTCGTGGGAACGGCGCTGACGATTCTCTTCCTACGGGCCCTCTATGTCGCCTGGTTCTGGATCCCGCGTGAAGTCGAGCAAACTGATTAATATGCACGACTTCGATCAGTTGGTGCCGTTAATTTCACCAAATGCGATATTCTGGTTCAATGACGGATCATTTTGTGGACTGAAGCAGATACGGCAAGCCTTTGAGGAAACCTGGAAAAAATTTCCTCTTGAAAATTATTGGTTAGAAAACCTGGAGTGGGTTGCCCAGTCGAAAGATTGTGCCGGATGCACCTATCACTTCCGGTGGAGGGCAATTTTAAATGGTAGCGCTCTGGAAGGCGGTGGGCGAGGAACAACTATCCTTCGTAGAGAAGCGAATGTCTGGAAGATCACTCACGAACATCTGAGCCAGTTCCCTAAACAAGACCCCAAGGGCCGACAGCTGCCGAGTAGATCGCTCGGATTGCGCCAAAAGCGGTCATGAGAGAAATGCCGCGACCTCAATGGTCGCGGCTGGCAGTTATGCAACGTCCTGTAACTGGGCCTCTCCATTGTGGAGGAAGCATGCTTAATGCGATTGGTTTGGAATGTGGGGCGATTCAGGCATCCCGGCTATCTGAATGGCTCAACTCAACAGCCGGTGCTCATGAACTTGAGCGATTTTCGGATACCCTGACCTTTTCTTTGTATGGCTCAGTGCTGATTTGGGTTAAATCATATCTACGCGAATCAGGAAGAAAACTGCAGTTAGTCGGAATCGATTTACCCAACACCTTGAATCCAAGGGACGACCTAGCGCAATTGGCCGAAATTATCCAGGTCATCGACCACCTCATGAAACCCCACGTTGATGCGCTGACTCAGTTGTTGACGTCCATTGATGGCCAGTCGGCGGTTATTTCATCGGCAAAATGGGGGGAGTTGGAAACGGCTCAGCAGGAGAAAGCTATCTCAGGGGTAACCAGATTGAAGCTCCGTTTGGCGTCGCTTGCCCCTGTCCTGAAAAATCACGTCAACAGCGATTTTTTCCGAAAAGCCTCTGATCGAATAGAGTCGATAGAGTATACGTTGGAAACCTTGCGTGTAATGAAAGCTTTCTTCGATGGTACCTCTCTTGAGGGAGATACTTCCGTACGTGACTCGTATATGGCGGGCGTGGTGGATGGAATGGTTCGAGCGAATCCGGATGTAAGGATAATTCTGCTGGCGCACAACA
>NZ_JBMKJN010000050.1:0-4620 GCF_049236805.1 Enterobacter cloacae complex sp. XAL002
ATGTAAGGCCTTTGAATAAGACAAAAGGCTGCCTCATCGCTAACTTTGCAACAGTGCCAAGCTGGCTCGTGAATTCGGAATCAGTCGCGAAACCCTGTATCAATACTTGAGAACGGATCAGTAAATATGCCACGTCGTTCAATCCTGTCCGCCGCCGAGCGCGAAAGCCTGCTGGCGTTGCCGGACACCAAGGATGAGTTGATCCGTCACTACACGTTCAGCGAAACCGACCTCTCCATCATCCGGCAGCGGCGCGGCCCGGCCAACCGGCTGGGCTTCGCCGTGCAGCTCTGTTACCTGCGCTTTCCTGGTGTCATCCTGGGCGTCGATGAGCCGCCGTTTCCGCCCTTGTTGAAACTGGTCGCCGACCAGCTCAAGGTCAGCGTCGAAAGCTGGGACGAATACGGGCAGCGGGAGCAGACCCGGCGCGAGCACCTGGTCGAACTGCAAACGGTGTTCGGCTTCCAGCCCTTTACCATGGGCCACTACCGGCAGGCCGTCCAGTTGCTGACCGAGATGGCCTTGCAGACCGACAAGGGCATCGTGCTGGCCAGCACCTTGATCGAGCACCTGCGGCAGCAGTCGGTCATTCTGCCTGCCCTCAACGCCGTCGAGCGGGCGAGCGCCGAAGCAATCACCCGCGCCAACCGGCGCATCTACGATGCCTTGGCCGAACCGCTGTCGGACGCGCATCGCCGCCGCCTCGACGATCTGCTCAAGCGTCGGGACAACGGCAAAACGACCTGGCTGGCCTGGCTGCGCCAATCGCCCGTCAAACCGAATTCGCGGCACATGCTGGAACACATCGAACGCCTCAAAGCGTGGCAGGCGCTCGACCTGCCTTCTGGCATCGAGCGGTCGGTGCACCAGAACCGCCTGCTCAAGATCGCCCGTGAGGGTGGCCAGATGACGCCCGCCGACCTGGCCAAGTTCGAGGCGCAGCGACGCTATGCCACCCTGGTGGCGCTTGCCATCGAGGGCATGGCCACCGTCACCGACGAAATCATCGACCTGCACGACCGCATCCTGGGCAAGCTGTTCAACGCCGCCAAGAACAAGCATCAGCAGCAATTCCAGGCGTCCGGCAAGGCGATCAACGCCAAGGTGCGGCTGTTCGGCCGCATCGGCCAGGCGCTGATCGAGGCCAAGCAGGCGGGCCGCGATCCGTTCGCCGCCATCGAGGCCGTCATGTCCTGGGATGCCTTCGCCGAGAGCGTCACCGAAGCGCAGAAGCTTGCGCAGCCCGAGGACTTCGATTTCCTGCACCGCATCGGCGAAAGCTACGCCACGCTGCGCCGCTACGCGCCGGAATTCCTTGCCGTGCTCAAGCTGCGGGCCGCTCCCGCCGCGAAGGACGTGCTCGACGCCATCGAGGTGCTGCGCGGCATGAACAGCGACAACGCCCGCAAGGTGCCCGCCGACGCGCCGACCGAGTTCATCAAGCCGCGCTGGCAGAAGCTGGTCATGACCGACACCGGCATCGACCGGCGCTACTACGAACTGTGCGCGCTGTCGGAGATGAAGAACGCGTTGCGTTCCGGCGACATCTGGGTGCAGGGGTCGCGCCAGTTCAAGGACTTCGAGGACTACCTGGTGCCGCCCGCGAAATTCGCCAGCCTCAAGCAGGCCAGCGAATTGCCGCTGGCCGTGGCCACCGACTGCAACCGGTACCTGAACGACCGGCTGACGCTGCTGGAAACACAGCTTGCCACCGTCAACCGTATGGCGACGGCCAACGAGCTGCCGGACGCCATCATCACCGAGTCAGGCTTGAAGATCACGCCGCTCGACGCGGCGGTACCCGACACCGCCCAAGCGCTGATCGACCAGACGGCAATGATCCTGCCGCACGTCAAGATCACCGAACTGCTGCTGGAGGTGGACGAATGGACGGGCTTCACTCGGCATTTCGCGCATCTGAAATCGGGCGACCCGGCCAAAGACAAGAACCTGTTGCTGACCACGATCCTCGCCGACGCGATCAACCTGGGCCTGACCAAGATGGCGGAGTCTTGCCCCGGCACGACCTACGCCAAGCTGGCTTGGCTGCAAGCCTGGCACATCCGCGACGAAACCTACGGGGCGGCGCTGGCCGATCTGGTCAACGCACAGTTCCGCCATCCCTTCGCCGAGCACTGGGGCGACGGCACCACCTCATCGTCGGACGGCCAGAACTTCCGCACCGGCAGCAAGGCCGAGAGCACCGGCCACATCAACCCGAAATACGGGAGCAGCCCAGGGCGGACGTTCTACACCCACATTTCTGACCAGTACGCGCCATTTCACACCAAGGTCGTGAACGTCGGCGTGCGCGATTCGACCTACGTGCTCGACGGCCTGCTGTACCACGAGTCCGACTTGCGGATCGAGGAGCATTACACCGACACGGCGGGCTTCACCGATCACGTCTTCGCCCTGATGCACCTCCTGGGCTTCCGCTTCGCGCCGCGCATCCGCGACCTGGGCGACACCAAGCTCTACATCCCGAAGGGCGACGCCGCCTATGACGCGCTGAAACCCATGATCGGCGGCACGCTCAACATCAAGCACGTCCGCGCCCATTGGGACGAAATCCTGCGGCTGGCCACCTCGATCAAGCAGGGCACGGTGACGGCCTCCCTGATGCTCCGAAAGCTCGGCAGCTACCCACGCCAGAACGGCCTGGCCGTGGCGCTCCGCGAGCTGGGCCGCATCGAGCGCACGCTGTTCATCCTGGACTGGCTGCAAAGCGTGGAACTGCGCCGCCGCGTGCATGCCGGCCTGAACAAGGGCGAGGCGCGCAATGCGCTGGCCAGGGCAGTGTTTTTCAACCGCCTGGGTGAAATCCGCGACCGCAGTTTCGAGCAGCAGCGCTACCGGGCTAGCGGCCTCAATCTGGTAACGGCTGCCGTCGTGTTGTGGAACACGGTCTATCTGGAACGGGCTGCGCACGCGCTGCGTGGCAACGGCCATGCCATTGATGACGCGCTGTTGCAGTACCTGTCGCCGCTCGGTTGGGAGCACATCAACCTCACCGGCGATTACCTCTGGCGCAGCAGCGCCAAGATCGGCGCGGGCAAGTTCAGGCCGCTACGACCGCTGCAACCGGCTTAGCGTGCTTTATTTAATGAGATGGTCACTCCCTCCTTCCCAGTACTATGCTGAGGACAGGCTTTCATTCGGAGAACCATCATGGAAAACATTGCGCTTATTGGTATCGATCTGGGTAAGAACTCTTTCCATATTCATTGTCAGGATCATCGTGGGAAGGCCGTTTACCGTAAAAAATTCACCCGACCAAAGCTAATCGAATTTCTGGCGACATGCCCGGCAACAACCATCGCGATGGAAGCCTGTGGCGGTTCTCACTTTATGGCACGCAAGCTGGAAGAGTTAGGGCATTTTCCAAAGCTGATATCACCGCAATTTGTCCGCCCATTCGTTAAAAGCAACAAAAATGACTTCGTTGATGCTGAAGCTATCTGTGAAGCAGCATCACGTCCATCTATGCGTTTCGTGCAGCCCAGAACCGAATCTCAGCAGGCAATGCGAGCTCTGCATCGTGTCCGTGAATCCCTGGTTCAGGATAAGGTGAAAACAACTAATCAGATGCATGCTTTTCTGCTGGAATTTGGTATCAGCGTTCCGCGAGGTGCTGCCGTTATTAGTCGACTGAGTACCCTTCTTGAGGACAGTAGTTTGCCTCTTTATCTCAGCCAGTTACTGCTGAAATTACAACAGCATTATCACTATCTTGTTGAGCAGATTAAAGATCTGGAATCTCAGTTGAAACGAAAGTTGGACGAAGATGAGGTTGGACAGCGCTTGCTGAGTATTCCCTGCGTTGGAACGCTGACTGCCAGTACTATTTCAACTGAGATTGGCGACGGGAAGCAGTACGCCAGCAGCCGTGACTTTGCGGCGGCAACAGGGCTGGTACCCCGACAGTACAGCACGGGAGGTCGGACGACATTGTTAGGGATTAGCAAGCGGGGCAACAAAAAGATCCGAACTTTGTTGGTTCAGTGTGCCAGGGTATTCATACAAAAACTGGAACACCAGTCTGGCAAGTTGGCCGACTGGGTCAGGGAGTTGTTGTGTCGGAAAAGCAACTTTGTCGTCACCTGTGCTCTGGCAAACAAGCTGGCCAGAATAGCCTGGGCACTGACGGCGCGACAGCAAACTTACGAAGCATAAAGGCAGAAATACACCAGTTTAAACAATCATTCATCTGGTTTTGCGAATACTGATATTGATGATACTAACGGCCCACCGGCCTGTTGAGGAACCTGTAAAACGGAAAGGCTCATTGAAGCCGTATCTTTTCTGGAGGTTCATCAGGCGCGGAACTCATCGAGGCGCGGGAATAAAATCCCATTCAGACGCCGGATCGATTCAAGCAAGCCAACTTGTCGTCAAAATCGGTGTTGCAAAAACGGGAGTGACCATAGATTCCGTTTTCTGAGGCGACCCCCACATAGAGACCTTCCCGGTCATTCACTTTGTAGAGTTTGTCCCTGGGCTTGAGATTGCGCAGCTTGGTATCGGTCAGCATGTACCTTGTCCTTCTTCGTCTCCGATACCCACTCGATTGTAAACAAGCACACAAAACCCTTTAGTGACAACAATTTGCAAGAACTA
>NZ_JBMKJN010000051.1:0-4576 GCF_049236805.1 Enterobacter cloacae complex sp. XAL002
TGTAAGGCCTTTGAATAAGACAAAAGGCTGCCTCATCGCTAACTTTGCAACAGTGCCCGAGCCCCTGCAGGCAGGAGAGCGCGGTCAGATAGTGGCTGTGCAAGTGGACGATCGCCTTGCAGGCCGGGTTGTGCAAATAGACCGCCCGGTGAAAAGTGACCTCTTTCGACGGTTTGTCGCCGGAGATCCATTCCCCTTGCAGCGTCACCACCGACAACCGCTGAGCCTGCAGTTCGCCGAGGCAGGCGCCGGTCGGCGTCGCCAGCAGGTTGCCGTCCGGCAGCAGCAGCGACAGATTGCCAGCGGAGCCGGTGGCATAGCCGCGGCTAAACAACGAGGCGCCAATCTGCACCATTTCCTCTCGCAGTTGTTGCTCAGTCATGACGAAACTCCTGCTGGGCACGGGCAAAGAACTGGATATCGCCGAAGTTACCTGACTTCAGCGCCAGGGAGAGCGGCTGGCGGGTGTCACGCACCCAGGGCACGCCAGGGGAGATGGTCGGCCCAATATGGAACGCCTCAACCCCCAGGGTCTGCGCCACAATGCTCGACGTTTCCCCTCCGGCCACAATAAAGCGGGTAAATCCGTTCGCCTTCAGGGCGGCGGCAAGAGCGGCAAACAGCTGTTCCACCCGTTCGCTGCTGGCCTTGTCGCCATACTGCGCCTGGATCCGCTGCAGCGTTTGCGGCTCGGTGGTGGCATAGATCATCGGCGCCAGCGGCGCATCGCGCTGCGCGTCCACCCAGTCAGTCAGCGTCCTGACGTAGCTCTCCAGATCGGTAAAGCAGGCGCTTAAGTCGACGGCGCGGGCGGGGGCCTGTTGACGATAGGCCGCCACCTGGCTGTTGGTCATCACCGAGCAGGAGCCCGAGAGCACCACCGCCGGACCGGCCAGCGGCATGCCGGCCTGAGCGCTTTCCCCCCTGGCGCCATGGCGCTGCGCCCAGTCGCGGGCGAGGCCGATGGCGAGGCCGGAACCGCCGGAGACCAGCTTCATCTCCCGCAGCGCCACGCCCTGGGTGAGCAGATCCTGTTCGCTGAGGGCGTCGAGCACCACATAGCGCACCGCCGGATCGTTGACTGCCGCCAGCGCGGCGGCGACCGGGCGACAATCGGCCAGGCAATCAGCGCGGCTTTTCCGCGCCCTTGGCGCTCAATTAAGCGGCCCAGGTGCGCATCCTCCATCGGCGTCACCGGATGGTGGCGCATCCCGGACTCATTCAGCAGTTGCTCGCCGACGAACAGATATCCCTGATAGACCGTGCGGCCGTTAACCGGCAGCGCCGGGGAAATCACCGTCCGCGTCTCACCCAGCTCGGCCAGCAGGGCATCCAGCACCGGGCCAATGTTGCCCTGCGCGGTGCTGTCGAAAGTGGAACAGTACTTGAAATAAAACTGCTGACAGCCCTGGGCCTGCAGCCAGCGCAGGGCCGCCAGCGACTGGCTGACGGCCATTTCCGCCGGGCAGGAGCGGGTTTTCAGGCTGATGACCACCGCCTCGCTGGTCAGCGGAATATCGCGGGTCGGCACGCCATTCAGTTGCACCGTCGGCATGCCGTTGCGCACGAGGAAGCTGGCAATATCCGTGGCGCCGGTGAAGTCATCGGCAATGACACCAAGCTGCATGTTGTCTCTCCTCACTGTTTATGGCCCGGCAGGGTGATGCCGTTGAAAATCTTGATCACCGCGCTGTCATCTTCCCGACCGAATCCGGCATTACTGGCGGAGGTGAACATATTCAGCGCGGTGGTAGCGAGCGGCAGCGGGAAGGTCAGCGCCCGGGCAGTGTCATTCACCAGCCCGAGATCTTTGACAAAAATATCGACAGCGGATTTTGGCGAGTAATCGCCATCCAGGACGTGCTGCATGCGATTCTCAAACATCCAGGAATTACCCGCCGCGTGGGTGACCACGTCATACATCGTCTCCAGTGGGATCCCGGCGCGGGCGGCAAGCGCCATCGCTTCGGCGGCAACGGCGATGTGCACCCCGGCCAGCAGCTGATGGATAATTTTTACCGTCGAGCCAAGACCAATGTCGCTCCCGATGCGGTAGACTTTGCCGGCCACGGCGTCCAGCACCGGCGCGAGTCGGGCAAAGGCGGCATCGCTCCCGGAGGCCATCACCGTCATGTCGCCGGCGGCCGCTTTCACGGCGCCGCCCGATACCGGCGCGTCGAGCATCAATAGCTGGTACTCCGCCAGCGCCTCGGCAATGGCCTGAGCATCGGCGGAGGCGATGGTGGACGACACCATCACGACGGTGCCCGGCTTCAGATGGGCGGCGAGGCCGCTCTCGCCGAACAGGATCCCCCGCACCTGGGCGGCATTGACCACCAGCAGCACAACTGCATCCAGTTCCGCGGCGAACGGCACCGCGCTGGGGCCCGCGCCTTTGGCGCCCGCCGCCAGCAGTGCGCGACAGTTGTCGGGATTGATGTCAACGCCCCAGGTGTTCAGGCCCGCCTGCAGGCAGGCGCGGGCGGCGCCCATGCCCATTGAACCCAGTCCAATCACGCAGACGTTAGTGTGTGCAGCCATGCTGGTCTCCTTGTGAACATTAGTTAATTAATGTGATTTAATGATAGAATAAAGCGTTATCATGTGAATTTATGTGAGAGTTATCACGAATAACCCACATGAATATAAAAAATTCACAGGCGGAAAGAGGCTGCACAGCGGCGATTCTTGCCCTAAAATAGCGTAAAAAACAGCGGCAAAGCGCGATAACAACACCGGGTGTCGCCAGGGCCGTAGCCTGGGTGGTGACGCCTGGTGTGAAAAAATGGTAAGGGGAGAGCGGTGATTCCAATAGAACGACATCAGCGTATTTTAGCCCTGGTGGAGCAGCGTGGGGCGGTAAGCATTAACGAGCTGACGGAGATCCTCGGCGTGTCCCATATGACCATCCGTCGGGACGTCAGTAAACTGGAGGAGCAGGGGCTGCTGGTCAGCGTCTCGGGCGGCGTACGCGCCGTCAGCCGGCTGGCCGCGGAACCCAGTCATCTGGTGAAAAGCACGCTGCAGAGTGAGGAGAAACAGGCGATCGGCGCGCTGGCGGCGAGTCATATCGCTAAAAACAGTTGCATCTATCTGGATGCCGGGACTACCACCCTGGCGCTGGCGCGGGCGATCCTCGACCGGAACGATCTCCAGGTGGTCACCAATGATTTTGAGATAACCCAGCTGCTGATCGATGCCAGCCAGTGCGGCGTGATCCACACCGGCGGCACTCTGTGCCGGGAGAACCGCTCCTGCGTGGGCGAATCGGCGGCGCGTACGTTACGCCACCTGGCTATCGATACGGCCTTTATCTCCGCCAGCGGCTGGGACAGTCGCGGGATATTCACCCCTGATGAGAACAAGGTTACCGTCAAGGAGACCGTCAGCCAGGTCAGCGCGAGAAGCATCCTGCTGTGCGACAGTTCGAAATACAATCAGGTGGCCACGTTTATGGCGTTACCTTTGACCCGGTTCACCACCATCATTACCGACCGGCATCTTTCCGATGCCGCCGCCAGTCATATCGCCCGGCACGCCTGCGAGGTGCTGCGGGCCGGATAACGCGCGCGGCCACCGCCGGCTTAGCGTTGCCAGTGCTCGATCAGCGCCGCGCCGATCCCGGCGATTTGCTGATTTCGCTCGGCCATGCTCGCCGGCGTATCCCGCAGATAAATCACCACAATGCGCTCTGCTTTGTTATTCGGGCCAAGCAGGGCGACAATCCCGCGCGCACCCCGCTTGCTAGCTCCGGTCTTATCGGCGATAAACCAGCCCGCCGGCAGCACGGAGCGGATCAACGGTCCGGCGACCCGATCGTCCACCATCCACTGCAGCAGCTGCCGTTGCGAACGGGCGCTCAGACGCTGGCTGGTCAGCAGCTTGCGCAGGGTCGCGGCCATGCTGGCCGGGGTAGTGGTGTCGCGGGCGTCGCCGGGAAGCGCCTCATTCAGTTCCGTTTCCCAGCGGTCAAGGCGGGTGACGTTGTCGCCGATCTGGCGCAAAAAGGCAGTCAATCCTGCGGGGCCGCCGACGGTGGCCAGCAGCAGATTGGCGGCGCTGTTATCGCTCATGGTAATGGCGGCGGCGCAGAGTTCGCCGACCGTCATGCCGTCGGCAAGGTGTTTTTCGCTGACCGGCGAGTAGTCCACCAGATCCTGCTGGCGATAGTGGATCTTTCGCTCCAGCTGTTCGTCACCGGCATCCACCCGCGCCAGCACTGCGCCGCAGAGCACTACTTTAAAGGTGCTCATCATGGGAAAGCGTTCATCGGCGCGCCAGGCGGTCAGCGTGCGGCCGCTGGCCAGATCCATTTCTATCATGCCTACGCGGCCCGACAGCTGGCTTTCGCTTTGTTTAATTTGCTCAAGCGGCTGCGGGCTGGCGTGTACCGCCAGCGGCAGGGTGGCTAACAGGGAGATAATACACAGGCGAATATAACGCATAACCACAATACATCCTTGAGTGAAGGCCGATAAAGGCGAGTAAAGAAGCGACAAATAAGAATAACCCGGCGTTGGCACTGTTGCAAATAGTCGGTGGTGATAAACTTATCATCCCCTTTTGCTGATGGAGC
>NZ_JBMKJN010000052.1:0-4026 GCF_049236805.1 Enterobacter cloacae complex sp. XAL002
TTCAGGGTCTGGCCGGTGGTCACCGCCTTGTACAGGTACGGGCTGGAGGAGTCGATTTCCTTGGTGAACAGGAACGGGGTGTGGATACGGGTACCGGTCAGCTTGCCGGTGTTATTGTCGGTCGGGATGTACAGGTTATGCTCCTGGGCCACCACCTCGATGCTGCCTTCACGATCCTGAACGTCCACAGACCCTTTGATGTCCGCGCCGCCGTCGTCCTTCAGCCACAGATAGACTGGTATTGCCATGTTAATTACTCCGTTAAGTTGTTATCAGCGCCATCATCCTGCGATGACGCGGGGGTGTTGCCCGGCAGCTGGCAGGCGTTCGCCTGCGGCACCAGACTGATTTCGACACGGCGGTTCAGCGTCCGGCCTTCTGCCGTGTCGTTGGTGGCGACAGGTCGGCTTTCACCGTAGCCCTGCACCGCAAAACAGCTCTCCGGCACGTCGCCGGTATCGCGCATCCAGTCGCGCACGGACTCCGCACGCTTCAGGGACAGGACCTGGTTGGACTGGTCATCCCCGGTGCTGTCGGTATGGCCTGCGACCACAATCAGCCAGCCGGGTTTCGCCTTGATCCCCACAAGTGAGTTCACCAGCAGCTTTGTTGAGGCGGGTTTCAGCGCCCATTTGCCGGTATCGAACAGCGACATGCTGTCGAGGCGGACAGTCTGCGGCCCCTGTACGATTTTCTTAATCACCGGACGAGGGGGCGGCGGTGGCGTCCAGCTATTAATGGCGGCTTCTACCAGCGGGATCAGACGCATGCCCTGGTACAGGCCGAGCCCGTAACGCAGTGGCTCACCACGCCGCAGCCAGTCGTCCAGCAGGCGGCTGTCTGCCTGCAAACGCTGCTGCGCCTGCTGCTTCGGCTCAGGTGGCGTGCCGCTGAGACGGTGGTATACGGCAAGGTGGTCGCCCACGCTGCGCACCAGTCGCTGGTTGTTGATAAAGGAAGCCAGCATCGCCAGCGCAAGGAAGACAAAGCAGATACCCCCGGCCAGCCGCATATTCTGCATCCGGCGGCTGATGCCGTGGCGGCGCGGCAGGTACGGCAGCAATACCTCCGGCAGCGGCAGTAAATCCGGTGCAAAGACAGGTTTCGGGCAAAGCGTGGTGATACCGGCTATCAGCTGCTGCCAGAGGTTATCCTCTGTTGCGGCGATCGGTGCCAGACAGATACCTGCCGCGCAGAGATTCAGCTGCGGAAGCTCACCCTGTCGGGCGCTGAATGGCCGGGTGAGGTGGTGCGCCATCAGCACCAGTATGCTGTCCAGCCACAGCGTGTCATAAAGGCGTGAGGCGCGGCTGCCGCTCTCCCACTGCCAGTCCGTCACCGACAGGGCGACATATCCGTTCTGCCGCACCCGCACGCCCGGTAACTCCGGTGTGACGGTAAACCACTGCGCCTCCTCTTTAGGGTGAAGGTCAGGTGGCGATATCCAGGCCACGCTCCATACCGGCGGAACACCGTTCAGCCAGTTCCGGCACTGCGTAATACTGCGTCGCCAGCCACGGAGCGTCTGCGCCAGCGCCTCTTCCGACGTCTGCTGTTCCGGTATCAGCGCCAGCAATACCGAGACCTGCGACACCAGCGCCGGACGGACGGCCGCCAGATGCTGCGCCAGCAGCGGCAGCTGTTCTGCGTTTTGCGCGTGTATATACCAGCCCTGACGGGTTTCACGATAAACGGTATCGGGAGGGAACAGGCTGGTCGTATCGCCGCAGACCAGCACCACCGCACCCTGAAAATCTTCCGGGGGCAGGACATGCTCCGTTACCGGTATGACGAACTGGCGACGCCGCCACCGATGCCATAGCGTCGCGCCGCAGACCAGCACAATACAGACGCTGAGCACAGAACGGCTGACGGTGGAAAGCGGCCAGAAATCCACGACCAGCCACAAAGCAAGGACAGCAGCAAACAGCGTGAGAAGCGTTCGGGAGAGTACACGCATCCGTTATCCCTGCCCCGCAATCTGCGCCACCATCTGCGACAGCACAGAGGAGAAGGTGAACCACAGCGCCGCCAGCACCACCACGCCCGCCACCCAGCCCAGCCAGTACATCCGGCGTCCGCTGCGCAGGCGGGATGCCCTGACCACCACCGGAGTTTCCTGGGTCAGCGCAAACGGCGGTACGCGCTCACTGAGCGCGCGCACCACATCCTCACGCCGCTCATCATCCTGCGTGCGGTACTGGCCGGTGAAGCCCAGTTGCAGGGTGCGGTACAGGCAGGTCAGCACCGCCACATCCGGCGCAGGCTCGCGCAGGGCCGTACGGATACGCTCCCACAGCTCTTCCCCTGCATTCAGGGTACGGAAAAACCGCGCCTGAAGTGGGTCCTTGCGCCACTGGCGGTAACCGTCATCCTGTTTATCCCGGTTCAGCACGCTCTCATCCATCAGGGCGCAGTACGCATACAGCATATGGTCGCAGGATGTGGTGCTGAACCCGGCTTCGTTCAGTGATTCTCGCGCGGCGTTCACCCACCGGCAGGCTCGTCGGTACAGCGCTTCGCCGTCCTTTACCTCCTGGCCGCTGCGCAACTGGCTGACCATCAGCCAGCCCGGATAAAACGTTTTGTTTATCAGGTCAATGTCGGCATCGTTCATGAGCGCAGCACCGCAAACAGTTCAAGTTTCACCTCACCGAGGGAGCCCGGCGTATAGAAGGTACAGTTTCCGGCTTCCAGCATGGCACGAGCAGCATCGGTGGACAGATCCAGCGCGAAATACTGATTTTCCAGACGCAGCGGGATGGCCGCCGGAACGTGGCTTAGTGGTTTAATCACCATCCCGCTCAGGGCGATATTCACCACCTCAGAGACATCATCGTGACTTCCCGCCTTACACAGTTGCGGGAAGCGCGTCTGGAGTTCGTGGTTTGGCATGGCGGAGCGCACGGAGAGATAGAAATCGGCCCCTTCACGCAGCCGCGCGTCGTGCAGCTTCCCGCGCCAGATCTCACGGTCTTCGCCCTGCTTCAGTTCAATGGCAATCACGCGCGACGGCAGACTGGCTTCAAGCAGGTTATCGAGCAAGGTAAACAGCGGCGGGAACACCGTTTCCGGCGCGTCATGCCGATAGGGGGGAATGGCGTCCACATCATGTTCAAGCGAAAAGGTCAGCAGGCTGCCGGCAAGGCGGGCCAGCTCGCGGTACAGCAGTTCCGGATGGCGGGACGGCGCCTGGTGCAGCTCCGTCAGTACCGGCTCAACGCTGTTGAGGGCGTTCAGCAACCAGAACAGCGATACATCGGCCACCGCGAAGTCCGCCATCCGCTCGTTGCTTTCACGGCGCATGGCCATCAGGCGCTTACGCCGGGCCGCCAGGCGGTGCAGCAGGTCACTCAGTTCGCTGAGCAGTAACGGGCTGGCAGACAAAGAGAGCAGCGGCGGAATAAAGCTCCGCTCCTGTACCCACTGCCCCTGTGCGTTTCGCATCAGTCTCGCCACCGGGCAGGTAAGCCAGGCGCTGTTTTCCTGAGTCGACAGCCGCAGCGTCAGGGCATGACGAAGTACCGTCAGTTCACTGCGCTCATGCCCGGCCAGTTCCTGCACTGTTACCCGTTCAGACTGCCAGCGGCGCGGACGGGCACTGTCCTGCCCGTCATCCAGATTACCGCCATTGGCGCTGAGGAGCGGCAGACACAGCAGCACTTCAACAGCATCACTCCCCGCCGCTGATAAATCACAGACCGGCGGCAGGGTATCCGCCAGATCTGTGTCCACCAGGGTACCATCCGCGAAGCGCACACAAAGCCGGGTGGCATTAAGACGTGAAAGGGCCAGCGCGCCTTCGTCGAACTCCGCGCACAGCACACCCCACGGGTGCGCCAGCGCCATCCGGGCCACGGTGTCGGCCACATGTGCATCCCAGCGGGCCTGCTGCTGGAACTGCTGCGGGGCCAGGAAGGCCCCGTCTTCCCATAACGGACGGTAAATTTTCATCCCTGCTACCGCCTTACGCTTTCGCTTTCGGCATCTGGCTCACCAGAGACAGGTTCACATCCATGCCTTCCA
>NZ_JBMKJN010000053.1:0-3909 GCF_049236805.1 Enterobacter cloacae complex sp. XAL002
ACCCGGCTATGTCACGATGAACTGCGGCGTAAGAAAATCAGCGCGCTTATCCCGCCCCGAAAAGGTGCGGGTTACTGGCCCGGTGAATATGCAGACCGTAACCGTGCTGTTGCGAATCAGCGGCTGACCGGGAGTAATGCGCGGTGGAAATGGACAACAGATTACAATCGTCGCTCGATAGCGGAAACGGCGATGTACCGGGTAAAACAGCTGTTCGGGGGTTCACTGACGCTGCGTGACTACGATGGTCAGGTTGCGGAGGCTATGGCCCTGGTACGAGCGCTGAACAAAATGACGAAAGCAGGTATGCCTGAAAGCGTGCGTATTGCCTGAAAACACAACCCGCTACGGGGGAGACTTACCCGAAATCTGATTTATTCAACAAAGCCTCTTTTCTTTTAAAAATAAATTATTCAGATTTATTTTCTATTGATTTAATGAGGTAGGGAATGACAGAAAGTGCTTTGCTTTTGCGAGAGGCATTTAATGAATCGGTTAACTATATGACATGGTCTTTTTATTCACTGATAACTGCTTACGTTTCGATGGCTTTTTATGATAGAGTTGAGGTTAAGACCCGAATAAATAATTATCTGAATAAGTTACTTTTCGTGATTGCTATGTCCGTTTTTATCCCAAATATGTACTTTGTTTCAATGGTGTTCAGTCAGAAGTTAGGCACCGCAGCTGGCGTTGCGTCATTCATTATTGGGCTACTTTTCATGATGTTAAACTCGGCACCTGTAATTACTGGTATCGTACAGCAGCGCAAAGATTGAGTTTTATGAGTATAGTCAGTTGGGTTTTCATCTGTTTTATCAGACTTAGAAAAATGAAATCTTTCAATTCATTGATTTTAAACGCAAAAAAATTTCTAAATGATCAGAATTATAGGGTGCTCATTTTGCACAGCAGTAGGGGTTGACCATTCAATGGAAACGCTCCTTCGAACTGACCCGGAGAAATACGGTTATCAGGCTGGCCTGAGTCGTCTTCAGCGATTTCTTTCTAAGATCCAGTACGACTGGAGCCTGCGGGATTATATCGGTCGTAAAGTGTTCGAAGGCGGATATGTGCGTCTTCAACCCAATATCTTTTCTTCGTCCCTGACTGAACGTCTTTTTCATGCCTGTTGCAGCCTTGATTATGTTGAAGCAAGACGTGCGGCAGAGCATCGCAGAAAGCTACTTTCCGGCGAGGTTGACGATACGGCTTATAACCGTCGTATGGCTGAGCCACAATTTCGGCTTGTACAGGAAGCAAACGTGATCCACGTTGATTTCCTCTGGTCGTTGCACTGTTTCAACCCTCGCCCGTTTCGGGCAATTGAGATCTATCGCAGGGTCTGGGAAGAGGCCGATCTGGACCTTCTTGAGGATGAGCCTGACATGCAGCCTGTGCCCCGTACACCAATGCCAGCTCCACTCTGGATGAAACTGCCCGGAGGCCGGTTCGGTACAGCTTATGATGGACTGACTGATACGTTGCCGCTGATGACCTATTTTGACGGGCAGGCTGACCCCAGGGCTTCACGTAGCCTAAAGACCGGAGAGAGCAGTTCTGTCGTCGTGGCATTCGAGGAAGAGGATGAGCTGACTGTTGAAGAAGATACGGCGTCCTGGATTATCTGGCATGAATACGACGGGTTACGCCAGCGCATCGCTGACGGTGAGTTTACTCCAACGACTGCTGCTCAGTATCTTCTTCGTTATGGCGCGGTCCGAATTTCAAAAGGCAAGGGCGCTGTCTATCATCGTCTCGCACAGCGGGGACAAACCTTTTCCCGCCTGGGGATAGGCGACAGAGTGTCGCTTCCAGAGCTGGTTGCCAGTCGGCGTTTTAAAATACTCAGTGATTCTGCATACCGTCAGGTTGTAGCCCGGAAATTGCGTGGACAGATAAAAAAGTTCAGATTCTGGGCATGCGTAGCTGCCTGTGTTCAGTTGCACGTACACAACAAGACGGCACTCGGAGAAAGAATTTTAACGTTACTCGAAGGTGAGAGGGAACAGCAACAAGGTGCGATCCAGGCGAAGCTGAAGGCGGGAATGATGGATGCAGTTCTAACTCTGTGTAACCAGCGACTCCGGGTGAAAGAAAATACTAACCAGCCAGAGGAGTTCCGCTATTACCGTGCCGTAAGAGCTCGTTTCATGCGCCATTTATCTGAATGCCTTAAGCCAGAAAATGGCGGCGTTATCCGTGACGTTATCTGGGAACTGAGGGTGCTGAGCAGTGCTCACGGTACGACCAAAACAGGTTTTTACTATGTCGATAGCAATCGCCCGACAGCGAAAGGACTGTTAAACCGCCTTCTGATGAGGATGGTCAAGCAGGTCGTATAAGCGTCTGAAACGCGAAACACACGAAAATGGAGGGGTTATACAAAAAAAACTTAGCTTTGATCGTGATGTAATGTGGACATCATGTCCAAGCGTTGCTGCATCCAGAAAAGTAACTTTAATCCTGTTGATACAGCCCTTGCATTACCTGTTTACGCATAGCGTGGAAACGTTCTAATTAAACCAGACGAATATAAATTTAAATTAATTCACTCACCCCCGGAATCGGGGAACTAAACAAAAGGATCATCAATGCAAAATCAAAATACACCCGCTCAGGAAAAACACACCGTATACCTTTTTAATGCCGAACATGCTGACAAGACAGCCGCCAAGCAAGCCGGGAAACTCTTCACGCTGGACATTGAACACCCAATGACCCTCAACGATCTCTCGCTGCTGTGTGAGTCGGTCGCGGACGCTGTGGGAGCACCTGGCGGAATTAAATATGAAATCACAACAGAGCCTAATGGGGTTCAGGAGGAATACTGAATCAGTGTGGTGTGAGTCCATTTTAATTTGACGTTTCATGAGTTCTATCGAGAGGCTGAAGTATGACTTTGAAAATGGAAAGTTCCCGGACTTCCAAGCCTGAGGGGCCATTTGTATTAATCACTTTTGAGGGGGACGAATTTCTTTTTGATGACAGACATAATGTCGTCAAGATAAATGGCAGGCCTAAAAAAATGGATGTAAAGCGAAATTATTTTGAGTCCGATCTGGGAGAAGGGAAAGCGAAATACTGGACTTTAAATATCGAAGAGGCTCATCGGTTCAATTCGATTGATGAAGCGACAGAACAACTTTGTAAACTGAGTCGCCCTCATCTGATCAAAATTCGCAAAGTTGAGGGGGTATCTGAATGACCAAAGAGATGTTTTTACGCATTTTAAATGAGGCACAGGCTCGTGTGGATAACGATTCGCTTCCGCTTGATGTTCGTATCCGGTCACGCACCACGGTAAATGATTGCGTCATCCGGGCAGATAAAGAGGGGTGGCCTATTGAGTATAAACAGAAGGTCTGGGTAGATGCAGTCAGTGGCTGTTATCTTTAGCGGTTACTTAAGCCAGTTCCTGTGCCCGTGAGCTTAGTAAAGGCGGAAAATGATATGGTCAAGGTGATAAATATCAACGGGAATTTAGTTGAATTACCTGAGCCCTCAGCAAAGTTATCCAAAGCTGAATCACCTGATGGTAGGTTCTCAAAACCTAAAAATAAGATCTCTAAAATACAGCGAGCTGAGCTGCGAATGAAATTTGGGGGGCGTTGTGCCTATTGTGGTTGCAAGCTTCCTGAAAAAGGGTGGCATGCCGATCATGTTGAGCCTGTTCGACGCGACTTTGAACTGGTGAGAGCCCCTGTCGGCAGCGGCGTAACTCATGTTGCCCGAAGTACGGGTAAGGTTATGCACCCTGAACTGCATGCTATAGAAAACTTATTTCCATCATGCGCCCCCTGCAACCTTTTTAAAGGAGCTTTTAGTGTTGAAGGAATGAGAAAAGAAATGGCACTGTTGCAAATAGTCGGTGGTGATAAACTTATCATCCCCTTTTGCTGATGGAGC
>NZ_JBMKJN010000054.1:0-3747 GCF_049236805.1 Enterobacter cloacae complex sp. XAL002
CGGCAGCTGGCAGGCGTTCGCCTGCGGCACCAGACTGATTTCGACACGGCGGTTCAGCGCCCGGCCTTCCGCCGTGTCGTTGGTGGCGACAGGTCGGCTTTCACCGTAGCCCTGCACCGCAAAACAGCTCTCCGGCACATCGCCGGTATCGCGCATCCAGTCGCGCACGGACTCCGCACGCTTCAGCGACAGGACCTGGTTGGACTGGTCATCCCCGGTGCTATCGGTATGGCCCGCCACTACAATCAGCCAGCCGGGCTTCGCCTTAATGCCCACCAGTGAGTTCACCAGCAGCTTTGTTGAGGCGGGTTTCAGCGCCCACTTTCCGGTATCGAACAGCGACATGCTGTCGAGGCGGATGATTTTCGGCGCGACCTTTTCCACAGGCTTTGGTGGAGGAGGTGGTGGCACATATGAGCGGATCGCTTCCAGCACCGGTATTCGCAGACGTTCCCCCCGATAAAGCCCCAGACCCAGCCGGGCCGGTACACCATTGCGTGCATGCTCATCCAGCAGCGCCGCATCCTCGCGCAGCACCTGTACGGCGCTGGCTTTAGGACCGTAATCATCCATGGCGATGCTGTTGTAACGGACAATATCGAAGCTAACGCGTTGCAGCAGCTGACGGTTGTTCCAGCCACTGCTGAGCAGTGCAGCAATGGTCGCCAGCGTGACGATTCCGAGCGCACCGCGCCAGGTTCGTCCATGCGGTGTCAGGCCTCGTCCTTCTGGCAGTAAAGGGAGGACAAAATTCGGGAACAGGGAAATAACCGTACTGTCCGTTCCCGCCGGCTGCCAGCCAGACACCTGCTGCATCGCAGTATGGCGGGACAACCACGCTGTCCAGACAGAGGTGGCCATGCTTCCGGCCAGGATCGGGCCCAATCCCCACAGAACCGCCACAGGTTCAATGACAGGAATATCGGGGTTTTCATCCATAAGGACAGCGTGGACGTGCTGTTGGAACCAGCTCATCAGGCTGTTCATAAGCACCTGTTGATGCATCGCAGGCGTTCCGCCAGTATTAACCCATTCAGCAACTGAGCCAGGCGCTGAAGTCCCACTCCAGACCTTTACCCCTTCCCCCAGGATCGCCGTCTGCCAGAGCATGTCATTCATCATCGCACTGCCGACCTGTCCATTCAGAACCAGTGGCACAGAATGGCCGGTTGCTTTACGCAACCGACTAATCTGCCAGCGCAGGGCAAGCAAACGACTGGTAAGGCGTTCACTGTCAGGGTGCTGCTGCGGACAAACACTGACCATCACTGACAGCTGACGTCCCCAGTCGGGGCGCAACCACAGTACCTGACGGGCGGCCTGCTCCAGTTCCAGATGATCCTCCACACGGATCCAGCAGCCCTGCGTGACAGTAAGTACCGGTGACTGATGCGGCCAGGCAAGCGGCAGATCGCCACAGACCAGTACCACGGGCTGGCAATAACTGGTTTCAGGCAGGTCCTCCAGACACAGGGTGAAATCGTGCTGCACGCGACGGCAGGCGACAGCCCAGAACGCCATGATTAGCCCCAGTACCGCCAGCAGGACGAGAACGGAAACCAGCCGGGATGCTGGCAGAAACCACAGGCAGACCACTGCACTCAGCAGGGCAGCCCAGAGCGCAAGCCCGCGCTGTTGTGCAGGGCTCATTTCACGGCTCCCGGCAGCAGGGTAAGCAGTGTCTGATCCAGCCAGCAATCCAGTCCCCACCATAATGCGGTGACCACCACCACACTCAGGCCAATGCGCATGGGCCATGATGCAAGCCAACCCCCTATCCCCCGTCCGGCATGGCTTTCCGCCAGAACGGGATGGGGTTGTGAATAGCTGAACGGCGCAACATGTTCATTAAGTGCATTCATGAGTTTCTGCCGCTCAGGATCGTTCAGGGAGCGGAAGTTGCCGAGGAATCCGAGCATCATGACCCGCTGGAAGCAGGTCACGACAGCGTGGTCAGGAGCCGGTTCACGCAGCACATCGCGCATCCGATCGCACAGCGTGTCACCGGCGTCCATGGTGCCAAGGAAGTGCCCCTGCAGGGGAATGTCATACCACTGCACGCAGGCATCATCCTCCACACCGCGACTCTTAACCGCCTCATCCAGCAGCGCACATTGTGCGGTGAGAATATGCCGGCAGCTGGCTTCATCAAGTTCGCCCGCTTTCAGCTCACGCTGCACACGTTCGACATCAGCAATGCAACGCTCCCACAGCGCGCGCCCTTCTCCATCCTGAAATTTCGGACCGTGACGCAGGCTGATCACCTGCAGCCAGGTATCCTGCAGCAGGGCATCAATATCAATGGCCGCGGCAGCGCCGCGTTTACGCTCACTCATGTTCTCAGCACCGCAAAGAGTTCGAGTTCAGGCTCGCCGAGCATGCCCGGAACGTAAAACATGCAGGTGCCGCCCTGGAGCATTTCAGTGGCCTGAGGATGAGAGACATCAAGACTGAAATACTGATTTTCCAGACGTAACGGAATGGCTGCCGGCACATGGCGCAGCGGGGTCAGCGGCACGCCCACCCGCGATGAATTGACGATACTTCTGACATGATCGGGGCTGCCAACCTTGCACTGGCGCGGGAACTGCTCCTGCAGCTGAGCCACCGGCACCATTGAACGCACGGAGAGGTAGTAATCCGCCCCTTCACGCAGACGCGGATCATGCAGACGGGCCTGCCAGAAGTGCAGCCGGGCATCGTGCTCAAGCTCAATCGCCACCACCCGCGATGGCAGACTGGCTTCCAGAAGGTCCCCCAGTAAATCAAACAGCGGCGGAAATACGTTATTCAGTTGCTCGTGCTGCCAGACCGGGATCGCACTCACCTGGTGCTCCAGCGAGAAGGTCAGCAGGCTGCCCGCCAGGCGGGCCAGCTCCGGATACAGGCGTTCAGGCGGACTTTGCGGATGGCGCTGAAACTGCCCCAGCACGGGCTCAGCGCTGTTGAGGGCATTCAGCAACCAGAACAGCGACACGTCGGCCACGGCAAAGTCTGCCATGCGCTCATTACTTTCCCGTCGCATGGCCATCAGTCGGCTCAGGCGTACACGTAGCTGGATCATCAGCTGTTCGAGCTGGGTTAACAGCCAGCGGCTGCCCTGGATGGCCAGGAGCGGGGGGAGAAACGTCTCATCAGGCTGCCACGCCCCCTGCAGATCCTGCTGCAGGCGGGCAACCGGACAGGTCAGGTAATCGCTGTTGTTCTGATGTGCAAACCGCAGCGTCAGCTCAGGACGCATTACCGCAATCTGGCGGGTATCGTCCCCGAAGGTATTGCGGATATCCTGCCAACGCTGGCGATAGCGAACAGGACGCCCGGCTACCTCATCGGGCTTAAGACAGTTGCCACCATTCGCGCGCAGCAGCGGAAGCGCGAGCATCACTACCACCTCATTTGATTCACTCTCCAGCGCCAGAACCGGTGGCAGATCGTCAGCATTATCCGTGTCGATAAGCGTCCCGTCGGGGAAACGGATGTGCAGATGGCGGGCCTGCAGGCGGCCCAGTTTCAGTGCATCCAATTCGAAAGTGGCTTCAATCACTCCCCAGGGATGGGAGAGACCTAACCGGGCGATGCATTCCGCAGACCAGGCCGCATACGCGGCCTGTTGCTGGAAGTGCTGGGGAGAGACCATCTGGCCCCTGCCCCATAACGGTTGTTCCGTTTTCATGCTTCCTGCCTTACGTTACGCTTTCGCTTTCGGCATCTGGCTCACCAGAGACAGGTTCACATCCATGCCTTCCA
>NZ_JBMKJN010000055.1:0-3640 GCF_049236805.1 Enterobacter cloacae complex sp. XAL002
CTCCATCAGCAAAAGGGGATGATAAGTTTATCACCACCGACTATTTGCAACAGTGCCGTAAGCTGCACCTCAAACCCCCGGATCAGGCTCTCCAGGCCATGCAGAAAGGCCTGCTCACCATCATCACTGTCCATAATCTGCAGCGCTTCCCGCAATAGCGGCGGCAGGTTTTCGTCCGGTGCTGCAGGGCGGTCGGTCAGGGCGGCAGTATGCTCCTGCTGCTCCAGTACGGCACCAAGGGTAAAATGACTGACCGCTGAAATCGCATATAACCCGTCGCGCAGTGAAAAGCCGTTTTCTGTCATAAAGCGTAACTGGGTTTCCACCGTATCATACTGTTTTTCATCAGGGCGGGTGCCGAGGTGCACTTTTGCCCCGTCACGGTAACGCAGCAGCGCCCGGCGGAAACTCATTGCATTATTGCGCAGAAATGACTGCCAGGATTCCCCCGCCGCAGGCAGTGAATAATCATGATGACGCGCCAGGATCTCCACCGCCAGCGCATCCAGTAACGCCCGTTTATTTTTCACATGCCAGTAAAGTGTCGGCTGTTCTATTCCCAGCTTCTGCGCCAGCTTGCGGGTCGTCAGCCCGTCAATCCCTGTCTCATTCAGCAGTTCCAGTGCCGCATCAATAACCGATTCTCTGTTCAGCCGTGCCATGACCGTCTCCTCCGATTTTCAGATTGACACTCTATCATTGATAGGGATATATTCCAACTCTATCAATGATAGGGAATTAACACAGGATCTGAAAAATGAATAAACCCGCTGTCATCGCGCTGGTGATTACACTGCTGGACGCGATGGGAATTGGTCTGATCATGCCGGTATTACCGTCACTGCTGCGGGAATATCTCCCGGAAGCGGATGTGGCAAACCATTACGGCATTCTGCTGGCGCTGTATGCGGTGATGCAGGTCTGTTTTGCTCCGCTGCTGGGCAGATGGTCAGATAAGCTGGGGCGCAGACCGGTGCTGCTGTTATCCCTGGCGGGTGCCGCGTTTGATTACACACTGCTGGCACTGTCCAATATGCTGTGGATGTTGTATCTCGGGCGGATTATCTCCGGGATCACTGGTGCCACCGGCGCGGTTGCGGCTTCGGTAGTGGCGGACAGCACGGCGGTCAGCGAGCGTACCGCCTGGTTCGGCCGTCTCGGTGCGGCCTTTGGTGCCGGGCTGATTGCCGGGCCGGCTATCGGCGGACTGGCGGGGGATATCTCACCGCATCTGCCGTTTGTCATTGCGGCAATACTGAATGCCTGCACCTTTCTGATGGTCTTTTTTATCTTTAAACCGGCGGTACAGACAGAAGAAAAACCGGCGGAGCAGAAACAAGAAAGCGCAGGTATCAGCTTTATCACACTGCTTAAACCTCTGGCGCTGTTGCTGTTTGTCTTTTTTACCGCGCAGCTTATCGGGCAGATCCCGGCCACTGTCTGGGTATTGTTTACGGAGAGCCGCTTTGCCTGGGACAGCGCGGCGGTCGGTTTTTCACTGGCGGGACTCGGGGCGATGCATGCACTGTTTCAGGCGGTGGTTGCCGGGGCGCTGGCAAAACGGCTGAGTGAGAAAACCATTATTTTCGCCGGATTTATTGCCGATGCCACCGCGTTTTTACTGATGTCTGCTATCACTTCCGGATGGATGGTGTATCCGGTCCTGATCCTGCTGGCAGGCGGCGGAATTGCACTGCCTGCATTGCAGGGCATTATCTCTGCCGGGGCATCGGCGGCAAATCAGGGAAAACTACAGGGTGTGCTGGTCAGCCTGACCAATCTGACCGGCGTGGCGGGCCCGCTGCTGTTTGCTTTTATTTTCAGTCAGACACAGCAGAGTGCGGACGGTACGGTGTGGCTGATTGGCACGGCACTGTACGGTCTGCTGCTGGCAATCTGTCTGCTGATCAGAAAACCGGCACCGGTGGCGGCCACCTGCTGACCGGCGCTATACAGGCAGCGCTGTTGTGCGGTATGGTGGACGGCATTCGTGCTTATCGCCTGCCATGATAAGCCTCAGACACAGAGGAACCGTTATGAAATCACGCGCAGCAGTCGCCTTCGGGCCGGGTTTACCCCTTGAAATTGTTGAAATTGATGTGGCACCGCCGAAGAAAGGTGAAGTGCTGGTGAAAATCAGTCACACCGGGGTATGCCATACCGATGCCTACACGCTTTCCGGTGATGATCCGGAAGGTCTGTTCCCGGTGGTGCTCGGCCATGAAGGTGCCGGGGTGGTGGTTGAGGTCGGTGAGGGCGTGACCAGTGTGAAACCGGGCGACCATGTGATCCCGCTGTACACCGCCGAGTGCGGCGAGTGTGATTTCTGTACCTCCGGTAAAACCAACCTCTGTGTTGCCGTCCGCGAAACCCAGGGCAAAGGCGTGATGCCGGACGGCACCAGCCGTTTTTCGTATAACGGTCAGCCGCTCTATCACTATATGGGCTGCTCGACATTCAGCGAATATACCGTTGTGGCGGAAGTATCACTGGCGAAAATCAATCCGCAGGCCAATGCGGAGCAGGTTTGCCTGCTCGGCTGCGGCGTGACCACCGGGATCGGCGCGGTACACAATACCGCGAAGGTACAGGAAGGGGATTCTGTGGCGGTATTCGGCCTCGGCGGTATCGGGCTGGCCGTGGTGCAGGGCGCACGTCAGGCAAAAGCGGGGCGCATCTTTGCCATCGATACCAATCCATCCAAGTTTGAGCTGGCAAAACAGTTCGGCGCCACAGACTGCATTAATCCCAATGATTATGACAAACCTGTTCAGCAGGTGCTGGTCGAAATGACCAAATGGGGTGTGGATCATACCTTTGAATGTATCGGCAATGTCAATGTGATGCGGTCGGCGCTGGAAAGTGCGCACCGTGGCTGGGGGCAGTCGGTAATTATCGGGGTGGCGGGTGCCGGAAAAGAGATTTCAACCCGTCCGTTCCAGCTGGTGACCGGCCGGGTCTGGAAAGGCACGGCGTTCGGCGGCGTGAAAGGGCGTACCCAGTTGCCGGGAATGGTGGAAGATGCCATGAGCGGCAAAATCGAGCTGGCGCCGTTTGTCACGCACACCATGGAACTGGATAAAATCAATGAAGCTTTTGATTTGATGCACGACGGCAAATCCATCCGCACAGTCATTCATTACTGATAACGTATTCAGGGAGATACTATGGAACGGATTGAACATCACGTCTGTTTCGGCGGCAGCCAGGAAGTCTGGCGTCACCACTCTGCGGTGACCGGCACGCCGATGACTTTTTCCGTGTTTCTGCCGCCGCAGGCAAAAACAGAGAAATGTCCTGTGCTGTACTGGCTTTCCGGGCTGACCTGCAACGAGCAGAATTTTATCACCAAAGCCGGGGCACAGCGTTACGCAGCGGAACACGGCCTGGTGATTGTCGCGCCGGATACCAGTCCGCGCGGCAGTCAGGTGGCGGATGATAAAGAGTACGATCTCGGCCAGGGTGCCGGGTTTTATGTCAATGCCACACAGGAGCCGTGGAAAGCGCATTATCAGATGTATGATTATATTCTGAATGAGCTGCACACCCTGGTAAGCGGGCATTTCGGCACATCGGAAAAACGGGCACTGTTGCAAAGTTAGCGATGAGGCAGCCTTTTGTCTTATTCAAAGGCCTTACA
>NZ_JBMKJN010000056.1:0-3535 GCF_049236805.1 Enterobacter cloacae complex sp. XAL002
GCTGAGATAGGTGCCTCACTGATTAAGCATTGGTAACTGTCAGACCAAGTTTACTCATACTGAAATAATTGGGGGGTGATTACCACCGTAAATTTTTCCCAGACGGTAAAAAGAATTACAGACTTTTATCAACTAAAAAAGTGGCCTGAATATCAGCACTACCGTCAATACCATTTCAGTAAATCAGGATAGGGAAAAATTGGCAAACCCAGTTCTTCACTTGCTCTGCGGGTTCTGTCACCCTGACGTCATACGGTAATCCCCCCCAATTCATTAATCGACAAGGTCATCCTGATGAAACAAATTACCATGAGCGATATGCAGCAACAGAGCGCAGCGGCTGTGCAATCGCCTCGGCTCCGCGCGCACCGTAATTTCCATCCAGAATTAAGCGATTCGGTCCAACGTCTGGCTATTGCCATGGAACCTGGGACCTACGTGCGCCCGCACCGACACCCTCACACCTTCGAGCTACTGTTGCCATTAAGGGGTCGTTTCGTGGTGCTGAATTTTGACGATCGGGGTACCGTCACCCATCGGGCGATATTGGGGGAAACCTGTACGGTGCTGGAGATGGCCGCAGGAACCTGGCATGCCGTGCTGTCGCTGGATACCGGTGGCATAATTTTTGAAGTAAAACACGGTGGCTATCAACCCGTGGCTGCCGATGACTATGCGCACTGGGCTCCAGCGGAAGGAGAACCAGGAACCACGGAGCTTATGGCCTGGTATGCGCAAGCGCAGGTGGGCGACAGCACTTTTGCCGTCTAAGGCGATAAACAAAAACGGAATGAGTTTCCCCATTCCGTTTCCGCTATTACAAACCGTCGGTGACGATTTTAGCCGCCGACGCTAATACATCGCGACGGCTTTCTGCCTTAGGTTGAGGCTGGGTGAAGTAAGTGACCAGAATCAGCGGCGCACGATCTTTTGGCCAGATCACCGCGATATCGTTGGTGGTGCCATAGTCACCGCTGCCGGTTTTATCCCCCACAACCCAGGAAGCAGGCAGTCCAGCCTGAATGCTCGCTGCACCGGTGGTATTGCCTTTCATCCATGTCACCAGCTGCGCCCGTTGGCTGTCGCCCAATGCTTTACCCAGCGTCAGATTCCGCAGAGTTTGCGCCATTGCCCGAGGTGAAGTGGTATCACGCGGATCGCCCGGAATGGCGGTGTTTAACGTCGGCTCGGTACGGTCGAGACGGAACGTTTCGTCTCCCAGCTGTCGGGCGAACGCGGTGACGCTAGCCGGGCCGCCAACGTGAGCAATCAGCTTATTCATCGCCACGTTATCGCTGTACTGTAGCGCGGCCGCGCTAAGCTCAGCCAGTGACATCGTCCCATTGACGTGCTTTTCCGCAATCGGATTATAGTTAACAAGGTCAGATTTTTTGATCTCAACTCGCTGATTTAACAGATTCGGTTCGCTTTCACTTTTCTTCAGCACCGCGGCCGCGGCCATCACTTTACTGGTGCTGCACATCGCAAAGCGCTCATCAGCACGATAAAGTATTTGCGAATTATCTGCTGTGTTAATCAATGCCACACCCAGTCTGCCTCCCGACTGCCGCTCTAATTCGGCAAGTTTTTGCTGTACGTCCGCCGTTTGCGCATACAGCGGCACACTTCCTAACAACAGCGTGACGGTTGCCGTCGCCATCAGCGTGAACTGGCGCAGTGATTTTTTAACCATGGGATTCCTTATTCTGGAAGAGACGAAATAACAACAACATGAATAGTCAATATTTTACCTGAAGCGAGCCACAACGCGTCCGATTTTATGCTTCCGAAAGGCAAATACGGACGTCGCCAGAATGAAACCTAAATTCCACGTGTGTTTTTTATTAGCTTCAAAAATCACTATTTCACGAAGAATTTAGACTGCTTCTCACACATTGTAACATTATTTACAACCACCTTTCAATCATTTTTGATAAATCATTGATTTCATCTTTGCTGCAATGATACTTAATAAACTCTGCAAGTTATCCACAGAGCAACACTCAATTTTATTGATGATATTCTTATTATACCAGACATTTTTCATACACTCCCTTGTACGGATAGTTTTCCGACAACTTCATGATTACATATCTTGCGGTTTTGATTATTTTTGCTGCAAGAAATACATACTTCAAACGAAAGGTCTTTATTTGCTGTCTGTATTCTGAAGAGTCCAAGGAATCAAACTTGAACAACAAAAATAGGTTATATGAAAGCATCATCATTTGAAACACGGCTTCATTCGCCCAAAATGACTTTAGCAAGAGATGACCCACCGCCATGTCGTATTTGGCTTCTTTGATATAGTTTTCAGCATTACCACGCTTTTCATAGTATATAACTACTTTTTCAGAAAGCAAGGTAGTATTTGTTACAAAGAAAAAGTAGTCGTATTCGGAACCTTCTAAAAGTGATAATTGTGCTCTTTCTTTTTCTGGTTTCAGTACGCGAGATACGACAAATCTTCTGTCTTTTTCCCATTTAACTAATTTTGTATACAGTTCTGTAGTTTCTCTACCTTCTTCTCCTTTAACGAATACAATTGATGAATTCGTTGCTTGTGAGGTGAGTGTAGAATAACTTTTGGCTTTAATTAAATATTTGCATCCAAGAGATTCTATCGTTTCGATAATTTTTTCATCAAAGTAGCCACTATCCATTCGAAATAAAATTTCTAAATCGTCTGATTTGATGTTAGCAACAATTTCTTTGATCATTTCCGCAGCACCGTTTGCAGTGTAAGTATTGCCACTTCTTACAAATCCGGTAACATATGCTTTTAATTCGTCGCAAAATGCAAATTGGATATTGTAGCATCGGTTTCCCAGTTTCTTAGGATTATATCCTTTTGACGCACCTTCTTGATGACCTTCTACGTTAATTACACTACTATCAATATCAATCGTAATGGATGTCAATTTACTTTTAGTGAGCAGTTTTTTAAAGACTTTAAAATTAATGTCTCTAAACATTTGGGTTGTCTTGAAGTTGAAGTTTCCTAGAAACCGTGACACTGTTTCAGGTTCTTTTACGGAAATATCAAACTCGTTGACGAGGGGATCATTTTGAAGTAGCTTTAGACGTTCTAACTTATCAATGCCAATGAAGTGACCGCAGAGCATGGTCTTTATATGATTCATCTTGATTTTATTTGTTGAGTCATTATCAAATACGAGGTCATTTTCAATAAAATCAAAAATCCCATTGCTTTTTGCATTCTCAAGGAGCAGAAAAAGACCTGCATTTGATGTTAGATTCTTAGCTTTGAAATCAATTTTATTAATCATAATTAGAACCCCTTTTTACTACTTTTCTTACTATTATTTTACCATATATCGAGTCATAAAAGCTGATAATTTAACATATTTTTGAGCACTTTTCTTTCACCCAATGGGTGAAAGCTGAATTTCGAAGGAATGCATATTTATCAAGGCTTTGATTATGCTTTTTGAAGTACTGACGTAGAATCTAGGTCATATATACTTTAGATTGATTTAAAACTTCATTTTTAATTTAAAAGGATCTAGGTGAA
>NZ_JBMKJN010000057.1:0-3296 GCF_049236805.1 Enterobacter cloacae complex sp. XAL002
TAAATCCCGTGGAAACCGTTCGATAGTCTTTGGCCTTAAGACGTTTCGAAACCATCATCATGGGGTTTGAGGGCCAATGATGTAAAAAACCACGCTAAGGAGATAATTCATTGTTTAAATTGAGATTTAACGGCCTCAATTCCCCCTTCATAATATCCTCCGGTAGTGTGAACGTATAATGTCCCAGCATGTTGATATGACCGTGCATCAGAGGCGAAAGCCGCGCGATATGTTCATCCTCTGGCCCTTCCCCGATGCTGCGCAGGTGCGACAAGGCTTCCTGCATATAAAGCGTATTCCACAGCACCACTGCGTTTGTCACCAGACCCAGCGCACCCAACTGATCTTCCTGCCCCTCGCGGTAACGTTTTCTGATCTCGCCACGCTGACCGTAGCAGATGGCTCTTGCAACGGCATGGCGGCCTTCACCCCGGTTCAACTGTGTTAGGATCCGGCGACGATAGTCCTCATCATCAATATAGTTGAGAAGATACAGTGTCTTGTTAACTCTTCCGACCTCCATTATTGCCTGAGCAAGCCCTGACGGTCGGGTACTTCTCAATAGCGATCGAATGAGTTCTGACGCATGAATAGTGCCCAGCTTCAGCGAACCGGCAACCCGCATCATCTCATCCCAGTGGCTTTCGATTTTAGAAAGGTCAACACAACCCCGCGCCAGTTTGTCCAACGCCCCGTAATTCGCTGCTTTGTCGGCCCGCCAGAACACAGCCTCACCCGCATCCGCCAGACGAGGTGAAAATTGGTATCCCAGTAGCCAGAACAGGCCAAAGATAATGTCACTGGTACCTGCTGTGTCCGTCATGATTTCAACCGGGTTTAGTCCCGTTTGTTGCTCAAGTAGCCCTTCCAGCACAAAGATGGAATCCCGCAGTGTTCCAGGAATCACTATGCCATGAAAACCCGAATATTGGTCAGAGACAAAGTTGTACCAGGTGATGCCGCGCCCTGAACCAAAGTATTTTCTGTTGGGGCCAGAATTCACCGTTTTCACTGGCGTGACAAAACGCATACCATCAGCGGAGGCTACCTCCCCGCCCCCCAGTATCCTGCCAACGCTAACGAGGACTGAAAATCAACCAGCCGCGCATTGGCGCTAACCAGCGTTTCTGCTCGGATGTAGTTCTGTTTCACCCAGCTCAGACGATGGCGAGTCAGTGCAGGGATATTGTGCTTGATCAGCGGCTCATGTCCGATATTGCAGGCCTCAGCCAGCATCACCGCACACAGGCTTATATGCAGATCCTGCGCACGGGCACCTGACTCGCTGACATGGCTGAATTCACGGGTGAAGCCAGTTCTGGCGTCAATCTCGAGCAACAGTTCTGTCAGGTCAACGGGTGGAAGCAATTGTCTGACTCGGCTGCTCAGTTGTATCAGCGCCGGTGGTTCATCCAATTTATCCAGGCTGCTGATGGTCAGCGAAGGATGTTTACCTTCATTGCAGATGTCCACGGCGGTATTGCGATCAAAACGTGATGCCACCGTTTTCCAGGTTTCATCTAACTGAGCGGCCAATTGCTCCGATGCTTTACTGCCATTAGTGGGGTGACCCAATGCCCGGCAGACTGGAACCCGCTGCGCCTGCCATTCCTCCCCCTGAAGAAGTTTTTGGCGCGGATCACCCCAACGATCGCTGTTTTCCAACCAGATGTCACGACGGCGTAGCGCATCCTGAAGTCGCTCCAGCAGACACAACGAGTAACCTGCTCGCTGTATCCGACCGTCAGCATCGTACACCAGGCGTTTCCAAGGGCCTGAAATGATATGTTCAGGTGCATCGTCCAGGATCCGTTTTTTCGAGCCGTTTAGCTCTGCCAGGTAATGGATGGCAGCCAAGGTATGTTCACCGTCTGGGGCCGCACGGAAGTGCAGATCGCGCAGTAGTGCGGGCAAAAAACGCCTTACCCGTCCGTATTGCTCCACCATTTCATCCTGAAAGTTTGTATCCTGGGGGCGGGCCAGTTCATTCACTTTTTCCACGGACTCTGCCAGTCTGGCGACAGACACACTGCTGAATATGGTCTTTCGCAGCAAATCATCGGCGGTATCTTCATCAAGTAAAAGTGCGCATGCCCGCGCCAGCAGCAACGCCGCGCGGTCAAGATCCTTGAGCGTCCTAAGTCGCTTTTTCTGCCCGGTTTTCTTCGCCTCCCGGGTAATATTGAGGATCAGCATATCCAGCACGTCAACGGCCTCGTCCAGCGCCGAGATTTCTTGCGCTTTCACGAATGCGGTAAGGATCGCCAGCCGCCGTTCTTCTGGCATTCTGCTGATATATTTCACCGATGCCATTCCGGCATAGCGTGCCAGATTGCGGAGCTGTATGGCGGGCAGCCCAGTGAAATTCAGACAGGAAAACTCCAGGCTGCGCAGGCGAGTGTAACGTTCAAGTGCTTCAGTGAACGCGGGGCCGCTGATAGTGACAGGGCCTCTTTTTAGGTGCTCCATCACTGAGAGTCGCTGTCCTTCGGGGATTTCAAGTAACCCAGCCAGTTGTGCGGTCTGCCAACGGTTTGGCAGCGCGGCCAATTTTCGCCACAAGCGGCGGGTCGCACGCTCACGGATTTCACCAATGACTCTCGTCAGGGTGGATGCGGCTGGCAACAACACTTTATTTTGAAGCAACCACGCGGTGGCAAAATCGAACATCAGTCCGGGGCGTTCATTACTGAGCCATGCACGGGTATACAGCAATCGCTTCAGTCTGAACGACCACGGGAAATCACCGAAATCATGATAGCTATAGTGCTGCCTGATAAGCCCGTGGTGCTCCCAACGTGTGTTTTCCCTTTGAGCATAGCGGGAAATGATCTCTGGATAGCGGATGTTAAGTTGCCTTGCGACATAAAACTGGACACCGGGCGGTATTTGCATGAGATCGGACAAGAAGGTTCCCAGAAAGCGGGCAGTTGTGAGTTGAAGGGCAATTCCCAACCGGTTATGCCTGCCCCTACGCAGGTTGATGAAAGTAAGGTCTCGCTCATCAAGATGAAAATACCGTGCCAGCTGGATCTCGTTTGGCTCTGCGGCATAACGCCCGTAGTTCTGTGTCTGTTTGTCGGTCAGAAAATCAGCAGCCATCACGCATCCTTTCGTAAACGGGTGTTCTGTTCTCTTTTTAACCGTCTCAAATGTTATGAGTTTTGATACCACCCAAAACGGTACTGAATGTCAGTATCAAAAATCGTGATTTATGCATTATGATACTACACAGTATGGCACTGTTGCAAAGTTAGCGATGAGGCAGCCTTTTGTCTTATTCAAAGGCCTTACAT
>NZ_JBMKJN010000058.1:0-3015 GCF_049236805.1 Enterobacter cloacae complex sp. XAL002
ATGTAAGGCCTTTGAATAAGACAAAAGGCTGCCTCATCGCTAACTTTGCAACAGTGCCGGGATTACGTGAAGCATCCACATAAAGCAACTAACCATGATCGCAATAGCACAACCAATTGGAATCCATGTGCTCAACCACGTCTGGATTGATGTAGCGGTTGATTCACCAGTATCGGTGCCAGCGGCCAGCGCAATTTGCGGCAGGGCAATGGACAAAACGCCCATAACTACCGCAGGGCCATACTTCTTAAACAACGTGGTCATACTTTCTCCTTACTCACTATCTTCTGTTGATTGCAGATTTAACCGGCATTCTTCAACGCCACACTTATCTTTCAAAAACTCTGCCAGTAGCCTTAAATCAGCCCAGGTTCGTAGTTCATGCTCTTTGTTAACCCGAATGGAACATGCGATCTGGCCCAACTGTTCATCGTCTATCTGAAAAACGGGATACCACGTCTTTAATGAAACCCGTTTTATCGTTACCTCCTTCACTTTTCCTGTTTCAAATAGCTCCAGGATCTGTGATTGCAATACAAGGTACAAACGTTCCATCCATAACCTCACTCCCCCTTCGCTGTTTCCTGTTTGGTTAAAAAGGCATCCGTATTATTTCGGCTGAAGGCATCGCCATCACCCGAACCAAAAACATCTTGTTCACCGTCATACTGCGTGGCCGTACTTTTTGCCTGCTGAGGCTCAGTCGCGGTGCTGTCCTCACTGGTCTGGCCATCAGGTAGCAGCGTAGGGATTTTCAAATCAGTTGATTGACGCGCCACGTTGATAACTTTCGTGACATACCCGTTAGAAATCCCGTTTATGAGTGAGCCGGTGTTGTAGCAGGAAAGCGCGTGTCTCAGCGCAACCTGCCCGGCTGGATAGGATTTCAGGGCGCTATCATAACAGGCTTTAAGGATGGTCTGGCTCGCCCGCAGGTTGATGCAGGGCTTGAAAATATCGTCAACCGAAAGACCCAGGCCCACTAAATTATTTGAGTTAATTTGTGCAAGGCCCATATCAAAACTTTTATTATCCTTCAGCAGAACTTTCGAAACGCTGACGGCCTCAGCTTCAGTACGTGGTTGCTGTTTTAACTGGGTACTACCACCGTTAATATTGATCCTGTACGGCCCATTTGAGGACTCATGGCCGACGATGTACGCCATTGTTAAGGGTGAAACATCAGGCGCACATCTCTGCGCAAGCCTGGCAACTTCATCTGAGGCAGGCGCAGCACTGGCACGGCCAGCACAAGCAAGGCAGGCCAGAGCGAGAACCAGAAGTTTTGGATGTTTACTCATTTACGTTTCACCGCGTAATTGTAATTTCGACGACTTATGTTTATGATAAGGGCTAATGAGATCGTGTCAAGAAGAAACGAAAAGAAAACCTCTGAAGGAAGGAAGGTAATGCTGGTTCCCCTGAAATCAGAAAAACGCCCCAAAGGTGAACCCATGTATCGTGACCCGGATAACCCTTTTAATACGTGGACTGGTATAGGGAAGCGCCCGGCCTGGCTAACTGCAAAATTGGACGCTGGCATTAGCCTGGAAGCCATGAAAATGCAGGGCGTTGCCAACCCCAGAGAACATAGACAAGTAAAATACCGCGACCCCAGGAACGCAGAAAATACCTGGTCCGGGACTGGCCGCCGACCAACATGGCTCAAAGAGCTGCTTGATAGTGGTTTATCACTTGATGATCTAAAGATATAACCGGAGAGTATAAAAATGGGCGATGTTATTGATTTTGCGGAAAAGCAAAAAGGCAGAAGGAAGAAAAAGGCATTTTCCATTCCGCCCATTTTAAGAAAATTCCGAGTCCATGCTATCAGGTTACTCGCCAGCATCATCAAATCCGGCTCTTATTCAGTTGCTTATATCGTTAAGAAAATTACAGGAAAGTTAATCAAGTTGTTCGCAATGTTAACGATTTTCGTTTTTATTGTCGAATATATCGCAGGCGATATAGGTTACAAATCTATTTATAACTCTGCGTTATTATTAATATTACTTACCGTTATCAACATTCTGGCGGGTGTATATCTGAACAAACTGTTAAGGACAAAACAATGAAGAAACTCTTAATCCCTCTGATAGCAGCTGGTAGTCTGCTTTATCTTCCTGCCAGCCATGCTGAAGATCCCTGCAAAGTTATTATGTGCATGGCGGGCAAGCTCACCGGCGATAGCGGCGGAAGCGAGTGTAACAGTGCTGAAGCTGCTTTCTTCAATATCGTTAAAAAGAACAAGCACGGCTTTTTACCCAACCACACGAGGGATGCCAGGAAGGCTTTTCTTAATGAATGCCCGGATAATGGCGAAGGTGGAAGTAACCAGTCGATGATAAGCCAGATCATAAGTAAATACGGGAAAGTTCGCTTATAGGCGGGCTAGGAATAATCTCAATTTAAGGAGCCAACGTGAAAAAAATTATATTAAGTGCATTAGCCTGTACAGCTCTCTTAACTGGTTGCGTCAGCCAAGATAAAGGTAATGCGATGCAGAGCCAGATGAATAACCAGCAACGCCAGATTAACGAATTATCCGTTCGTTTGCAGTCTGCGGAGTCCCGGCTATCAAAGCAGGAAGAAAAGCTGCGCAACGAACTGCTGCAATCCAGCGGCTATTGCTATCTGAATGGCGCCCGCTACTCGACCGGCACCGTACTTTACGGGCGGATTTGCCAAAATCAGTCAGGCAGCGCTTCGTGGCAGGTTTACAGCCGTCGCTAAACACCAGGGCGGTTTAACCGCCCTTTTCTTTACCCACAGAAAGCACACTATCACCATGTTCCCCTTCCCCACTACAGAAAACCTTATTCTATGGGCTTGCAGCGCCATCGCACTGTTTGCCGTTGTATTCTTCCGGCGTTCAGTACGCAACCGACGACACAAAAGGAAGCAGCAAAGTGCGCGGCGGGTGCTGGAGCGCATAAAGACGTTGCCGGGCTTCCCACAAAAAATTAACTACCTGAGGAAAATTGATCCTTTTGTGTTTGAAGAACTGTTGCTGGA
>NZ_JBMKJN010000059.1:0-2624 GCF_049236805.1 Enterobacter cloacae complex sp. XAL002
ATGTAAGGCCTTTGAATAAGACAAAAGGCTGCCTCATCGCTAACTTTGCAACAGTGCCCTGGCCATTAATTTTGACCCACCCCAAGGTGGCCAACCGGCCAGAAATGCAGATAGGGTTCCCAGCCTTTTGGCAGGCCGGGAACCGTTCTGATGATGAGGTGGAACGTGATACACAAAATAAAATCATTACATGACGATGGCAAAGGACTTTCCATTCGGGCCATCAGCCGGGAGCTGGGCATCTCGCGCAACAGCGTGCGCAAGTATCTGCGTCAGGATGAAACAACCACTGCCCGCAAGCTGGATAACCCTGTCCGCAGCAAACAGCTCGACACCTACCGGGGATACCTGATCAGCTTGCTGGCCAGCTTTCCCGGGCTCAGTGCAGTCAAGATTGCCCGCAAGCTCAAGGAGAAACTGGGTGAGCTGCCGACCTCCGAGCGCAGTATTCGTCGTTACGTCAGCGCGCTGAAGGAAGAGGTTGCAACCGGTCAGCACCGATATTACGAGCCGGTGGTTGATGAGGTGCCGGGTGTGCAGTGCCAGGTTGACCCGGGCGAGCTGCGTAACGTGCTGATTGGTGGCGTGGAAACAGTGGTGCACTTTGTTGTGTTTGTGCTGGCGTACTCGCGGCTGATGTATGTGGGCCTGTCGTTTAAGCCGCTGGATACCCGGCAGTTCATCCAGCTGCATGACGAAGCGCTGCGCTACTTTGGCGGCATGCCTGAAGAGCTGGTGTACGACCAGACCAAGCTGGTGGTGATTGAGGAGAAATACCGGGAGCTGACCCTCAACGAGCGTTTTCATCAGTACGCCACCACAGCCGGCTTTCGTATCCATGCTTGCGAAGGCTATGACCCCGAGAGCAAGGGCAAGGTTGAAGCGGGCGTCAAATACGTCAAGCAGGACTGCTTTTACGGCGAGACCTTCCGTGATGAGCAGCACCTGCGCGAGCATGTGCATCACTGGCTGGACAAGGTCGCCAATGTGCGGGCACACGGCACCACAGGTGAGGCACCTCAGCTGCGTTTTGAACGTGACGAACAGGCTCTGCTCAAGCCCTACCTGTCACCCTCTTGCGTCACATCTGAAGCCCGTGAGACCCGCAAGGCGGATAAGACCGGACTGATCTCCTGGAAGGCCAACAAGTACTCTGTGCCCATGGCCTGGCAGCAAAGCCGTGTCGGTGTGCTGGAAGACGACAGCCAGCTGCATGTGATTGATCTACAAACTGGCGAAGTGATTGCCCAGCATGCGTTGGCGGGCGGCAAAGGTCAGATTATCAAAAACACCCACCACTACCGTGACCATGCCCAGCGCCGGCAGCAGCTGGAGCAGGACATTCAAGTACTGGTGGGCGACGAGGCACTCAGCCTGGCCTTGTGTGATCAGTTGCGGAGATCCTTGCCCAAGGTCTATAAGGATCAACTGTTCGCAGTACGCAACCTGCTGAGTAAGCACGCACCTGTTGAACGGGACATGCTGTTGAACCTGAGCCAGAAGCCGGGCCTGACCGCCCGACAGATCGAAGCGTATCTGGTGGCCACCCAGCTGGCCAGCCGGCGTGAGCGTCTGCCTGAGCCCGTGCCAGAGGCTCCGTCAGAGCTGGACTTGAGTGCATACCGACAGCTTGGCCGCTCGACTGGCCAGGAGGTGACCCATGGGCATGCTTGAACAGACTGCCGCCCAGTACCGTAGCCTGCGCATGACCTCCATCGCCGCAGAGCTCGCCCAGTTACTGGCCGAGGCCGAAGCCAGTGAAATGTCGTTCCTGAGCTTTGCACAGCGACTGGCTGAATACGAACTCCAGCAGCGTCAGGCCAACCGGGTACAGCGCAATTACAAGACGGCAGGCTTTCCTGCGCACAAGCATCTGGAGGGCTTTGACTATCGCCACCAGACCACCATCAGCAAGCGCCAGATCAACAGCCTGCTGGACTTCCGGTTCATCGACGAGCGCAACAACGTGATCTTCATCGGCCCGCCAGGCGTGGGCAAGACCCACCTGGCCATCGGGATTGGCCACAAGGCCGTCGAGGCCGGATACCGGGTATTGTTTCGCACCGCGCTGGAGTTGGTGGAAGAACTGGAGCTGGCAGAAATGAAGGGCGAGCTGAAAAAGAAAATCAGCCAGCTGAGCAAGGTCGACCTCTTGATCATCGATGAGCTGGGCTACCTGCCCATGACCCGGCAGGCCCGCTACAACCTGTTCCAGCTGATCAACAGTCTGTACGAATACCGGTCTATCATCCTGACCACCAACAAGGACTTCACCTGCTGGGGCGAGTTCTTCCACGACGACAACGTGGCAGTACCGATCATCGACCGAATCATCCATCACTCACACATCTTTATGCTGGGAGGAGAGAGCTATCGGCTGAAACAGAAAACAACGGGTTAAACGTGCAAGGGTGGGTCAATTTTATTGGCCAAAGGTGGGTCAAAATTAATGGCCATTGACAAATGGCAAGAAGCACAGGCTCCAAATGTGACTTTATGACGTCGACGACTATCCGCACCTGAGCGGATACCTCTGCGGGGACGGTGTGGTTCATGCATGACGCCTAACGTTTGACATGAGGGGCGGCCAAGGGCGCCAGCCCTTGGACGTCCCCCTCGATGGA
>NZ_JBMKJN010000060.1:0-2523 GCF_049236805.1 Enterobacter cloacae complex sp. XAL002
AGCTCCATCAGCAAAAGGGGATGATAAGTTTATCACCACCGACTATTTGCAACAGTGCCTCTACTCTTGCCACAGGTTTACGAGTAGGTGATTTGGGAGGAAGCGTCTTAGCCTTTGAAGTTGGCGCGAAGGAGAGAATGGCACTCCGTGCAACGCATTAATTACCGCGGATATCCGCCATCACCTACTTGCGCCTGTGTGTACCATTTCATCAGCTCTGCAGTTCCCGGCTCGTTTTCGGCGGGGGCCCATGGGGCGGCATCTTGATCAGCAACAGGCTGGTACCTACCGTGTTTTACCTCAAAAATAACGCCGCCTTCATCCAGTGACAATACGGTATGCCAGGTGCCTGCATCCATCTCCAGCACTTTACAGTCCTCACCTAACACGACGCGCTGGGTCAGGTTACCCAGGTCATCAAAGTTCAATACCAAAAAGCGACCGGTAAGGGATGTCAGCAGTTCAAAAGTATGCGGGTGGCGATGAGGGCGAACATAAGTTCCCGGTTCCATAGCAATAGCCAGACGCTGCACCGGGTCGCTCAATTCAGGGTGGAAATTATGATGGGCACGTAAGCGGGGGGAATTTGCGGCTTGTGCGCTTTGCTTGCGTAGGTCGTTGAAAGTAAGTTGTTTCATATTATAAGCCTTATTGCATTCTTGCAGCTTACGGCAACCAGGTTGCCGTAAGGCTTTTTGTTATACTAACAATCGATTAGCCACGGCATTCGCGGAACAAATCGCGGTCAGGATTATAGACGCTGGTGCTTACGTCCCACAGCCCCAAAATCGATGAGAACAGGTTGTCGTGGGAATATGATTTTTTCGCCGCATTATTTTCAAGGCAAGACATGTTGATGTGTTTCCCGGCGATAAAGCCCGGTGACATCCAGACCTGCATCGGAATATGCGTCTGCTGATCCGGTGCCAGTTTGTACGGCGTGCCGTGCAGATATAGCCCGCTTTCGCCCAATGATTCACCATGATCGGACACATAAAGCAGCACGGTGTTGTACTGATCGCTGTAATTTTTTAGCTTTTCAATCATCTCAGCTAATACATAGTCTGTATAACGAAGGGTGTTGTCGTAGGTGTTGACCAATTGTTCCTGAGTACAGTTTTCGATATCGCTACGTGCACATTCGGGCATGAAGTGGCGATGCTCAGCCGGATAACGCAGGTAATAAGTCGGTCCATGGCTGCCAATGATATGGAAGGCGACAAGCTTATCACCTGGCATTTTGGCGATTTCATCATCAAGGTTTTCCAGCATCACCTCGTCATGGCACGTTTTGCCATCGCACAGTTTCGGGTTATCACTAGGCTTAATTTCGACAGTCGGGATGCGGCTACATACGCCTTTACAACCGCCATCGTTCTCTTTCCATAACAGCGAGACACCGGTTTTCTGCACGATGTCGAGGAAATTTTCACTGTTAGATGCTTTTTTACTGTCGTACTCGGTGCGATTCATATTCGAGAACATGCACGGAACGGATATTGCGGTAGCGGTACCGCAGGAATGCATATTTTTAAACGAAATAACGCCGCCGGATTTGCTGGTAAAGGCATTGGTATCACGCGAATAACCGTTCATCGAGAAATTCTGGCTGCGTGCCGTTTCGCCAATCACCAGGAACATCAGCGTGGGTTTTTCGTGAGCGACGACGCGTTTAGCATCATTCCCCAGCGTCTGGAAAGGCACTTTAGTCGTAAAGTACGTATCCTTAACATACTGGAAAGTGCTGTAAGCGTAGTTCGCCGGGATGATCTCTTTATTCAATGTCGAGTTATTGCGGCCGACAGAGGCATAATCCTGATAATAAAGTGCGGCAACACCTGCAATCAAACTCAACGATGCCAGCACGGAGAGCAAACGGTAAGCAATGCCTTTATACCATTTTTCAGGATATTGAATTTTTATTGAAAAAAGGAGGATGGCAGGAAGGATACCGGTAAAGACGAACCATATAATAATTGAGCCATTAAGATAGGAATGCGCTTCCTGGGGGTTAGTTTCAATAATGTTTTGAATCATCGTTTGATCAAACATTACTTTATATTTTAGTGTCGAATAACTGACCAGTGAGCCAGTGATAAACAGTAAAGCAAAGAAAGGTTTCAGCAGAAAACGAACTGAGAAAGGCATAAAAACAACGTTAAGCGCCGCAACCAGAACAAAGGGAATAGAAATGACAAAACCAATTTTGACATGCTCTAAATGCGACAAAATCTCGTAAAAATGCAGCAATATTGGCCAGTTAAGTAAAAACGCAAAGATCATTGCCAGAAGTAAAACCAGCGGAATAACTTTCACCCTGAAAAGTACAGGCATTAACACCTCCGGAAAATAGTAAACCAGTAAAAACATTGATGATAATTACAACAATTCAATCTAATATTATGATTGCCTTATTCGCTGCAAAGCAGAGATTATCATTCTGAAATCTTAGGTTAACCTTAACGAGGCTTTGTTGAATAAATCAGATTTCGGGTAAGTCTCCCCCGTAGCGGGTTGTGTTTT
>NZ_JBMKJN010000061.1:0-2240 GCF_049236805.1 Enterobacter cloacae complex sp. XAL002
TCCATCGAGGGGGACGTCCAAGGGCTGGCGCCCTTGGCCGCCCCTCATGTCAAACGTTATGCAGCCAAATCCCAACAATTAAGGGTCTTAAAATGGTAAAAGATTGGATTCCCATCTCTCATGATAATTACAAGCAGGTGCAAGGACCGTTCTATCATGGAACCAAAGCCAATTTGGCGATTGGTGACTTGCTAACCACAGGGTTCATCTCTCATTTCGAGGACGGTCGTATTCTTAAGCACATCTACTTTTCAGCCTTGATGGAGCCAGCAGTTTGGGGAGCTGAACTTGCTATGTCACTGTCTGGCCTCGAGGGTCGCGGCTACATATACATAGTTGAGCCAACAGGACCGTTCGAAGACGATCCGAATCTTACGAACAAAAGATTTCCCGGTAATCCAACACAGTCCTATAGAACCTGCGAACCCTTGAGAATTGTTGGCGTTGTTGAAGACTGGGAGGGGCATCCTGTTGAATTAATAAGGGGAATGTTGGATTCGTTGGAGGACTTAAAGCGCCGTGGTTTACACGTCATTGAAGACTAGTCCTTTGCATAACAAAGCCATCAAACCGGACGCCAGAGATTCCGCGCCTGTTGCGCATGGCTTCGCCATTTTATGCGCAATAGGCGCGCCACCCTGTCGCCGTTTATGGCGGCGTTAACCCAAAGGAGTATCGTGAAAATATCACTAATGGCTGCAAAAGCAAGAAATGGGGTTATTGGCTGCGGCTCGGATATCCCGTGGAACGCTAAAGGTGAGCAGCTGCTTTTTAAAGCAATAACTTACAATCAATGGCTCTTAGTCGGCCGTAAAACATTTGAGGCAATGGGGGCTCTCCCAAATAGAAAGTATGCAGTTGTCAGCCGCTCAGGATCGGTAGCTACTAACGATGATGTGGTTGTGTTTCCATCTATAGAAGCAGCAATGAGGGAGCTAAAGACTCTTACGAACCATGTTGTTGTTTCTGGTGGTGGAGAGATCTACAAGAGTCTGATCGCCCATGCCGACACGCTACATATCTCGACAATAGATTCCGAGCCAGAGGGCAATGTTTTCTTTCCGGAAATCCCCAAAGAGTTCAATGTGGTGTTCGAGCAGGAATTTCATTCAAATATAAATTATCGCTATCAAATCTGGCAAAGGGGTTAACCATCCAAGCCATCGGACACATTTTGCTTCGCTGCGCTCAAAACGCAAAATGTGCCGCTGCTTAGCGGCGTTAGATGCACTAAGCACATAATTGCTCACAGCCAAACTATCAGGTCAAGTCTGCTTTTATTATTTTTAAGCGTGCATAATAAGCCCTACACAAATTGGGAGTTAGACATCATGAGCAACGCAGTGCCCGCCGAGATTTCGGTACAGCTATCACAGGCACTCAACGTCATCGAGCATCATCTGGGATCGACGTTGCTGGCCGTGCATTTGTACGGCTCTGCACTCGACGGTGGCCTGAAGCCATGCAGTGATATTGATTTGCTGGTTACTGTGACTGCACAGCTCGATGAGACTGTGCGGCAGGCTCTGTTCGTAGATTTCCTGGAAGTTTCCGCTTCTCCCGGCCAAAGTGAAGCTCTCCGTGCCTTGGAAGTTACCATCGTCGTGTACGGCGATGTTGTTCCTTGGCGTTATCCAGCCAGACGGGAACTGCAATTCGGGGAGTGGCAGCGCAAGGACATTCTTGCGGGCATCTTCGAGCCCGCGACAACCGATGTTGATCTGGCTATTCTGCTAACTAAAGCAAGGCAACACAGCCTTGCCTTGGCAGGTTCGGCCGCGGAAGATTTCTTCAACTCAGTCCCGGAAAGCGATCTATTCAAAGCACTGGCCGACACCTTGAAACTATGGAACTCACAACCGGATTGGGCAGGCGACGAGCGGAATGTAGTGCTTACTTTGTCTCGCATTTGGTACAGCGCAGCAACCGGCAAGATCGCGCCGAAGGATGTAGCTGCCAACTGGGTAATGGAACGCCTGCCCGTCCAACATCAGCCCGTGCTGCTTGAAGCCCAGCAGGCTTACCTTGGACAAGGGATGGATTGCTTGGCCTCACGCGCTGATCAGTTGACTGCGTTCATTTACTTTGTGAAGCACGAAGCCGCCAGTCTGCTCGGCTCCACGCCAATGATGTCTAACAGTTCATTCAAGCCGACGCCGCTTCGCGGCGCAGCTTAATTCAGGCGTTAGATGCACTAAGCACATAATTGCTCACAGCCAAACTATCAGGTCAAGTCTGCT
>NZ_JBMKJN010000062.1:0-2187 GCF_049236805.1 Enterobacter cloacae complex sp. XAL002
AATTTCAGGTAAGATACTTCGGATGAGGAGCAAAAAGGTGGTTTATACTTCCTATACCCCAGATTGAGATGTTAAGTGTGGTTGCTATTTATTAACACTGCGAACTGGATAAGTCTCAAATAATATTTTTTAAATTAAATCTAACGTTGGTGGGGATATAAGCGCAACGGTAGAGGAAAGTAGGGAGGGTAATATTCCGAGAAAATTAAGTGTAGCTGGATAATATAGGTCATACCATTCATTTTGGTCTACGATTATTAGTCTTTGTGATAAATAATGAGAGGTAATTGAATGGCTGGCTTAAACAAGGAAAAAAAGACCATCAATAAAACCAATTCTGCGCGTTTTCCGGCGCCGCCTTTTCAACAGCAGCAGCAGCCCTTTCCCGGGCTGGCGGGGAAAATGCAACCGCGCCCCGATCATGGAGAAGACAGCTATCAGGGAAGCGGTCGCCTGAATGGGCGCAAGGTATTAATTACCGGTGGGGATTCAGGGATTGGTCGTGCTGTTGCTATTGCCTATGCTCGTGAAGGCGCTGATGTTGCGATTAACTATTTACCTGAAGAAGAAGACGATGCGCGTGAAGTGGTCGATCTGATAAAAAAAGCAGGCAGAAATGTTTTGGCCATCCCCGGCGATATCCGTGATGAGGCTTTTTGCGGTCATCTGGTAACACAGGCGGTAAAAGGACTGGGAGGGTTGGATATCCTCGTCAATAATGCGGGTCGTCAGCAATTTTGTGAGTCAATTGAGGAACTCACCACAGAAGACTTCGACGCAACATTCAAAACCAATGTTTACGCTATGTTTTGGATCACCAAAGCGGCCATACCCCATCTTTCACCAGACAGCGTGATAATTAATACCTCCTCCGTACAGGCTTATGAGCCAAGTGAAATCTTGCTTGATTATGCTCAGACTAAAGCAGCTATCGTGGCATTTACTAAATCGCTGGCGAAACAGCTGGCCCCGAAAGGGATCCGTGTCAATGCCGTCGCGCCGGGTCCATACTGGACTGTACTGCAGTGCTGTGGTGGTCAACCGCAGGAAAAGGTGGAGAAATTTGGGGCAAATGCGCCGCTGGGACGCCCTGGTCAACCGGTGGAAATCGCGCCGCTTTATGTCACCCTGGCCGCTCGGGAGAACAGCTATACGTCTGGTCAGGTCTGGTGTTCTGATGGGGGGACCGGAACCCTCTAACGTTTACGCTCTGTGCGTCGAAAGTGACTTTTAAGGCAAGGGCGGACACTATTGTATAAGGGCGGGAGCGGTACTTACCGCTCCGTGAATGCTAACCAATCACCGCGATGCCAAGCCGCTCCATGAGCAACGACGCCTGGTAGTTGTCCAGCTTAACGCCTTGTAAATCAACGCCCCGAATATCTAAGTCACCCAACTCCGAATTGGTCAGATCGCAATGTGTGAAGTTCGCTGCTCGCCAGTCGAAAGTCGAAAACTCGCCGCCGGAGAGATCTGAACCACTGAACGTCGCGCCCAGTACCTGGGCACCCATCCAACGGTTTTCCCACAGCTCACACTTTTCCAACACGACTTTCGAAAAATTGGCGTAGCTTAGATTGGTATTCGTGATATATGCGCTACAAAACCAGGTGCGCGTGGTGATCATATTCATAAAGCTTGCGCCGCGGAAATCTGCGCCTTGTGCGCGGCAGTGGCGAATTTCAATGCCCAGCGCACTGGCATTGCGAAAATCCGCCATGGATAAATCACAGCTTTTAAAAATGGCATCTTTCAGCATCGCACGACTAAAATTGCACCCTTTCTGGCTTTCACGATCATAGAACTGACAGCCGATAAATTCAGTGCCGCTCAGGTCGGCACCTGAAAAATCACAGTTAAAAAATGTACTATTTTCAATTTTCTCACCGGTGAAACGGTTTCTGTCAATTTTTTCGCCAACGAGTGCCAGAGCCATATTTGTACCTGTTTTTTTATACAGTAATGGCGTCATGGTAAACCCTGATGGGGTTATGCGTCAAATCCGCCAATATGACATCTGCAAATGTGCGTTAAATCTGGTGTTTTTTCAGCAAAGCGCGAAGCTGATGGTAAGTCAGCCCCAGTAATTCAGCGGCTTTTTTCTGGTTAAATTTTGCCTGCTGTAAGCCGTGCATAATAAGCCCTACACAAATTGGGAGATATATCATGAAAGGCTGGCTTTTTCTT
>NZ_JBMKJN010000063.1:0-1975 GCF_049236805.1 Enterobacter cloacae complex sp. XAL002
GTGGCGGTTTTCATGGCTTGTTATGACTGTTTTTTTGTACAGTCTATGCCTCGGGCATCAAGGCGAGCTCAGAGACCATGGAAAGCATGTTCTCGGACTTACGTAGCAACTCGTTTCTTTTCGCAGGTTGAGCCACCTCCGCGCTTCATCAGAAAACTGAAGGAACCTCCATTGAATCGAACTAATATTTTTTTTGGTGAATCGCATTCTGACTGGTTGCCTGTCAGAGGCGGAGAATCTGGTGATTTTGTTTTTCGACGTGGTGACGGGCATGCCTTCGCGAAAATCGCACCTGCTTCCCGCCGCGGTGAGCTCGCTGGAGAGCGTGACCGCCTCATTTGGCTCAAAGGTCGAGGTGTGGCTTGCCCCGAGGTGATCAACTGGCAGGAGGAACAGGAGGGTGCATGCTTGGTGATAACGGCAATTCCGGGAGTACCGGCGGCTGATCTGTCTGGAGCGGATTTGCTCAAAGCGTGGCCGTCAATGGGGCAGCAACTTGGCGCTGTTCACAGCCTATCGGTTGATCAATGTCCGTTTGAGCGCAGGCTGTCGCGAATGTTCGGACGCGCCGTTGATGTGGTGTCCCGCAATGCCGTCAATCCCGACTTCTTACCGGACGAGGACAAGAGTACGCCGCAGCTCGATCTTTTGGCTCGTGTCGAACGAGAGCTACCGGTGCGGCTCGACCAAGAGCGCACCGATATGGTTGTTTGCCATGGTGATCCCTGCATGCCGAACTTCATGGTGGACCCTAAAACTCTTCAATGCACGGGTCTGATCGACCTTGGGCGGCTCGGAACAGCAGATCGCTATGCCGATTTGGCACTCATGATTGCTAACGCCGAAGAGAACTGGGCAGCGCCAGATGAAGCAGAGCGCGCCTTCGCTGTCCTATTCAATGTATTGGGGATCGAAGCCCCCGACCGCGAACGCCTTGCCTTCTATCTGCGATTGGACCCTCTGACTTGGGGTTGATGTTCATGCCGCCTGTTTTTCCTGCTCATTGGCACGTTTCGCAACCTGTTCTCATTGCGGACACCTTTTCCAGCCTCGTTTGGAAAGTTTCATTGCCAGACGGGACTCCTGCAATCGTCAAGGGATTGAAACCTATAGAAGACATTGCTGATGAACTGCGCGGGGCCGACTATCTGGTATGGCGCAATGGGAGGGGAGCAGTCCGGTTGCTCGGTCGTGAGAACAATCTGATGTTGCTCGAATATGCCGGGGAGCGAATGCTCTCTCACATCGTTGCCGAGCACGGCGACTACCAGGCGACCGAAATTGCAGCGGAACTAATGGCGAAGCTGTATGCCGCATCTGAGGAACCCCTGCCTTCTGCCCTTCTCCCGATCCGGGATCGCTTTGCAGCTTTGTTTCAGCGGGCGCGCGATGATCAAAACGCAGGTTGTCAAACTGACTACGTCCACGCGGCGATTATAGCCGATCAAATGATGAGCAATGCCTCGGAACTGCGTGGGCTACATGGCGATCTGCATCATGAAAACATCATGTTCTCCAGTCGCGGCTGGCTGGTGATAGATCCCGTCGGTCTGGTCGGTGAAGTGGGCTTTGGCGCCGCCAATATGTTCTACGATCCGGCTGACAGAGACGACCTTTGTCTCGATCCTAGACGCATTGCACAGATGGCGGACGCATTCTCTCGTGCGCTGGACGTCGATCCGCGTCGCCTGCTCGACCAGGCGTACGCTTATGGGTGCCTTTCCGCAGCTTGGAACGCGGATGGAGAAGAGGAGCAACGCGATCTAGCTATCGCGGCCGCGATCAAGCAGGTGCGACAGACGTCATACTAGATATCAAGCGACTTCTCCTATCCCCTGGGAACACATCAATCTTACCGGAGAATATCGTTGGCCAAAGCCTTAGCGTAGGATTTCGCCCTCTCCCGCAAACGACCCCTATGGTGCAGCGATCACCGAATTGAAGCGCGAAGGAAAGCTGGACCGGGAGACGGCCC
>NZ_JBMKJN010000064.1:0-1662 GCF_049236805.1 Enterobacter cloacae complex sp. XAL002
ACTTTATTGCTTCTGCATAAAAAAATTACTGGGGATCCCTCAGCCCACAGGGAGAGGGGCAGAGTGAGGGCACAGCCCGCAGCGGAGTTTAGCGGCTAAAATGTCTGGAGATGGCGCCCTGTCCTGAAGCCGTCACAACCACCTCCCTGTACCCCGCCACCCGCTGGATCCACCCTTTGCTTTCCAGATAAAGAAGCAGCGCTGCGCCGGCTTCGCCTCCGAGATGAAACCGCCGCTCGCTCCAGTCCAGGCAGGCGCAGCACGCTTTTCGGCGCGAATGAGCGCTTAACGAAACGCCGAGCTTCAGAAATTGCTCCCGACCATACGGCGTGAGCGCTGAACCGTCTGCCTCCAGCCAGCCTGCTGCCTGCATGAAATCGTAGATCTGCACCGCCACCGCGCCCGCCAGATGGTCATAGCAGGTCCGCGCCTCCCGCATGGCTTTCGGCGCGGTAGTTTCCGGCGGGGTAATGCGGCTCCACGAAAGCTCCATCATCTGTTCCACCAGCGCCGCCACGTCGTGCCCGGCAAGACGATAATAACGATGCCGCCCTTGCGACAGGCAGGTAATTAACTGCCCTTCAACCAGCCGGGCAAGATGCCCGCTGGCGGTCGACGGCGCAACGTCTGCCGCCGCACTCAGTTCGGTGGCCGTCCACGCCCGCCCGTCCATTAGTGCACAGAGCATTTTCACGCGCGACGGATCGGCCATTGCAGCCGCTACAGCGGCAATGGCCTTTTCCAGCATCGCGCTGTTATCAGAGGGTAAGCTCGTCTTTAACATTTGTCGCCCAGGGTGTGGTGATCTCAGCGGCCAGCTTATCATCATCCGTCAGCAGAATAAGGTGATTCGCGTGGTCGCTGTACTGAGTCAGGATAGACACGCCCTTTGCGGCCAGCGCCGCCGCTATCTCGCCCAGCTCGCCAGGACGCTCCTGCTTAAGCTTTCTGATCACCGGCTTTCGCAGCGCCTGCACGGTAAACCCGGCGTCGAGCAGCACACGGCGGGCTTTTTCCCCGTCCTCCACCAGGAAATGGGCATCCGTACCGAAAACGCCGCCCCCCTCCAGCCCCACGCCGTTGCGGCCTAACAGCTGTCCAAAGCGCGCCAGCTCGCCGGGCCTGTCGCTAAAAATCACGTGAACGTCATACATCCGCGTGCCCTCCCGTTTCGGAGCTGTACTCCCGCACCAGCTGCGCCACGCGAATACGGTAGAAAGAAAAAATCGACTCCCGGCCTTCGGCCTGCGCGGCCTGATGGAAGACATTCTGCTTCCAGCGGCGGACGGCCTCTTCATCCCGCCACCAGGAAAGGGACAGGATTTTGCCGTCGATGCTCAGGCTCTGAAAACGTTCTATATCAATAAAGCCGTCGATGTCCGCCAGCAAAGGCTTGAGTTCAGCGGCAAGCTGCAGATAGCGCGCCTGATGATGAGGCTCCGCTTTGGCTTCAAAAAGGACTGCGATCATGGGTGTCTCTCCGTTGTGAGGGTGTGGAGAGAATGCAGGAGGAAAAACCACAATGCTTCGGTATGGAGCGAAGTGTTTGCCGGATGGCGCTGCGCTTATCCGGCCTACGGGCTCATGTAGGCCCGGTAAGCGTAGGGTATGAACCGGAAACATGGGTAACACTTTAGACCGGATACATGGGTAACAGTTATA
>NZ_JBMKJN010000065.1:0-1617 GCF_049236805.1 Enterobacter cloacae complex sp. XAL002
CTGCTATAGTGCAGTCGGCTTCTGACGTTCAGTGCAGCCGTCTTCTGAAAACGACAAACGATGTCAGCCAATAAGTTGTTGTAATAATCGACAAGTGTTTGTTGCAACTCGCCGTCCTGTAAGACTGCATTATCAGTCTGATTCAGGGCGGCTATGGTGTCATTTATACACCATAAACCGATGACGGCTGCACGTAAATCTGTGGATGCTCTTGATGGCGATTCAACGTTTGCTGTCCCACGCATGGCGACAGCATTGTTTAGCCCAGCAATAATCCCATTATAAGTTGGGGGGAGGGGCTCCGACAACTGCAAAGCTATCTTTTCTGTATTGTTTTGGATGTCGTCCGCAAGAATGGTATTCTCGATCAGTTCTCGAGCCAATAATGATGTTTCGAAGCAGACGGCCAACACCGTCTGCTTCGTTTCTGGTTCTTGTTCTTCCACTGCCAGCGCGTTACTGATTGTTACGCACGTAAGTAGCAAAGTGAATGCGCTCTTGAGTCTCATCAACGGTTGCCTCCACAGTCTCGCTGGCACTGGAATCAATGTGAAAATTGTTCTGGATCGGATCAACAGGAATAAATCGATCACAGTCGAACTCTCTTGGAATTATGGTCATGTGCAGTTTCGTTGCTGATGAAAGAGCTTGAATGTACAACTTCTCCCCACCAATGACAGCAATGCGTTGATCGGTATTCTCATACAGGTTGATCACAGCACGAAGATCAGGAACGACAGTAGCGCCTATGACATCTTCTTGTTTTAACGTCGAGGAGATCACGAACGATTCGCGTTCGGGGAGAATTCCTTTCTCCTTGATTCGCTCCTCGGCGCCATCCTTTTCTAACTGCATGTCACGCATGTCAGTATACGTGTGTTTCCCCATAACGCACACGCGGATCTCTTTAGAAATCCGCGTAAATCGCGCCATGTCTTCTTTGCATTTCCATGGAATCTTGCCGCCTTTCCCGAATCCCAACTTAGAATCCACAGCGACTATTAGCTCAAGTTGTGGGTGACTCATTAAAACTCCAAACCAGTCGATGCTGGTTGTTCCAGATATTGCTTACGGAAGGTGGCCAGATCAATCAGTTTGATATTTGCCTTTCCGCTGTTGTTGAGATCGTGCACTTTCTTCAATTTGCCGGAAGATCCGGAAGTGGATGCCGCGATCACCATGGTGGTCTTCGACGAGACTGATGATTGCACTTCACCACCCTCAGCTTCAATCAGCTTCTCCAAGGCCGCGTCACGAAAACCGGTGATCACGATCTTCTCACCGGTAAAACGATCCCCCGAAGTGACCTGCTGTTTGAACCCGATGATTGATTGAATCTTGTTGAATAGCTCGGCATGTTCAGCCATACCTGCAAGCACTTTTGCGGCAGTTTTGTAGCTGAATTTGTCGACGCTAACGATCTGCTCTTCGGTGATGGCATTGAAATCATCCAAGGTCTTAATATCCAAGCCTTCACACAGAGCTTTCATCTTGCGGCGCCCAACGCCGCGCCCAAAGTGGGGCATCGACCCCAACCAAACCGACAGGGGAACACTACTGGGTATAGGAAGTATAAACCACCTTTTTGCTCCTCATCCGAAGTATCTTACCTGAAAT
>NZ_JBMKJN010000066.1:0-1614 GCF_049236805.1 Enterobacter cloacae complex sp. XAL002
TGGATGTGTCCGTTTTCTGGGCACCTTCCTCACCGATATGAATCATATTCCTTCCGGCGTCCGGCATTTTACCGCCAGACAGCTCGGGATTCGTGATATCACCGTTCTTGCAGAATACGGTCAGAGGGAAAATACCCGCCGTGAGCATGCAGCGCTGATACGTCAGCACTATCAGTATCGTGAATTTGCCTGGCCCTGGACATTTCGCCTTACCCGTCTTTTATATACCCGGAGCTGGATAAGCAACGAACGTCCTGGCCTGCTTTTCGATCTGGCGACAGGGTGGCTTATGCAACATCGTATTATTCTCCCCGGAGCCACTACGCTGACCCGGTTGATTTCAGAGGTAAGGGAAAAGGCGACGTTGCGCCTGTGGAACAAACTGGCACTGATACCGTCAGCCGAACAGCGTTCACAGCTGGAGATGCTGCTGGGGCCAACTGATTGCAGCCGCCTGTCTTTACTGGAATCACTGAAAAAGGGCCCTGTGACCATCAGTGGTCCGGCGTTTAATGAAGCAATTGAACGCTGGAAAACTCTGAACGATTTTGGCCTGCATGCTGAAAACCTGAGTACACTCCCGGCTGTGCGCCTGAAAAATCTCGCACGTTATGCTGGTATGACTTCGGTGTTCAATATTGCCAGGATGTCACCGCAGAAAAGGATGGCGGTTCTGGTTGCCTTTGTCCTTGCATGGGAAACGCTGGCGCTGGATGATGCATTGGACGTTCTGGACGCCATGCTGGCCGTTATCATCCGTGACGCCAGAAAGATTGGGCAGAAAAAACGGCTCCGCTCGCTGAAGGATCTGGATAAATCTGCATTGGCGCTCGCCAGCGCATGTTCGTACCTGCTGAAAGAAGAAACACCGGACGAATCGATTCGTGCTGAGGTGTTCAGCTACATCCCAAGGCAAAAGCTGGCTGAAATCATCACGCTTGTCCGTGAAATTGCCCGGCCCTCAGACGATAATTTTCATGAAGAAATGGTGGAGCAGTACGGGCGCGTTCGTCGTTTCCTGCCCCATCTGCTGAATACCGTTAAATTTTCATCCGCACCTGCCGGGGTTACCACTCTGAATGCCTGTGACTACCTCAGCCGGGAGTTCAGCTCACGGCGGCAGTTTTTTGACGACGCACCAACGGAAATTATCAGTCGGTCATGGAAACGGCTGGTGATTAACAAGGAAAAACATATCACCCGCAGGGGATACACGCTCTGCTTTCTCAGTAAACTGCAGGATAGTCTGAGGCGGAGGGATGTCTACGTTACCGGCAGTAACCGGTGGGGAGATCCTCGTGCAAGATTACTACAGGGTGCTGACTGGCAGGCAAACCGGATTAAGGTTTATCGTTCTTTGGGGCACCCGACAGACCCGCAGGAAGCAATAAAATCTCTGGGTCATCAGCTTGATAGTCGTTACAGACAGGTTGCTGCACGTCTTTGCGAAAATGAGGCTGTCGAACTCGATGTTTCTGGCCCGAAGCCCCGGTTGACAATTTCTCCCCTCGCCAGTCTTGATGAGCCGGACAGTCTGAAACGACTGAGCAAAATGATCAGTGATCTACTCCCTCCGGTGGATTTAACGGAGTTGCTGCTCGAAATTAACGCCCA
>NZ_JBMKJN010000067.1:0-1611 GCF_049236805.1 Enterobacter cloacae complex sp. XAL002
AATTTCAGGTAAGATACTTCGGATGAGGAGCAAAAAGGTGGTTTATACTTCCTATACCCGCCCGCGCCGCGATGGTCGCATCGAGCGCCTCGGGTGTGCTGATCCCGCAAATCTTGATTTTCGCGGGCATGCGGTCAGTCGGGGTTCTGGATCAGCCGCACCAGCGTGCAGTCGGGATCGATCAGGTAGCCGATCCTCAGGCCGCTCGCCTCCAGTTGCGGAGCTTTGAAGCGCGGCCAGCCGGTGCTTTTTTCCTCGGCTCCCGCCGCGTTCACCAATGCCACCATGGCATCGAGATCATCCAACCGCAGGCAACAGCCGAACGAGCTCGTAGCTGGGTCGAGGTCAGGATAGGGGAAGAATTCGAGCTGCAAACCGCCGCGCTGCAGGATCATCCAGCCGCGATCCTTCCAACTCGTCGCAAAGCCCAGCTTCGCATAAAACGCCTCTGTCACATCGAAATCGCGCGATGGCAGATTGGGGGTGACGTGGTCAGCCATGGCTCAGCGCAGCTTGTCGGCCATGCGGGCCGTATGAGTGATTGCGGCGCGGCTATCGGGGGCGGAATGGCTCATCACGATCATGCTGGCCTTGGGGAACGCCGCACCAAACGCGCGCGCTGACGCGGCGTAGTGCTCAGTGTCGGCATCACCGAGATTGCCGAGCGACTTGGCCTTGCTGTCCTTGATCAGGCAGCCACCAAAAGCGATGTCGGTGCCGTCGATCCCAACGGTGATATTGTCACTGGTGTGGCCGGGGCCGGGGTAAAATACCTTGAGCGGGCCAAAGTTGGGCGCGGTTGCTGGTTCGACCCAGCCATTGGCGGCGAAAGTCAGGCTGTGTTGCGCCGCAACCATCCCCTCTTGCGGGGCAAGCTGGTTCGACAACGCATTGGCATAAGTCGCAATCCCCGCCGCATGCAGCGCGTCCATACCGCCCATCTTGTCCTGATGCGCGTGAGTCACCACCGCCAGCGCGACCGGCAGGTTGATCTCCTGCTTGATCCAGTTGAGGATCTGGGCGGTCTGGTCATCGGTCCAGGCGGTATCGACCACCAGCACGCGGCCGCCATCCCTGACGATCAAACCGTGGGAAGCGACTGCCCCGAAACCCGGCATGTCGAGATAGGAAGTGTGCTGCCAGACATTCGGTGCGAGCTGGCGGAAAACCAGATCGCCAAACCGTTGGTCGCCAGTTTCCATTTGCTGGCCAATCGTCGGGCGGATTTCACCGGGCATGCACCCGCTCAGCATCAATGCAGCGGCTAATGCGGTGCTCAGCTTCGCGACCGGGTGCATAATATTGGGCAATTCCATCAAGTTTTCCTTTTATTCAGCATTAAAAACCCCGCAAATGCGAGGCCTAGTAAATAGATGATCTTAATTTGGTTCACTGTAGCAAAAATATGGGGCGAATTCAAACATGAGGTGCGACAGTTTCAAAAGCCATATGATAATCAACAAGCTGAGCAAATTTCTCTAATGGTGTAAGCCAATCTAACGCCTTTCTAGGACGAGTATTCAGTGACATGGCAACTTGATTTAAATAATGCCCGCATTAAAATCTAGCGAGGGCTTTACTAAGCTTGCCCCTTCCGCCGTTGTCATAATC
>NZ_JBMKJN010000068.1:0-1602 GCF_049236805.1 Enterobacter cloacae complex sp. XAL002
TCCCGTCGAAGCGGCGTTTTATGTCATTGGCATGAGCCAGTTCGTGAGCGTCCTGATACTCTTTCGAATTCACATCCAGCCCATCAAGCTCAGAGTGGTCATGGTCATGGTCGTGTTCAGCGAACGCCACATCATAGTCATGGACATGACCACGATGTCCCAGAGACAGACGTACGTTGAAACTGTGAGGCTCAGGGATGGGAGATGTTGACTCCAGATAATCACCATGATCAACAAATTCAAAAGTCTGAGAGATCGTACTGTTTTCCCGAAGTGTGGTTAATGAGATATCTTCAGAAGCCCATCTTTGGCCACTAAGAGTGCGTAGCCGCCAGTGGGGAAGTTGTCCTTCTTCAAAAATGGACAGTTCAACTTTTCCATGGCCAGTATCGATCAACCTTGTTTCGTCATGGTGATGATGTTCATTCTCCTGCATTCCCTCCAGCCAGTTTTTCTCACCGCTCCAGGTTCGCCAGAACATCCAAAAAGCCGTACCAAGGATGATCACTGAAGAGACCATCTGTAGCCAGGGTTCGGCTGATTCTGCGGTAAATTTATTACTGATATACATCCCTCCAAAAGCAATCAGCCATACGACTGCAGTGTGCGACAATGTTGCCGCGACACCCAGCATCACGGCCTGACGTACGGTGCCTTTTATAGCAATGATGAATGCTGCCATCATTGTTTTGGAGTGCCCGGGCTCCAGTCCATGAAGCGCGCCAAGCAGAATGGCGCTGGGGATGAAAAACCATGCGTTGCCTTGCTGAAGAAGTGTCGTAAATTCGTTCATGAGAATCATTCTTGGTTATTAAGTGTAGGCCGGATTCTACTCCCCCCCAGTAAAATATACTACCCCCCAGTAGAATAACGCTGGTATAGTTACATAAAATATCCAGGAGAGTGAGAGCCCACATGTCACATACCATCCGCGATAAACAAAAACTGAAAGCACGTACAAGCAAGATCCAGGGGCAGGTTGCTGCGCTGAAAAAAATGCTTGATGAACCTCACGAATGTGCCGCTGTACTGCAACAAATAGCCGCCATACGTGGTGCCGTGAATGGTTTATTGCGTGAAGTGATTAAAGGACATTTGACTGAACATATTGTTCATGAAAGTGAAGAACAGAAACGAGAAGAAGACCTGGACGTTGTGCTGAAGGTTCTGGATTCTTACATCAAGTGACAGTTTGGCTAAAAGCCCTGAGCATTAATTTATCTAAATAACACGTTATCAAGTGACGGTTTTGGGCTGTTTGTAGCGGCATAGTGAGTTTGTTTAATCAATGAGCTTTAAGATGCCCCCCTTCATGCAAGGCAACGCGTACATTTCTGGTACATCTACTTCCCTTACTTTGCTCAGGGCAACCCACATTGTTAAAGCCTCTACTCGCTGACCATCAAAATCACCCAACGTCAGATAATGGAAAAAAATTTTGGATGACATTTTGAAACGTGTCCTCTGCTGTGAACGTCGAGAGATGCTACGCGAGAAAGGAGATGACCTACTTAGTATCCTGTTAAGTAGGTCTATCTGAAGAAGTAGACAACTTTAAAGTCTTTTTCATGTTAAAGGAGACAACTTTAATGTCTGTGTACA
>NZ_JBMKJN010000069.1:0-1484 GCF_049236805.1 Enterobacter cloacae complex sp. XAL002
TATGAGTAAACTTGGTCTGACAGTTACCAATGCTTAATCAGTGAGGCACCTATCTCAGCGATCTGTCTATTTCGTTCATCCATAGTTGCCTGACTCCCCGTCGTGTAGATAACTACGATACGGGAGGGCTTACCATCTGGCCCCAGTGCTGCAATGATACCGCGAGACCCACGCTCACCGGCTCCAGATTTATCAGCAATAAACCAGCCAGCCGGAAGGGCCGAGCGCAGAAGTGGTCCTGCAACTTTATCCGCCTCCATCCAGTCTATTAATTGTTGCCGGGAAGCTAGAGTAAGTAGTTCGCCAGTTAATAGTTTGCGCAACGTTGTTGCCATTGCTGCAGGCATCGTGGTGTCACGCTCGTCGTTTGGTATGGCTTCATTCAGCTCCGGTTCCCAACGATCAAGGCGAGTTACATGATCCCCCATGTTGTGCAAAAAAGCGGTTAGCTCCTTCGGTCCTCCGATCGTTGTCAGAAGTAAGTTGGCAGCAGTGTTATCACTCATGGTTATGGCAGCACTGCATAATTCTCTTACTGTCATGCCATCCGTAAGATGCTTTTCTGTGACTGGTGAGTACTCAACCAAGTCATTCTGAGAATAGTGTATGCGGCGACCGAGTTGCTCTTGCCCGGCGTCAACACGGGATAATACCGCACCACATAGCAGAACTTTAAAAGTGCTCATCATTGGAAAACGTTCTTCGGGGCGAAAACTCTCAAGGATCTTACCGCTGTTGAGATCCAGTTCGATGTAACCCACTCGTGCACCCAACTGATCTTCAGCATCTTTTACTTTCACCAGCGTTTCTGGGTGAGCAAAAACAGGAAGGCAAAATGCCGCAAAAAAGGGAATAAGGGCGACACGAAAATGTTGAATACTCATACTCTTCCTTTTTCAATATTATTGAAGCATTTACCAGGGTTATTGTCTCATGAGCGGATACATATTTGAATGTATTTAGAAAAATAAACAAATAGGGGTTCCGCGCACATTTCCCCGAAAAGTGCCACCTGACGTCTAAGAAACCATTATTATCATGACATTAACCTATAAAAATAGGCGTATCACGAGGCCCTTTCGTCTTCAAGAATTTTATAAACCGTGGAGCGGGCAATACTGAGCTGATGAGCAATTTCCGTTGCACCAGTGCCCTTCTGATGAAGCGTCAGCACGACGTTCCTGTCCACGGTACGCCTGCGGCCAAATTTGATTCCTTTCAGCTTTGCTTCCTGTCGGCCCTCATTCGTGCGTTCTAGGATCCTCCGGCGTTCAGCCTGTGCCACAGCCGACAGGATGGTGACCACCATTTGCCCCATATCACCGTCGGTACTGATCCCGTCATCAATGAACCGGACTGCCACGCCCTGAGCGTCAAATTCCTTTATCAGTTGGATCATATCGGCAGTGTCGCGGCCAAGACGGTCGAGCTTCTTAACCAGAATGACATCACCTTCCTCCACCTTCATCCTCAGCAAATCCAGC
>NZ_JBMKJN010000070.1:0-1257 GCF_049236805.1 Enterobacter cloacae complex sp. XAL002
GGGGTCTGACGCTCAGTGGAACGAAAACTCACGTTAAGCAACGTTTTCTGCCTCTGACGCCTCTTTTAATGGTCTCAGATGTCCTTTGGTCACCAGTTCTGCCAGCGTGAAGGAATAATGGCCGAGCATATTGATATGTCCGTGGCAAAGCGGGGAGAGGCGTGCGATATCTTCATCATTCAGTGTTTCACCCTGCGCCCGGAGATGATCCAGGGCTGCCTGCATATAAATAGTGTTCCATAACACGACGGCGTTAGTGACCAGCCCCAGTGTGCCCAGTTGATCTTCCTGACCGTCGGTATATCGTTTTCTTATCTCACCTTTTTGACCGTGACAGATGGCTCTGGCAACGGCATGGCGACTTTCTCCCCGATTAAGCTGGGTCAGAATGCGCCGGCGGTAATCTTCATCATCAATATAATTAAGCAGATACAGCGTTTTGTTGATGCGCCCCACTTCAATGATTGCCTGAGTCAGTCCGGAAGGACGTTCACTTTTCAGCAATGAACGGACCAGCACTGAAACCTGTACTTTGCCCAGCTTCAGGGAGCCAGCGGTCCGGATCATTTCGTCCCACTGAAGGACTATTTTTCGGGGATCTGATTGCCCTCTGGCAATATCATTCAGCACGCCATAGTCGGCATCATGGTCCATTCGCCAGAAAACCGAAGCACCGGCATCAGCCAGGCGTGGAGAAAACTGGTATCCCAGCAGCCAGAAAAGGCCAAAGACAAGTTCGCTGGCACCTGCTGTATCGGTCATAATTTCGGTTGGATTCAGCCCGGTCTCCTGTTCCAGAAGACCTTCCAGCACAAAGATAGAGTCCCTCAGCGTCCCCGGTATAACGATGCCATGAAAGCCGGAATACTGATCGGACACAAAGTTGTACCAGGTGATCCCTCTGTTATTACCAAAGTATTTGCGGTTCGGTCCGGCATTGATTGTTCTGACTGGCGTAACAAAGCGCATTCCATCTGCAGATGCCACTTCTCCTCCACCCCATATCTGTGCCAGTGGCAGCGTTGCCTGAAAATCAACCAGTCTGGCATTAGCGCTGGTGATAGTTTCAGCCCGCAGATAGTTCGCTTTTGTCCAGTTCAGCCGGTGTCGGGTCAGTGCAGGAACATTTGATCTGATCAGTGGTTCCAGACCGATATTGCAGGCTTCAGCCATCAGCACGGCGCTGATGCTGACGGGCAGATCATCAACTCTGGCACTGGCTTCACTAGCATGGAAAAACTCATCAGCAAATCCGGT
>NZ_JBMKJN010000071.1:0-1187 GCF_049236805.1 Enterobacter cloacae complex sp. XAL002
ACTAAGGACGTCGGAACGGACTCCGGTAATGTCATGCAAGTGGGGGCTTTTGGGGTTGGAACATACCAGGCTCCAAGGCCAAATGATGCAAATTCATCGTTTATCAGTGACGCCTTTGGAGACACCATTTGGGCTCCGGCCAACGGTTGTGGCTACCAAAGTTCTTACAATACTCAACGAATAGCACAAATGTGGGTGACTACTGGCGGGACCGGGTACTGCCGATTTTTGTTAAACTCGAATCCTCAAACTACAAAAACAGATGCACCGTGGACGGTATTTCAGTCAGCAGGAACATCGGACATTAACTTTAAGAAAGTGACCGGGGATCTGGATTTAAACGAATCGCTGTTAAACATCGCGGCAATGGATTTTAAGACCTTTTACTACCTTGCTGATGAAGATAAAGTCATTCGCCGCGGCGTTATTGCTCAGGAACTGGAAAAGATAGATCCCCAGTATGTTCATTCAGCTGAGAAATCGGGAAAAATGACACTTGACCTCAACCCTCTAGTGCTCGATGCGCTTGCTGCCATCAAAGCCCTGACAATCCGTGTCAGAGAGCTGGAGAAAGAGGCTCAAGCTGTGGCTCCTGTCTCATCCGCTGATTAAAGACAGAATCATCAGGCATATCCAGGCGAACATCGATCCAGCTGTTCACCGGCACGTCCATCGGTTCCCCTTTCGTTTTGACGATCTCCCCCTTATCGCCCAGCAGGTATTTTCGCTTAAACAGGCGGATAGTCAGTCCGCCGTTTTCGGTTTGCTCTGCCTCAACTACACCCAGTTCCCCCATGCCGCCAGGGTCCATTGGCGGCAGTAACTGCCATCCCTCAGATGCAAGGCCTGCCGAACCAGTCAACACATAAACTCCCACATCGAGCCGGGAAATTTCGATCCCTTCAGCTTCGGTATTCGCCGTACCGCAGCCGCACCATGTAAAACCATCCTCAGCAATATCTGAGCGCAGGCATGTATCAGCACTCGCAACGATACGAGCGACCGGAGATGCTGCTTTCAGAGTACCATCACTGGCTTTAGTGGTATTGCCCGTGGTGTAAGCCTCCTGATATGACCAGGATGAGCCACTGTAATACGAGAACCACGTTCGTCTCAGAATGTAAGCCTGATGAATACGTGTTGGACGGCTTCCCCGGTTGACGACTATTGACGTAATACCTGTATTG
>NZ_JBMKJN010000072.1:0-1034 GCF_049236805.1 Enterobacter cloacae complex sp. XAL002
GCTGGGATCCAACCTTCATCGCAGAACGCCTAGAACTCGAAATCTAACGTCCGTTCGGGCATCGAGGTCCATGTCGGGGTGGGACGGGCCCGTGGCTTCAAGATCACTTGCAGTCCGACCGCGATGTCTTGGTTGCGCGAGAGGTTGTCGATATCCTCCACTTCCATCATCAACCCTGGATAATGCCGCCGCCGTCATCGCCGCCGACGCCCGTGCCGGGCTTTTCGGGCCTGTCAGGCTTGCTCGGCCTTCAGCCTGCCTGGGCGAGATCTCCGGCGGACGGATTAACGGCGGAGCTTCGCCGCCTTTCGTGCGTGTGAAGGCCGAAGATAGTTCTCTCAAAAACATCCGTTTATGAGAGATACCAAATGTCATTTTCAGAAGACGACTGCACCAGTTGATTGGGCGTAATGGCTGTTGTGCAGCCAGCTCCTGACAGTTCAATATCAGAAGTGATCTGCACCAATCTCGACTATGCTCAATACTCGTGTGGGCTCTGTTGCAAAAATCGTGAAGCTTGAGCATGCTTGGCGGAGATTGGACGGACGGAACGATGACGGATTTCAAGTGGCGCCATTTCCAGGGTGATGTGATCCTGTGGGCGGTGCGCTGGTATTGTCGCTATCCGATCAGCTATCGCGACCTTGAGGAAATGCTGGCGGAACGCGGCATTTCGGTCGACCATACGACGATCTATCGCTGGGTCCAGTGCTACGCCCCGGAGATGGAGAAGCGGCTGCGCTGGTTCTGGCGGCGTGGCTTTGATCCGAGCTGGCGCCTGGATGAAACCTACGTCAAGGTGCGGGGCAAGTGGACCTACCTGTACCGGGCAGTCGACAAGCGGGGCGACACGATCGATTTCTACCTGTCGCCGACCCGCAGCGCCAAGGCAGCGAAGCGGTTCCTGGGCAAGGCCCTGCGAGGCCTGAAGCACTGGGAAAAGCCTGCCACGCTCAATACCGACAAAGCGCCGAGCTATGGTGCAGCGATCACCGAATTGAAGCGCGAAGGAAAGCTGGACCGGGAGACGGCCC
>NZ_JBMKJN010000073.1:0-1006 GCF_049236805.1 Enterobacter cloacae complex sp. XAL002
GAGATCTATTACTGGAGACAAATACAGCTTTCGCCCATTGACTGCAAATTCAGTAACGTCGGTAACCCACTTCTCGTTTGGCCGTGTAGCCTTGAAATCCCTTTGGAGAACATTGGGGGCGGTTTGCCCTACCTCTCCTCTGTAGGAGCTGTATCGCTTGACCTTAATCGCTGCCTTAAGCGAGAGGGTTCCCATCAGGCGCTGAACGGCTTTATGGTTAATCCGTTCCCCGTCTCGATGGAGAGACAACGTTACCCTACGGTATCCGTAACGACCTTTATTCTCGTGATAAATCTCACCAATACGCTTTTTAACATCCGCATACTTATCAGGCTTGCTGAGAGCCTTTAGATGGTAATAAAACGTACTGCGCGGTATCTCCGCTGCCTTGAGAAGCTCATCAAGAGGGTAAAACTGCCTTAGCTCGTTGAGTACTTTCACTTTTTCGCGGGATGAGCTAAGGCTTTCAGCTTTTTTAGATACGTAAGCCGCATTTCAAGGAATCGAACTTGTCTTTCAAGATCCTCAATACGTCGGTCTTTCGACAGCTCCAATGCTAACGCCGCTTTTTCTGGATCAACTGACATTGTAATGTTTCTTTTGGTGCCGATCTTGAGTGCGCGTAAACCAGCTTCTCCGTGCTCCTCATAGACTTTCAGCCACTTGGCTACAGAACCACTACCAGCAAGCATAAAGTGAGCAGCAGCCTGATTGAGGGACATCTGCTGCTCGGTCACGGCTTTCACGACCTTAATGCGCAACTCTGGATCAGCACTAACGCCTTTAGGTTTGGGAATTAAACCTTTTTCTCCATGTTTTTCATAGAGGGCAACCCACGTCCTGACCTGGGTTCGAGGCACACCAAAACGTGCAGAGATGATCCTGTAACCATCATCAGTTGTGAAGTAGTGATTCACGACTTCAAGGCGCTTTTCGAAGGGGTATTTTGGCTTTGACATATCAGGGACTATTCCATTTCATCGTCCAACAAAATGGGTGCAGTACA
>NZ_JBMKJN010000074.1:0-974 GCF_049236805.1 Enterobacter cloacae complex sp. XAL002
GCCGTGACGCCGGAACAGGGTAAAAGCAAACATGTCATCATTACGGTTGCCACGGATACCGGGTATCACACCCTGTTTATGGACAAACTCAGTACCTGGCTGTTCTGGTTCAATATCGGTCTGGTCTTTATTTCTGTTTTTCTGGGCTGGCTGACCACACGTATTGGTCTGAAACCGTTACGGGAAATGACCAGTCTGGCTTCCTCCATGACTGTACACAGCCTGGATCAGCGTCTAAATCCCGATCTGGCTCCGCCGGAAATCTCTGAGACCATGCAGGAGTTCAATAATATGTTTGATCGCCTGGAGGGGGCATTCCGGAAACTGTCAGATTTCTCGTCTGACATCGCGCATGAGCTGCGCACACCAGTCAGTAATCTGATGATGCAGACGCAGTTTGCACTGGCTAAGGAAAGGGATGTTTCGCATTACCGCGAAATTTTATTCGCTAACCTGGAAGAACTGAAAAGGTTGTCACGAATGACCAGTGACATGCTTTTTCTGGCACGTTCAGAGCATGGTCTGCTGCGGCTGGATAAACATGATGTGGATCTGGCCGCCGAACTGAATGAATTACGTGAGTTGTTCGAGCCCCTGGCAGACGAAACAGGAAAGACAATCACGGTTGAAGGAGAGGGCGTTGTTGCCGGAGACAGCGATATGCTCCGACGTGCTTTCAGTAACCTGCTTTCCAATGCAATCAAGTATTCTCCCGATAACACCTGTACAGCGATACACCTTGAGCGTGACAGTGACTGTGTGAACGTGATGATTACGAATACGATGTCCGGCCAGGTTCCCGCTAATCTGGAACGTTTGTTTGACCGGTTCTATCGCGCAGACTCATCAAGGTTCTACAACACGGAAGGCGCGGGGCTGGGATTATCAATTACAAGGTCGATCATTCATGCTCACGGCGGCGAGCTGTCAGCAGAACAGCAGGGGCGGGAAATTGTGTTCAAAGTGCGCCTGTT
>NZ_JBMKJN010000075.1:0-856 GCF_049236805.1 Enterobacter cloacae complex sp. XAL002
AACAGGCGCACACTGAACACAATTTCCCGCCCCTGCTGTTCTGCTGACAGCTCGCCGCCATGAGCATGAATGATCGACCTTGTAATTGATAATCCCAGCCCCGCGCCTTCCGTGTTGTGGACCCTTGATGAATCAGCTCGATAGAACCGATCAAACAAACGTTCCAGATTAGCGGGAACCTGGCCGGACATCGTATTCGTAATCATCACGTTCACACAGTCACTGTCACGCTCAAGGTGTATCGCTGTACAGGTGTTATCGGGAGAATACTTGATTGCATTGGAAAGCAGGTTACTGAAAGCACGTCGCAGCATATCGCTGTCTCCGGCAACAACGCCCTCTCCTTCAACGGTGATTGTCTTTCCTGTTTCGTCTGCCAGAGGCTCGAACAGCTCACGTAATTCATTCAGTTCGGCGGCCAGATCCACATCATGTTTATCCAGCTGCAGCAGACCATGCTCTGAACGTGCCAGAAAAAGCATATCACTGGTCATTCGTGACAACCTTTTCAGTTCTTCCAGGTAAGCGAATAAGATTTCGCGGTAATGCGAAACATCCCTTTCCTTAGCCAGTGCAAACTGCGTCTGCATCATCAGATTACTGACCGCTGTGCGCAGCTCATGCGCGATGTCAGACGAGAAATCTGACAGTTTCCGGAATGACCCCTCCAGGCGATCGAACATGTTATTGAACTCCTGCATGGTCTCAGAAATTTCCGGCGGAGCCAAATCGGGATTAAGACGCTGATCCAGGCTGTGTACGGTCATGGAGGAAGCCAGACTGGTCATTTCCCGTAGCGGTTTCAGACCAATACGTGTGGTCAGCCAGCCCAGAAAAACAGAAATAAAGACCAGAC
>NZ_JBMKJN010000076.1:0-779 GCF_049236805.1 Enterobacter cloacae complex sp. XAL002
GGCGGCGAGCTGTCAGCAGAACAGCAGGGGCGGGAAATTGTGTTCAGTGTGCGCCTGTTAATGGATTAATCCCGTTCTTCAGGAGAAACCTGGAAGGTGACAAAATTGTCATCATTCAGTCACGCGATAAACAGAGGCGGTTTTTTATAATCATACATAAATCAGGAGCAGAGTGATAACGCAATCGCCTGGTTCCTGGAGTGATGAATAACCCGCCCTGAGATCAAATGCTTTCTCTGTTATAAGCCGTTGATTGTTTGGGTATGAAAACACCGGAGACCCAACCATGAAAAAGATCCTTGTATCATTTGTTGCCATTATGGCTGTCGCTTCATCCGCCATGGCTGCAGAGACAATGAACATGCATGACCAGGTAAATAATGCCCAGGCACCCGCCCATCAGATGCAGTCAACCTCTGAAAAAAGCGCTGTTCAGGGAGACAGTATGACAATGATGGATATGAGCGGACACGATCAGGCTGCAATGTCCCATGAAATGATGCAAAACGGCAACGCTTCTGCCCACCAGGACATGGCGGAGATGCATAAAAAAATGATGAAAGGCAAACCAGGGGCCACCAACGAATCAGCAACGTCATTTTCAGAAATGAACGAGCATGAAAAAGCCGCTGTTGTGCACGAGAAGGCGAATAATGGTCAGTCTTCCGTTATTCATCAGCAGCAGGCTGAAAAGCATCGCAGCCAGATCACCCAGAATTAACCCGCAGCTCCACTTGTTAGACCCTCATTTGACGCCGAAGTCACTGGCTTACGCTCCC
>NZ_JBMKJN010000077.1:0-714 GCF_049236805.1 Enterobacter cloacae complex sp. XAL002
AATGTAAGGCCTTTGAATAAGACAAAAGGCTGCCTCATCGCTAACTTTGCAACAGTGCCTTCTGAAACGAAATTACAGATTACGGTTAAAATATAAAAAAAAGCCACCAATCCTGCCGGATACGGTGGCTTAAATACAGAATTAATTAATTTATTTCAGTATGTTATCACACATCAGCTGAAGTGTATTGATAAACCTTGCTGCATGAAAACCATCACAGACTGCATGATGAACCTGTACAGAAACAGGTAATAGTACGCGGTCACCTTCCTGCTGAAACTTTGCCATTGTAAAAACCGGGGAAAAATAATCATCATTTCCGGTGATATTCAGATTAAATCCGTCAAAACTCACCCAGGGTAACGATGATATATTCAGGTGATTCTCCGGTAAATTTCCCTGCGGAAACAACCTGGTATCATGCTGATATTCTGCTGTTACCGCGTTATAACCCGCCATAAACTCACTGAGATCCGGAAAATAACGGCAGGACAGTGCGGAGAATGTTTCGGTTTCTTTATGAAAGACAGTAAAGACCGGGTCTGACTGTTCCCAGTAAATCAGTTCATTATCTTTCATTGCCATCCGGAACTCCGGAAACTGATTAACAGCCCGGGAGATCAGGTAAATCATCAGCGGATAAAACTTATAACCGGTTTTCGCCAGTGCAGTACGCAAAGCGGTAATATCGAGTTTGGTGGTCAGGCTGAATCC
>NZ_JBMKJN010000078.1:0-675 GCF_049236805.1 Enterobacter cloacae complex sp. XAL002
CCCGAACGGACGTTAGATTTCGAGTTCTAGGCGTTCTGCGATGAAGGTTGGATCCCAGCCGGGATTGAAAGTGTCGACGTGGGTGAATCCGAGCCGCTCGTATAGGCCACGCAGGTTCGGGTGGCAGTCGAGCCGCAGCTTGGCGCACCCCTGCGTTCGCGCGGCATGGCGGCAAGCCTCGATCAGCGCGGAGCTGACACCCCGGCCCGCATGTGTCCGTCGCACCGCGAGCTTGTGCAGATATGCGGCCTCCCCCTTGAGGGCGTCGGGCCAGAACTCGGGATCCTCGGCCGACAAGGTGCAACAGCCGACGATGCCGTCGCTGCAACTCGCGACTAGGAGCTCGGATCTCAGGACGAAGGTCTCCGCGAATGTCCGGTCGATCCGCGCGACGTCCCAGGCGGGCGTTCCCTTGGCGGACATCCACGCCGCAGCGTCGTGCATCAGCCGCACAACCTCGTCGATATCACCCGAGCAGGCGACCCGAACGTTCGGAGGCTCCTCGCTGTCCATTCGCTCCCCTGGCGCGGTATGAACCGCCGCCTCATAGTGCAGTTTGATCCTGACGAGCCCAGCATGTCTGCGCCCACCTTCGCGGAACCTGACCAGGGTCCGCTAGCGGGCGGCCGGAAGGTGAATGCTAGGCATGATCTAACCCTCGGTCTCTGGCGTCGC
>NZ_JBMKJN010000079.1:0-662 GCF_049236805.1 Enterobacter cloacae complex sp. XAL002
TTAATCTTTGCCATTAAGAAAACTGGCACATTCAAAAACAAGACCATCCCACAACCTCATGAGCCACATAAATCAAATAATAGATTTTTATATTCAGACGTAATGAGGTTTATAGAATCACTAAAAGACAAAGAGAACCGGTAATGACTCCAACTTACTGATAGTGTTTTATGTTCAGATAATGCCCGATGACCTTGTCATGCAGCTCCACCGATTTTGAGAACGACAGTGACTTCCGTCCCAGCCTTGCCAGATGTTGTCTCAGATTCAGGTTATGTCGCTCAATGCGCTGAGTGTAACGCTTGCTGATAACGTGCAGCTTTCCCTTCAGGCGGGATTCATACAGCGGCCAGCCATCCGTCATCCATACCACGACCTCAAAGGCCGACAGCAGGCCCAGAAGACGCTCCAGCGTGGCCAACGTGCGTTACCTAACAATAAACCTGTTTAAATATCCAGATAAAAACATTCAATCTGGGTCAAATGAGTGATACAGTTTCACCCATAAGACCCAATGGAGGCAATATGTCTGAATTTGAATTACTGGCGCAGGATCTGCTTGAGAAAGCAGAAGCGGAAGAACAACTGCGACAGGAAAATGATAAAAAGCTGCTCGGGCAGGTGCTGGAAATCTATGACCAGAAGTACGTGGCTGAACTGCT
>NZ_JBMKJN010000080.1:0-655 GCF_049236805.1 Enterobacter cloacae complex sp. XAL002
AAACCGGGTGAGGTCTGCGCGATTCCCCAAGTGCGAGCTACTTACAAGCTCATTTTCTGGATCGTGGCCGCGCTGGTCCTGGTCTCGCTCGGATTTCCCTACGTCATGCCATTTTTCTATTAATCACAGGAGTTCATCATGAAAAAACTGTTTGCCGCCCTCGCCCTCGCTGCCGTTGTTGCCCCCGTGTGGGCCGCCACCCAGACCGTCACGCTGTCCGTGCCTGGCATGACCTGCGCCTCTTGCCCGATCACTGTCAAGCACGCGCTTTCCAAGGTTGAGGGCGTGAGCAAGACCGACGTAAGTTTCGACAAGCGCCAGGCCGTCGTCACCTTCGACGATGCCAAGACCAACGTCCAGAAGTTGACCAAGGCGACCGAGGACGCGGGCTATCCGTCCAGCCTCAAACGCTGATCCGTTAACCGAACTCGGGAGCGACACATGGGACTCATCACGCGCATCGCTGGCAAAACCGGCGCGCTCGGCAGCGTCGTTTCCGCGATGGGCTGCGCCGCCTGTTTTCCTGCCATCGCCAGCTTTGGCGCGGCCATCGGACTGGGCTTCTTGAGCCAGTACGAGGGGCTATTCATTGGCATCCTGCTGCCGATGTTCGCCGGCATCGCGTTACTCGCCAATGCTATCGCTTGGCTCAATC
>NZ_JBMKJN010000081.1:0-555 GCF_049236805.1 Enterobacter cloacae complex sp. XAL002
TCGGTTTTCACATTCTGGCGGTAGTCGGTGTTGTCCACCAGCTGCTTCAGGCCGCGCCACAGGGACTCCACCTTCTGGAACGCCTGGTGATGCATTACGGCATCCAGCTGACGGCTGATCTGGAAATCCAGTTCGGCGATATGGTGGTCAATCAGCGTTTTGTCGAGCTTCTCCACGGGCTGACCGGATTTGCGGATGCAGTCCATAAACACCTGCATCGCCGCCGTCAGGCGTTCACCCGCCGGCGCGTCAGAAAGCGCGGCATCATCCAGAAACGCATTGATATCACCCAGGCTCGAGGCCGGAGTCAGGTTGATTTTTTCAAACAGGGAGGCGTAAACGCCCTCTTTTTCCAGTACGATGGTCTGCCCCTGCGCGGAGGCGGTTTCACTATTCACAGACATCAGCATATTCCCGGTTAATCCATTAAATTACACATGCCGCTTATTTCGGGGCCAGTGCACTCATTTCGTCGCGTAATTCCTGAGACAGCGCCGGGTCCTTAAGAATTTTCTCGAGTTCTTTTCTGAAAGTGGCGTTATCAAGAAGATTGGA
>NZ_JBMKJN010000082.1:0-540 GCF_049236805.1 Enterobacter cloacae complex sp. XAL002
CAAAAAATTAACTACCTGAGGAAAATTGATCCTTTTGTGTTTGAAGAACTGTTGCTGGAAGGATTTGAAGCGCATGGCTTCAGAACCATCAGAAACAAACGCTATACCGGCGATGGAGGCATTGACGGCCAGGTAATAATAGGAAAATATCGCTATCTTATTCAGGCTAAACGCTATCGCGGCCATATTGCTTTACAGCACGTACAGGAGTTCGAGAAGTTGCTTAAACGTCATAACTGTCGCGGTCTGTTTTGCCATACCGGGAAAACCGGCGCAGGTTCAAAATCTGTCAGTATTGCCAGTGAACGGATGGAGATTATCAGCGGCCAGCGCCTGATAGATTTGCTCACGCCCGGCAGCTCCTTCACTATCGCAACCGCCCCGCAGACGATGATGAAGCGTACCGCAGCAACACTAGAAACGAGCACCATTGTTAAAGATGCCGGTAAAGAAAATCGATACCATGAGAGTTAATTAAATGAAGTCAGTAACTATAGAAGCAAAAACATTTGCTGAAATGTTAGGAATAACAGAAGGTGA
>NZ_JBMKJN010000083.1:0-537 GCF_049236805.1 Enterobacter cloacae complex sp. XAL002
GTTTTTTGAGAATGGTTACAACTTTAGTGCTTTGTGTACAACTTTATTGTCTTCGGACAGTAGGACCCTCTAAAACCAATAGAATTTACGTAGAAACGCGTTTAGTAAAGGCTTTACTAATTACTAATGACTAACATATTAGCACTTTCAGATCTGTCAGCAATAACCCCGGGCGGCGAAATAATGAGAAGAGTTCTTCCGGAGAGCCTTTTCTTTCTATCTGATTGATTTTTAACACTTTTAAATGTCAGCTTTATGTAAACCTGTGGGATTTACTCCTAATTAAATCCCATAGTATGAAAATTAGGCATTTGCAAACCTTAATGACGTGACGTTGTCACGTAAATCAATGGAATTTAGTCTCTAGTAAAGAGTTAACTAGTGACTAACTGCCTGATCGGTGTGCTTGAACGGTGCACTTCAGGCCGGATATAAAAATTGATGAGAGATATACAGAAAATGATGGACCGGCTTAATAGGGGTCTGACGCTCAGTGGAACGAAAACTCACGTTAAGCAACGTTTTCTGCCTCTGACG
>NZ_JBMKJN010000084.1:0-508 GCF_049236805.1 Enterobacter cloacae complex sp. XAL002
GGTTTGCAGGGTGAAGACTTTGCGCCCTTGCTGGGGGCCGACGGCAATGCGATACGTAACCGAAGCACCATGTAATTGAGTCAGCGTATCGTCTTCGCCCTCTTCCAGTGTCAACCACGTATTCTCGGCATCACGCTCCAAAATCCCACGCTTTTCCATGCAGCGAGCGATGCGATGGCTGAGGGTGTGAGCGAGCGTATTCAGCTCATCGTAAGTGGGTGCCTTGACACGATGGAAGCGTTGCTTGCCATAGTCATCTTCGGCATAGACACCATCGAGAAACAGCATGTGGTAGTGGACATTGAGATTTAGCGCGGAGCCAAAGCGTTGGATAAGAGTCACTGAGCCAGTTTGTGCAGAGGCTTTGGTGTAACCGGCTTTTTTGATCAGATGAGTTGAGAGTGTACGATAGACGATACTCAAGACCTGGCCCATCAGCTGGGGATGGCGAGCCAGCAAAAAGCGTAGCTGGAAAGGAAAGCTGAGCACCCACTGGCGAATGGGCTCC